>CAIYNT010000182.1 GCA_903927605.1 uncultured Holophagaceae bacterium
ACCGCGTCATCCCCAACTTCATGATCCAAGGTGGGTGCCCCAATACCCGGGTCGGCGCCTCGGGCAGGCCTGGCACGGGAGGTCCCGGCTGGCACATCAAGTGCGAAACCGCCGGCAATCCACACCAGCATAAGCTGGGCGCCATCTCCATGGCCCACGCAGGCAAGGACACGGGCGGCAGCCAGTTCTTCGTGGTCAATGGGGATCGCGGCAACGTGAAGCACCTGGATGGAGTGCACACGGTCTTCGGCCAGTGTGTCTCGGATGCTGATATCGCCGTCGTCCAGGCCATCAAGGGGGATGATCGGATCATCAAGGCGACGGTGGTGGAGGCGTAATTCCACCTTCGTTCTGCGTAGAATCGGGCGGCTTGGCCGCCCGGTTCTGCGTTAGTAAATAAATGGCGTGTGGAGGGAGTGGCATGTCTGGGCTTGATCAGGATGCAAGGCCCCGGTGCGGGTGGTGTGGTACGGACCCCCTGTACATTGCCTACCACGACAGGGAATGGGGCCTCCCGGCACACGATGACCGGCACCTCTTCGAGATGCTGGTGCTGGAGGGCGCCCAGGCGGGGTTGAGCTGGATCACCATCCTGCGGAAACGGGCAGCCTACCGTCGCGCCTTCCGGGACTTCCAACCCACCCTGGTGGCCCGTCTGTCCGATGCAGACCTGGAACAACTCCTGCTGGATGAAGGCATCGTACGCAACCGTTTGAAGGTGTGGTCCGCCCGGGACAATGCCCGGGCCTTCCTGGAGATCCAGCGCGAGTTCGGCAGCTTCGATACCTTCCTATGGCCCTTCGTGGGCGGCGATCCGAAGGTGAACCATCCCAGGACGCTGGCCGACGTGCCCACGGTAACTCCAGAAGCCGAGGCTCTCAGCAAGACTCTCAGAAAGCGGGGTTTCCGGTTCGTGGGTCCCACCATCATGTACGCCTACATGCAGGCGGTGGGGATGACGGATGATCATGTGGCGACCTGCTGGAAGCGCCGGGCCCGCTGAGGAGGCACCTCGCGGAGAGGGCTCGGGACCTGTAGACTGAAAGGCTCGGAGTTGCCGTGTCCAAGCCCTTCTACCTCACGACCCCCATCTACTACGTCAATGACCGGCCCCACATCGGCCACACCTATACGACGGTGTTGGCGGATGTGATCGCCCGGTTCCATCGTATGCGTGGGGAGCAGGTGTACTTCCTCACCGGCACGGATGAGCATGGCCAGAAGGTGGAGAAGGCTGCTGCGGCCCGGGGCATCACGCCCAAGCAGCTGGCCGACGAGGTGGTAGCCAATTATACGGAGCTCTGGAAGCGCATGGGCATGACCCACTTCCGCTTCATCCGCACCACGGACGAGGACCACAAGACCCAGGTTCAGCGGCTCTTCAAGCGTCTGCTGGACAAGGGCGACATCTACAAATCCACCTACAAGGGGCTGTATTCCGTGAGTGACGAGGCCTACGTCACCGAGTTGCAGGCCAAAGAACTGCAAGCTCAGGGGCTCGGGCACCAGCTGGTGGAGCTGGAGGAGGAGACCTACTTCTTCCGTCTCAGTGCCTACCAGGACCGTCTGCTGAAGCTCTACGAGGAGCGTCCAGAGTTCGTCCAGCCGGATTTCCGGTTCAACGAGGTCAAGCGTTTCGTGGAAGGTGGCTTGCAGGATCTTTCCATCAGCCGCACCAGCATCAGCTGGGGCATCCCGGTGCCGGGTGATGAGAAACATGTCATCTACGTCTGGTTCGACGCGCTCCTCAACTACCTTACCGGCTGTCCAGTCAACTGTTGGCCGCCGGACCTGCAGATTGTCGGGAAGGATATCCTCCGTTTCCACGCGGTCTACTGGCCGGCTTTCCTGATGGCCGCGGGTGTGTTCCAGCCCACCACCATTCTGGCCCACGGCTGGTGGCTCATGGGCGAGGACAAGATGTCCAAGAGCCGGGGCAATGTCGTGCGCCCGGATACGCTGCTGCGATTCGGCAATGATGCCCTGCGTTTCTACTTCATGCGCGAGATGCAGGTTGGACACGATCGCGGTTTCAGCCTCGAGGGCTTCATGGATCGTCTCAATGCCGACTTGGCCAATGGGCTGGGCAACCTGGCCTCTCGCACGCTCAGCATGATCCACCGCTATCGCAGCGGTTTTGTGCCCATCCCGAGCGCCATGGATGACCTGGACCAGACGATGGCTCAACAACTGCTGGAGGTCTTCCCCCAGTACCTGGAGCAGGCCCGGGCCAACGACTTCAACGCTGCGCTGGAGGTCCTGTGGGCCTACCTGCGCGCCCTGGATGGCTACATCGTCAAAGCTGAACCTTGGAAATTGGCCAAGGACCCCGCGAACGATCCCAAGCTGGATGCCGTGCTGGCCAACCTCTACCGGGCCCTGCGGGCAACGGCCCTGCTGGTGGCGCCGGTGATGCCCGAATTGGCTCAGACGCTGTGGGAATCCCTGGGCCACCGCACCCAGGTGGCCGATACGACCTTCCATGGATTCGCCCTGGATGGCCCCGCCATCGGCCCCATCGGCGATCCCAAGCCCCTGTTCCAGCGCATCGACAAGGAGAAGGAAATGGAAGAACTGATGGCTCCTGAGTCTCCTGCCGGGAGCCGGCCCAACCTCGACGTGCCAGAGATCCGTGAGACCGTGGACGCGGACACTTTCTTCAAGGTGGACCTGCGTGTCGGGAAGATCCTGGAAGCCGAACGCGTTCCGAAGAGCGACAAGCTCATCCGGATGAAGGTGGACATCGGCCTGGAGCAGCGCACCATCGTAGGCGGCATCGGCAAGGCCTATGAGCCCGCCGACCTGCTGAACCGTCTGGTCGTGGTGGTGGCGAATCTGGCGCCCCGCAAGCTCATGGGCATCGAAAGTCACGGCATGCTGCTGGCGGCCAGCGACAATGCCAGCAAGCCCTATCTGGTGGCGCCGCAGGGCGACGCCCAACCCGGGTTCCTGGTGAAGTGAAAGAACCAGTCTTCAGCTTCGAGGCCGAGCTCCTCACAGATGCGCCCTTCAACCGGATCGCGGATCGACTGAACGCCCTCCCATCGCCCTCGGGATTCCGTTCCCTGAAATCGCTCCTGACCTGGCTCCCAATGGAAGGCAGTGCGGAGGCGCTTCACCTTCGTTGGGAACGGGCTCGCTGGGGCGCCCTGGAACAGGGGAGCCTGATCATCCGGCCAGACGCCAGAGGCGCTCATCTGCGGCTGGAGGGCCGGATGCGGGGTTGGGCTGGATTCTTGCTGTTCGGTATCATGCGCTGGAAGACTGATCGCCTGCTGGATCGCTTCGTGGAGGAGTTGTGAAGGTCGTACTCTGGATGAAATCGAGTTGCACCACCTGCCGCAACGCCAAGGCGAAGCTGGCGGAGCTGGGCATCGATGTGGAGATCCGTGACTACTTCAAACAACCGCTTGAAGCCGCGGAACTGGGGCGCCTGCTGCCCTCAGACCCATCGCCGATGCTGGGGACCAAGAGCCCCAAGTACAAGGAACTCGGGCTCAGGGATCGCAGCCTTTCCAAGGTCGAGGCCATCGAGCTGATGGTGCAGGACAACAACCTGCTCAAGCGGCCGATCCTCGTCCACCCCAGGGGTACCATCATCGGATTCGATGCCGAGGCTTATGCGGCTTTACTCTCCTGAGGAGGCTCCATGAAGTTCTACAGCTGGAACGTGAATGGCTTCCGCTCGGTCCTGAAAAAAGGTTTCATGGACTGGCTTGAGCTGGCCGAACCCGACGTGCTCTCTCTCCAGGAGATCCGAAGCGAGTGGGAAGAGGTGGATCTCGGTGTCCGACGCCAACTGGAGAGTGCCTACGACGTCTGTTGGTTCCCCGCCGCCAGCAAGAAGGGCTATGCCGGTTCGGCCACGCTCTCGAAGAAGGACCTGGGCTTCCGCCACATCAAGGGCCTGGGAACCGATGGCTACGACGCCGAAGGGCGGATGATCGTGTCCAGGAAGGACAGGCTTGTCTTCATTGCAGGCTACTTTCCGAACGCCTCCCAGGGGCTGGTGCGGCTCCCCTTCAAGCGTCAGTTCGCGAGGGAACTCGCGGGTATCGTGGCGAAGCACCACGCAGAGGGGAACCAGGTGATCCTCACGGGCGACATGAACGTGGCTCCTGAGGAGATCGACCTCGCCCGGCCCAAGGACAACACGAAGAACCCAGGTTTTACACCCGAGGAGCGGGAGGACTTCAAGCTCTACCTGAACGCCGGCTTGGTGGACGTTCTGCGAGAACGGAATCCGGATGTGCCGGGCCTCTATACTTGGTGGACCGCCCGGGGTGGCGCCCGTGAGCGGAACGTGGGCTGGAGGATTGACCTCTTCCTGGCCAGCCGCCAGTTGCTTGCTCGCGTTCAGGATGCCCGCATCCATACCGACGTGCTGGGCTCCGACCACTGCCCCATCAGCCTCGAATTGAGTTGATCTTTTTCCTGACGCTAGAACGTGAGGGCCCCGATCGAGGCCCTCACGTTCTAGCGCGAATGGTTACTTGATGTTCTTGAGCGAGGGATCCTTCAGCATTTCTTTGGCGGTGGCGGCGTTCTTTCCGTTTGGTGCCAGTTCCAGATACTTCTGGAGGTGCTGCTTGGTGCCTCTGAGGTTGTTGTTACCGAATTCAACCATGGCCAGCATGTAGTGGGCTTCAGCGTAGGTCGGGGCAATCTCAAGGGTCTTCAGCCAGTGGGTCTTGGCCTCCTTGGATTTCCCAGCATTGAAGGCCTCCACGCCCTTGTTGTAGAACACATCCGGATTCGGGCCATGAAGGCTCTCAAGCATGGCGGTGTACTTCTGCTCTGCAACCTTGTCGGCCTTGGCCTTGCTCGTTTCAACGAGTCCACTGAGGACCGGTTCATCCTTGGGGTTCCGCTCCAGGGCCTTGAGAAGGTAGGGCTCAGCGTCCTCCTTCTTGACACCTGCGCGGGCCAGGCAGATGCCCAGTACCCGCTCGACTTTTAGCAATTCTGGGACCAGATTGGTCTTGGCTTGTTCATCCTTCAGTTTGTCCATGGCCTCGGTAAGGGTCTTGTAAGCCTTCTCGACCTGGGGGAGGGCGTCTCCGAACTTGCCTTCGTTATAAAGTGGGATGGCTTGGTTGAACGCATCGCGTCCCTCTGCATCGAAGGTGGCGCCGGGATCTTCTGGTGCGGTTTTTGGAACGAGAGCAATGGCCTGGGAACGTGTTTCGGTCTTTGTAAGAAGGGTGATGTTCCGGACCAGGACATCTCCCAGAGGGATCTTGATGGGTTGTTCCGTGTACTCGACGTAGCCTTCTGCAGCGACAGTGAGGATGTATTCCTTAGGTTCAAGGCCCACTTGAATGAAATGGCCATTCTTGTCGGGAGTAATGTCCTTGCTCCAGTTGATATCCATGCGCTTCAGATTGACCTTAGCCCCCGGAATGGCCTTGCCCTCTTTGTTGAGGATCTTTCCGGTAATCCGACCAGTGGTCTGCGCCTGCATGATCAAACAGGCGGCAGGGACCATAATTGCTAGTAATAGGCGTCGCATGGGGCTTCCTCCAAACCCATCCATCCTTCCACAGCGTTGGTCAGGCGCCGAGTGCTTTTCGTCAAAAAGAAGCACTATCGGGCTCTTCGTTGCTTTGAAAGGTCCGCGATTCCGCTCCAGATGCAGGAAAATTCGGGCTGTGGTAGGCTTCCCGACAGACAAGTCCTGAAAGTGTTTGAGGTAGCCCATGAATCCAGCGGTGCCGGAAGCATCCTTGACGGCTCTGATGCACCTCCTGACTGAACAGGCATTGCTATCTATGGGGGTGCCGCATCCGATGGTGAAAGAGGTCCCTCCCGCGAATCCTGTGGTGGCGAGGTTCTATGTGGATCTCCTCAGTGTGCTCAAGGAGAAGACCGAAGGGTCGCGAACGGATGCAGAGACGGCACAACTTGACGAAATCCTCTACCAGCTGCGCATGCGCGTGATGGACCTCAAGCCAGCCACGGAAGCACTTGTGCCATCGAAGGGGCAAGCGTGAGGAGGATCAGCATGGGCTGCATGCAGGCCTTCCGGACCACTTTCCTGGTGATCGCCGCAGCTCTGGTTGCTGCTGCGGGTCCGGCCAAGGACCCCATCCAAACCAACTCAGCTCCTGCTTCAGTCGAGTCGCTTCCCGCCATCGCCCTCAGCCACCGAGCTCAGCGACTCCTCGAAGCCCTCGGCAAGGGGGACCCGGAGGCAGTCCGGGCGGCCCAACTGGAGGTGGAGGCTTTCCGTCGCACCTATTCAACGCTCGACGTGGCACCTCTGGTCGAAGCAGTGGCCTTGTGGGCCCGGCAACAGGGAATGACCGGGAAAGTGCCCCTGGGCCTGGAGGGGCTCCAGGCTGTGGAGCGATGGGCACCGGATCATCCGACGCTGCTGGGTACAAGGATTACGCTCATGCGGCAACAGGGGGTGCAGGGTTGGTTGTGGAGTTTCCCCGATCTAATGAGACTCACCCGTCTGCGCCTCAACCACCCTGCCCACCGCTGGCTCTGGTTTATCCAGCATCTCGGCATGCTTCGCCTTGCCGCGACCTTGTTGCTCTGGGGGTGGGCCTTGACCATGGGGCTCCGGTACCGGAATGCCCTTCGGCACCTGTGGGAGGAACCTCTGCAGCACAAGGGCCGCCCTCCCTTTCTGGCTGCCGTCATCGGGGCCCTGATCCTCGCAGGGCCAGTCATCCTGGGGCTGGATCCGATGGTTGCAGCCATGGTTTGGCTCTTCCTGCTGGCGCCCTTCCTCCTCGGGGCGGAAGTCAAGGTGACCGCTTTCATCCTGCTGCTGCAGCTTGTGCATCCCGCATTGGCTGCCTTGGAACCTTGGGCTGCAAGGGAGCCCCAGCCGAGCCTGCTGACCCTTCAACTGCAACCCCAGGTGCAGCCAATATCCTCCGCAACGATTCGTCTGCTTGCTCCCTTGGATCAGACTTTCCTGACCGGATGGAGCCAGCTGCAGAATCAGGATTGGAAGGCTGCCGCCGCTACCTTCCAGGGGTTGGTGGGGAAGCACCCTGAGCAGGCTGCGGTACTCAACAACCTCGGCGTCGCCAGGTACCAGTCGGGGGATGTGGCAGGGGCCGACCAATCCTTCGAGATGGCCCTTCTGGCTGGGCCGAAGATGGAGGTGTTGCTGAACCAGAGCATCCTGGCTTTCAATCGGCTTGATACTACCCAGGGTGCCTCGAAACGGGATGCAGCCCAGGCCGCAGCGCCGGATGATTACGCCCTTCTGATTGCCCTGAATGACGCACAGAAGGATGTCCGGACCTATCCGATGCCCCTGCCGGACTCGCCTGAGCGGGTCCAGGCCCTGGTGGAGGCCGCGGGAGGGAGCAAGGAATCGGGGCTCCACCTCACGGATCCTTCCTTCCTGTTCGCGTTGCTGCTGCCCATTTTGGGGCTCGTCGCTTTCCTGGCTCGAGTCAGGGCCAGCGTCCGTATGGCCCATCCGACCCAGTGCGTCCGCTGTGGAGAAGCATTCCATACGACGGACAGCCCCGATACGGAGGTTTGTCAGAAATGCCATCACCTCTTTGTCCTCCGGGACGGACTCCACACGGAGAACCGCAGGAAAAAACTTGATGAAGTGGCGGGCCATCAGCAGTCCACCCGGTGGATCCACAAGACCCTCATCGTGCTGCTGCCGGGGTGTGACCTGGCCTTCATGGGGGAGACCCGGGAAGGGTTGATCGAATTCCTGCCCTTCTGTCTGGCTGTGGGCATGATCCTCGCCACGGGCCGATCCGTGCGCTATCCCGGCGAGATCCTGGCCGACCCCACCTCCACTTGGCTGGCGGTCGGCGCGATCTTTGTGGGTCTCTTCTACCTCCGATCTTGGTTGAAGCTGGTCCTGGGGAGGGTCTGAGATGGCACTGGAAGGATCTCTCCGCGACTTCGATCTTTTCTCTCTCTTCAACATGATCAAGATCCAGGGGAAGAACGGCACCCTCGTGCTTTCCCAGGGGCAGGAGTTCGTCAAGGTCTTCTTCGAGAATGGCGAGATCGTCGGTTGTGACTCGAATCAGGTCCGCATGGAAGACCGCCTCGGCACCATGCTCGTGCGCCTGGGTCGTCTCACGGGCGAGGAACTCCTGGGCATGGTCCAGGTGCAGCGGCAGACGCTGAAGCGCATGGGAACACTTTTGCTGGAGAGCGGCAAGGTGAATCCCTCGGATCTGCAGGACGCCCTGTTCAACCAGGCCACGGCCATTCTTCATCGCACGTTCCGCTGGGTGGAGGGCGACTACCGCTTCGACTCCATGCTGCCGCCGGACCTGGACCGGGACCATTTCGTTCCTATTCCCGTGGATACGGTGCTGATGGAGGCGGCCCGCATCCAGGACGAATGGCCGGAGGTCGAACGGCGCCTGCCAGGCATGGAGGTGCCTCTTGCCAGGTCGGCGAAAGCCCAGGCGCTGCACCTCGACATCGATCGGGATGTGTCGTCGCTCTTGGATGGCAAGGGGCAGATGCAGCAAGGGTCATCGGGGCTCTCGCATGAGCAGGAGATGGTCCTTTCCTACTTTGACCACCCGGAAAGCATCAAGGACATCATTCAGGTCAGCCGCTACGAGGAACTGGATACCTGCAAGGCCATTGCGGATCTCATTGAAGCCGGACTGCTGGAACCCGTCACTGGGGATGCCCCGAAGGTGATCCGGCCCTGGGTGATGGACGGAGTTTCCGAGCAGATGCCCAAGGAATGGGACTCCAGTCGGCTCCTGTGGCCCCTCGTGGCCCTGGGATTCCTGTTGCCCCTGATGCTGTACGTGCCGCATCATCGGGGCTCGATGAACATGGGTCTGGCCAGCCTCCAACCCGTGGACGTGCGGGTGGTGCCGGAGGGACCGACTCGGCTCCGGCAGGCCTGGGCGTTCAGGATGGCCTCTCCGAAGGATGGAGGCGTCCTGCTCGCCAAGGACCTGGGTAGGCCCCTGGAGGGGATGAATCCCGTGGCGGACCTCACCAGATTCCCTGATCCCATGGTTCAGATGGCTGCGCCCGTTTCCGAACCCGCCCACAAGAAGTAGGCAGTTGTTCCCAGATGATTCCTAAGGACCTTCGATGATTGTGCACCAGCGCCAGGGTTCCCTGGAGGTGATCTGCGGGCCCATGTTCTCCGGTAAGTCGGAAGAGCTTATCCGGCGCATCAGGCGGGCCATCATCGCCAAGCAGAAGGTCCAAGTGTTCAAGCCCGCCCTGGATGACCGCTACGATGCTTCCGCCATCGCCAGTCATAGCCAACGTAAGCACGAGGCGATCCCCGTGAAGGACACTGTGGAATTGGCCAGGCATCTGGATCCGGAGGCGGAAGTGGTGGCCCTGGATGAAGTGCAGTTCATGGATGAGGGCCTTATCCCCATCCTCGAGGATCTGGCCAATCGGGGGGTGCGCGTCATCGCCGGCGGCCTGGATCTGGATTCCAATGGCGAGCCCTTCGGCATCATGCCCCTGTTGCTGGCGAAGGCGGAATATGTCACCAAACTCCAGGCCATCTGTATGGTCTGTGGTGCTCTGGCAGGACGCACCCAGCGTCTGGTGCATACCGGCGGCCAGGTGCTGGTGGGCGCTGCCGAAGCCTATGAGGCCCGCTGCCGCCACTGCCACGAAACCCCCCACGCCACGGGGCAGAGGATGCTGGAAGGGGAGTGACCCACGGGGAGGGTGGTTGGCTTCGGGCCTGGGGTTTGCACTTCGTCAAGGCGATGGCCGACATGACAGCCATCGGGGCCATGGATCGGGAAGTGCCTCTGGTCCTGCTTTGACGGGGCGGTAGACTTGGCCCCGGCGCGCTGATGCAGCGCCGTTCAGAGTGTCTAGGCACTCTTATCCGCCCGAGGCTTCAGGGCAACCAGGAGGTTCCATGACCGGCGCCTACGCCACCTTCACTCACATCACCGACTACATGGGCTTCGAGGGCCTGCTCACGGACGAAGAGCGGATGATCCGCGAAGCGGCCCGCAAATTTGTCAACGCCGAAGTGCTGCCCATTATCGAGATGCATGCCCAGGAACAGACCTTTCCCAAGCACCTCATCCCCAAGATGGGTGAGCTCGGTTTCTATGGACCTTCGCTGCCCGAGGAATACGGCTGTATGGGGGTCTCGAACGTTGCCTACGGGCTCCTGATGTACGAACTGGAGCGGGGCGATTCGGGCCTGCGCTCCTTCGCTTCGGTGCAGGGCAGTTTGGCCATGTGGCCCATCTACGCTTATGGCAGCGAGGATCAGAAACGCAACTGGCTGCCCAAGCTGGCCACCGGCGAGAAAATCGGCTGCTTCGGCCTCACGGAGCCGGACTTCGGCTCCAACCCCGGCGGCATGCTCACCAAGGCCATTCGCGAGCCAGGGGGCAAGTGGCGCATCAACGGCACGAAGATGTGGATCACCAACGGCACCGTGGCCGACGTGGCCGTGGTGTGGGCCCAGACCGAGGATGGCATCCGCGGCTTCCTGGTGGAGAAGGGCACGCCCGGCTTCAGCGCCCCCGAAATGAAGGGCAAGTGGAGTCTGCGCGCCTCTACCACCTCCGAGCTGGTGTTGGAGGACGTCATCGTGGATGAAAAGGCGAGCCTGCTGCCTAACGTTAAGGGTCTGAAGGGCCCCCTGGGTTGCCTCACCCAGGCCCGCTTCGGCATCGCCTGGGGCGTCCTAGGCGCTGCGGACGCCTGCTACCAGTGCGCCCTGGACTACGCCAAGACCCGTATCCAATTCGACCGGCCCATTGCCGGGTTCCAGCTCCAGCAGGAGAAACTGGCCTGGATGGTCACCGAGATCACCAAGGGACAGCTGCTGGCCCTGCAGCTCGGCCGTCTGAAGGATGCCAAGACCTTCACCACTGCCCAGGTCTCCATGGCCAAGATGAACAACGTGAACATGGCCCTCGAAGTTTGCCGCAAGGCCCGCACCATCCTCGGCGCCAACGGCATCCTCGACGAGTACCCCATCATGCGCCACATGGCCAACCTCGAAAGCGTCTACACCTACGAGGGCACTCACGATATGCACACCCTGATCATCGGGCAGGAAGTAACTGGGATTCCGGCCTACCGGTGAATCCGTCCTACCTCCAAAAAGCGGGCCGAATGGCCCGCTTTTTGGAGGATTGGAAAGACAGAAGAAACTACTTCGCCTTCTCGGTGCGCACCACCAGCACATCACAAGGCGCCAGCCGCACCACCCGTGCGGCGGTGCTGCCGAAGAGCAGGCGCTCCAGAGTGGAGTGGCCCACTTGGGCCACCACCAGCAGAGTCTTGGGGTCGGCTTCCGAAATCAACTCCTCCGCGGGGCTGCCCCACTTCACGATCACCGAGGCTGCCGCATAGGGTTTGATCAAGCCCTCCAACTGCTCGCGGGCGTGATCCTCCATGGTGTGGAGCCAAGCGGGGTCGGGCAGGGCGATCTGGGCCTCTGGCAGCATGGGTGCCGGCGGCTGGAGTATGTGCATGGCCACCAAGGGCACTCCGCACTGGGCCGCCCAGCTGCCACCACGCTCCAGAGCCTGCTTGGAAGCATCAGAGAAATCCACTCCCACCAATACCCGTGTGATCACGGCGACCTCCATTCGGACACTTCAAAGATAAGTCCCAGGTCCTCAATCGGCTCCTGTATTTTTGTCCGGGACTTGAATTATGAGTTGCAACACCTAAAATGGAATCGGGAGGCACCATGATCAACCCTCGGCCGGCTGGTTCTCGCGGACACTTCGATTTTGGATGGCTTGATACCTACCACACCTTCTCCTTCGGGGACTATTTCGATCCCGAGCACACCCAGTTCCACGCCTTGAGGGTGCTGAACGAGGACCGGGTGCAGCCCGGCAAGGGTTTTGGCACCCATGGCCACCGGGATATGGAAATCCTTACCTGGGTGCTCTCGGGCGCTCTGGAACATCGCGACAGCCTGGGTACCCACGGCGTCATCAGGCCCGGCGAGGCCCAGGTCATGAGTGCGGGCACGGGCATCCGCCACAGCGAGTTCAATGCCTCGGCCTCCGAGTCCGTGCATTTCCTGCAAGTCTGGATTCTTCCGGAGCGGCAGGGTTTGACACCCCGCTATGACCAGGTGGTCTTCCCGGCGGCGGACCTGCGGAACCACCTCCGGCTCATCGCCAGTCCCGACGGTGCAGAGGGGTCCGTGCGGCTCTTCCAGGAGGTAAGGGTCTACGCGGCCCGGCTCGAGACTGGCCAAGAGGTCCGGGCCTCGATTCCCCCAGGACGGCATGGTTTCCTGCAGGTGGCGACGGGATCCACGAGCCTCAACGGAATAGTCATGAAAGCGGGCGACAGCGCCAGCACGCAGGGCGAATCCGGGCTCACGGTGGCCGCCGAATCACCGTCGGAAATTCTGTTCTTTGACCTCGCCTGAGGAGACCCCCATGTCCATCAAGTCTGTTGCCTCCATTATCCAGGGCCTGCCCACGGAAGATGGCAACCGCGTGCCCCTGACCCGTCTGGTGCCGGGTCGGGGCCAGCGCGGGGCGGATGCCTTCCGTACCATGGATCCCTTCCTGCTGATGGACCACTTCGGCCCCATGGTGCTGCCCCCGGGCACGGACGCAGGCTTTCCACCGCATCCGCACCGGGGTTTCCAGACCCTTACCTACCTCATCCAGGGCGCCTTCCGGCACCGGGACAGTACGGGTGGTTCCGGCCTGCTGCGACCTGGCGGAGCCCAGTTGATGAACGCCGGATCGGGCATCATCCATGAGGAGATGCCGGTGCCGGAACACCTTGAGACCGGCGGACCCATCGAAGGCGTGCAGCTCTGGATCAATCTGCCGAAGTCGGAAAAAGGCACGGCGCCCGGTTACACCGACCTTCAGCCCGAGAGCCTGCCCTGGCAGGTCCTTCCCGGGGGTCGCATCCGCGCCTTGGCGGGCACTTGGGCGGGCACGATGGGCCCAGCCCGGACACCTGCCAGGATTGCCTGTGCCCATCTGGAGCTCGAAACCGGCGCCCGGTTCGAGCACGCTCTCCCGGCCAGATGGACCGCCGCTGTTGTGCCCCTGCACGGTTCGGTCCGCATCCAAGGCACGACTGTCGGGGCGGACACGGTGGCCCTGCTGGGCGATGGGGATACGGTCGAACTGGAGGCCACCTCGCCCGCCAGCCTCATGCTGTTGGCCGGTGAGCCCATTGGCGACCCCATTGCCCACTACGGCCCGTTCGTGATGAACACCCGCGAGGAGATCGAGCAGGCGGTCTTGGACTATCAGCAGGGGCGCATGGGGCACTTGGACTGAACTTCAGACCTGGGCCGATTGGTCGATGGGGAGGGTATTACATGGATGGTCCCAATGTCTCATCCCGCTCCGCTTCCAATGGATGGTTCCGCAATTGGCGGTTCAGCGCAGCTCACCCAGGACCTTGCGGGCTTGGAAGAGGTGATCAACCGTTCGGCCGCCGGGGCGGCGCGGACCTCCTTGCGGGTCCAGACGTTGGCACGGGAAATCGACCAAGTGCTCAACAGTACCCAATCAATCCAGGAGACCCTGGATGGCCTGGAGGGCAGTGTCTCCCTGGCAGCCTGCGCCGCGGCGGAGGGGGCCGAATCCACCCGCCTCATGGCGGACCTGACACATCAGGGACGCCAGGAAAGCGACTTGGCTGTCGCGACGGTCCGCCAGCTTCAGGAACAGACGGGCATCACGTCCGAGCGGCTGGAATCCCTGATGGGTCACATTCTCCAGGTGAACGAGGTCTCCCTGGTGATTGGGGAGATCGCGGATCGCACGGGGATGCTCAGCCTCAATGCCGCCATCGAGGCGGCCCATGCCGGGGCCGCAGGCCGCGGTTTCGCTGTGGTGGCAGAGGAAGTGCGAAAGCTGGCAGACCGGACCTCCAAGCAGACCCAGGAGATCGCTGCTCTGCTGGAGGCCATCCGAAAGGATCTGGAACCCGCCCGGGAGGCCATGGGCCAGAGCGTGGACTTGGCTTCCAGGACCCGGGATCAGGTCGAATCCGTGGAGCAGCGGTTTTCGGGCATCGCCGATCTGGCTGAATCCATCGCCGGGCACATGTCCAGTCTCGCGGGGACCGCTTCCGAGCAGCAGGGGTCGGCGGGAACCCTGGTGACAGCCTCGGGGCAGTTGCTGGATGCCACCGGGAAGCTGAAGGCCGCAGCCGACGCGGTGGCCCACGACGCCTTCAGTGTGGCTTCCCTCACGGAAGAAGGCCACCGCCATCTGGCGGCCTACAACACGGGATCCCTGTTCCATCGCGCTTTGGGATTGGCCCGGAGTCTGGCCATTACGAGTGCGAAAATTCTGGAGGCGCCGGTCTCTGAGGGGCGGATCGGAGCGGAGGATCTGCTGGCCCTGGACTACCACGAGATCCGGGGTCCTGAGATCCACAGCCTGTCCCGGTTCTTCAATGTGGTCCATGTGCCTCAGGAGGGATTCACACCGCCCAAGTACCGCACCGCCTACGACGCCTTGGTGGAGCGTCCTCTGCAGGAGGCCTTCGACCAGGTTATGGACCAGGAACCGCGCCTCACCTTCGCGCTGATCATCGATCTCAACAGCTACGCCCCCTCCCACAACCAGCGCTTCACCCAGGACTGGACGGGGCGGCCCGATCAGGATCTGGCTGGCAATCGCGTGAAGCGGTTCTTCACCGATAACCGCGTGCTGGTGCGGAGCGCAAGATACGGGCTAGGCGAGGTTGCCGAGGCCCTCCCGGATCGGGTCACCCGTGGGGATTTCCAGGGTGTGGCCGATCTCGCCGAGAAGGCTTCGAACCGCGAGGAGTTCCTAGTGCAAACCTATGCTCGGGACACTGGCGCCATCGTCACGGTGCTGACGGTACCGATTCACGTGTGTGGGCAGCGCTATGGCGCCTGCCTGCTGGGCTGGTCCAGCGAGGATTAGAATTCTCAGACCGGTTTTGCCTCGAGCTTTCGCATGAGAGTAAACCGTCCCGAGGCTAGTCTGCTTAGGGCCCTGGCCAGGGCCTCGCGACTGCAGGAGAGGTCGGTGCTCCAGGCCTCTAGGGGCAGTTCGCCACCTTCCGGATGGGTTTCGCTCCAGGCGTGCCACAGGTGCGCCAGGACCGCCGCATCTGGTTCCTTCTGATCCCGCCAACTGCGCTCCTGCGGACGTCTGGGCGCATAGAAGGCGGTCTCCCGGAGCTTGTCCGGGAGGAAGGTCTGCTCTTGGTTGTAGTCGTCATGGGAATAGTGGTAGCCCACGCCCCGACCGGCCTTACGGGCCGTGGCGGTGTGGGCATCGCGGATGGCTTCGGGAATGGGCGCGTCATCTGCAGCCAAGGCGGCGTCCACGGCCAGGACGGTGGCGTTGCTCTTGGCGGCGTTGGCCACGTAGATCACTGCCTGGGCCAGGGGGATGCGGGCCTCGGGCCAGCCAATCTGCTCTACGGCGCGGCTGGCGGCCTCGCAGAGGATGAAGGCCTGGGGATCGACGTTGCCCACATCCTCGGCGGCGCAGACCAGGAGCCGCCGGGCGATGAAGCGGGGATCCTCGCCGCCGCGGATCATGCGACTCAAGTAGTAGAGGGCCGCATCGACATCGGACCCGCGCAGGCTCTTCTGGAAGGCGCTGGCCAGGTCGTAGTGGCCGTCGGCGCGGTCGAACATCATCCGTCCACCCAGGGCGCCCTGGAGGGATTCCAGGTCCGGTTCCGGCATCTCCAGCCAGGTCTCCAGACCCGAGAGCGCCGAGCGCAGATCCCCGCCAGCCCAGTTCGACAGCCACTCAAGACCTCGGCTGGTTCGGGCTCATCGCCCCGTTCCTTGGCCCAGGCCCGCTTGAGCACTTTCAGAATGTGTGTCGGCTCCAGGGCCTTCAGGGCGATGAGCTGGCAGCGGCTGCGTAGCGCCGGGTTCAGATAGAAGGCTGGGTTCTCCGTGGTGGCGCCGATGAGAATGGCCTCGCCGCGCTCCAGGAAGGGCAGCAGGATGTCCTGCTGGGCCCGGTTGAAGCGGTGAATCTCGTCCAGGAACACCACGGGCGGCACCTGGCGGAACAGGGGCATCTCGCGGCTATCCGCCAGGAATTTCTTCAGCTCCGCGGCGCTACCGCTGGCCCCCGAGAACTCCATGAAGCCATGGCCTGTGGCCTCCGCGAGGATGCGGGCCAAGGTCGTCTTGCCGGTGCCCGGCGGCCCCCACATCACCATGGAAGGCAGGCGCCCGCCCGCTGTAAGCCGGGTCAGTGCGCCCCTGGAACCGAGGAGATGCGCCTGGCCTACCACCTCGTCAAGGGTGGTCGGACGCATTCGCTCGGGAAGGGGGATGTGGGACATGGGAACCGGTGATTCCAGCCTATCGCGTCCAGGCGGGGGCGTAGCATGGGGCTATCCATTTGAGGGATCCATGCGAATCACATCCACGGCCTCCTTCCTGGGCCTGCCGCTGTTTGAACTGGCTCTGGGTGAGACCGGGCAGGGCCTCCATTTGAAGGGACCGGCCCACGCCTGGATCGCGGTGGGGGACATCGCCATCAGTCCCCTCCTAGCTGTAGGAGGCCTGGCCATAGGCAGCCTGGCCTTCGGTGGCCTCGCCATGGGCGGGCTGGCGCTCGGCGGGTGCGCCGTCGGCGTGTTGAGCCTCGGCGGCTGTTCCATTGGTGGCTGGGCCATGGGCGGGTTGGCCCTGGGTCTCCAGGCGGCCAAGGGTGGGCTGGCCGCCTCGTACGGGTACGCCCTCGGCGGCGCGGCCTATGGGCCCCAGGCCAATACCCGCGAAGCCGTGGCCTACTTCGCCAAGGCCCCCATCTGGCTGATGCCGCCCGGACGGTTCTTCATGCTCTTCCTGCCGCTCCTCCTGCTGCCGCTGCTGGCCAATCGGCCTCGCCCGGAAGGGCGGAGCACGACCCCGGAGTAGCTCCCGCACCTGCTAGGCTTGGGGCGTGAACTACACCTACGAGCGCGATCCTTTCGCCACCTCCCTGGAAACCCGCATCCTGAGGTGCGGAAAAGAGCAAGGCCGCCCCTTCGTCGTTCTGGAGGACACGGTGTTCTACCCCGAGGGGGGAGGGCAACCCTGTGACCTTGGCACGGTGAATGGTGTGGCCGTGGTGGAGGTCCAAAAAAGCGAGGGTGAACTTCTCCATTTTCTCGATGTCGCCATCCCGGAAGGTCCAGCTTCCCTCCAGCTGGACTGGACCCGCCGCTTTGACCATATGCAACAGCACACGGGCCAGCACCTGCTCACGGCCGTGGCCCAGGACCAGTTCAAATGGGGGACTACGGCCTTTCATCTTGGGACGCAGGTTTGTGATATCGAGCTGGACGCGCCTTCGATTTCACCTGCGGCTATGGATCGCCTGGAAGAAGCCGTGGCCGCGGAGATCCGGGCCCGCCACGAGATCTCCGCCCGCTGGGTGAGTCCTGAGGCCTATGGGCGGGAGCCAGTGCGATCCCGTGGACTTCCCGAAGGCCATGCGGGCGACATCCGCCTGGTGCAGATCGCAGGCGTGGACCTGAACACCTGCGGTGGGACGCACTTGCAGCACACGGGCGAGATCGAGGCCCTCAAGCTGCTGGGTACCGAGGCCATCCGGGGCGGCACGCGCCTGTTTTATGTGGCCGGGGGTCGTGCCCGTCGCCGTCTCGGAGCCCACGAACAGCGCAACGCCGCCCTGCGCACCCTGCTGGGCGCACCGGATGAGGAACTGATACCGGCCCTGCGGATCAAGCTCGATCAGCTGGTGACCCTGGAGCGCCGCAACCGCAAGCTGGAGGAGGACCTGGCGGAGCACATGGCCGTGGCTCTGGCTGCGCGGCCCGGTGCCTTGGTGGAAGTCCACCTGGAGGGCCGGGACATGGCCTTCCTCCAGAAGCTGGCCAAGGGCATCCTCGGTCTGGACCCTGCCAAGGCTGTGTTCCTCACTGCGGAAGTGGATGGGCAGGGGCTCTTCCTGCTGAGCGCGGGCGCAGGTTCGACTTTGGATGTGCCCACAGCGGGGAAAGCTGTGGCGACCCTCCTGGGCGCCAAGGGGGGAGGCACTGGGAAGACTTTCCAGGGCAAGGCGCCCAGCCTTGCAGGACGTGAGCAGGCCCTTACGGTGATCCTGGAAGTGGGACACTGATTCCAGCCATGGACCTGATCTATCTCGACCACAACGCCACCACGCCTCTCGATGCCGAGGTCTTCGAGGCCATGCGGCCCTGGTTCACAGAGCGCTTCGGCAATGCCAGCGCAGCCTACGCCCTGGGGCATCTGTCCGACGGCGCAGTGGTGGCGGCGCGGGAGCATGTAGCGGCCCTGGTGGGCTGCACCCCGGCGGAGATCGTCTTCACCTCCGGTGGCACGGAGAGCCTGAATCACGCCTTCCGCGGTGTATGGGAGGCCGTTCCAACCAAACGCCACCTGGTCACCACCGCCGTCGAGCATCCCGCCGTGCGGGCCCTGGTGCTGTGGTGGAAGGGGCAGGGCGGCACCGTCACGGACGTGGGTGTGGATGAAGATGGTCGCTTGGACCTGACCGCGCTGGAGGGCGCGGTACGGTCGGATACCGCCCTGGTGGCCGTCATGGCCGCCAACAACGAATCGGGCGTGATCTTCCCAGTGGCTGAAGCCGGCCGCATCGCCAAAGCGAAAGGCGCCCTCTTCCTGGTGGATGCCACGCAGGCCATGGGAAAGATTCCCGTGGCCGTCCTCGCCTGGGGTGCGGATCTGCTCACGCTCAGCGGCCACAAGTTCCGCGGGCCCAAAGGCACCGGCCTGCTCATGATCCGCCGCGGTGTGCGGATCAAGCCGCTGATGCTGGGCGGTTCCCAGGAACGCGGACGG
The DNA here is from genome assembly GCA_903927605.1 of uncultured Holophagaceae bacterium. Next base: position 18,752 of record CAIYNT010000182.1, read on the forward strand.
CGGGGTGGAACGGAGAACGTTCCGGGAATCGTGGGACTCGGCAAGGCTGCGGAATTGGCCCTGGCACACTTGCCGGACATGCAGCGGGTGCGTGAATTTCGGGATGCGATGGAGAAGCGGATGCTGGCCGAGATCCCGGAGGTTCGCATCCATGGCGGGGCCGCCGAGCGCCTGCCCAACACCAGCCTGATGGGCTTGGCAGGCATCGAAGGCGAAGCTCTGCAGCTGAAGCTGGCGGAACAGGGGATCTGCGTTTCCACTGGCAGTGCCTGCAGTACGGGCATGCGCGAACCTAGCCATGTGCTGCGCGCCATGCGGGTGCCTGATGCCTACGCCCGCGGCACCGTCCGCTTCAGCCTGGGATTGGAGACCACCCACGAGGATATGGGGAGGGTTTTACAGCTTCTGCCCACTCTGATTGTCAAGCTCAGGGAAAGTACCAATTTTTAGAGACATGGGCGGTTTTTACTGCTTATGCTTCAGTGTTCTTTGGAATTTTGGATCAAAAGATTCGGTTGCCTACCCGTGGCACGAATCCCCTGGACACTGGAGTGCTTTCGATCTTGGGAGGAAGGAGTCTCATGGCCATGGAAAGCTTGAGGCACTTAGCCCAAAGGATCGGGTGGGCCAAGTCCGAATCGCGGTCCTCGTGGCGCACCCCGGTGATCCTGGACCGGGGGATACTTGGAGAGGCCTGCCTGGCCCTGGATGGGCAAGGCTACGGATCGGCCCTTTGGGAGAATCGCGGCCAGCTCTGGACCATGCCCATCGGGCCTCAATCCACGCCGGGCCTTGTGCGACTCCCCCTGGGTGAGGGAACAATCCCGCGGATGATGCTCAATGCCAATGGTCGCGGCATTGCCCTATGGCAATGCGTGGTAGCCGGGGAGCGGCAGATCCTGGGCCAGATTCTCAATGATGATGAGGGCGGAGCCCAGGTTATCTTCAGGACCCGGGGCCTGATCCATCATCTCCAGGCGGCGGTGGACCGGCGGGGCAATGCTATGGTCGCTTGGCTTTTAGAGACAGACAGGCGGCTCGAAGTGATGGCCCTGTCGTTCGATACGCGTGGAAAAGCTTGGGAACTGGCGCCGACCACTCTTGGCATTCCCTCTGCTCCCGCCGTGGAACCTCGCATCGCGGTGAACGAGAGTGCCCATGCCATGGTGCTTTGGGAAGTCGAGAGCGACTCCTCCGAAGGCCTTGTGGTCAGCCACTACTGGCCCTCTGACCGCATTTGGTCGGACCGGCCTGTTCCCGTCGTCTCCCGCGCCACCCGCCACCACCAGGTAGCCATGGATGACCTGGGGAATGCCTTGGCCCTTTGGATTCACGCACCCTCCGGGCAGCAATGCTCTCTTGAAGCTAGTTTCTACGATGAGCTCCACGGCGAATGGGGAGTACCTCAAGTACTCAGCCGAGCCCATCTGATTTCGCTGCCGAGGCTGTCCATGTCGGGGAAGGGGGAAGCGCTTGCAGCCTGGTGCGAGGCCGGGGAGCTTGAGCCTTCCCGCCTGATAACCAAACCCTTCGTGAAAGGCAAGTGGGAGACCAGTGTGGAATGCCTGGAGCTAAGAGATGGATCCGTCCGCGACTTCGACATCGATGTGGGCTCGGATGGCCAGGCTGGGATTCTCGCGGTCCATTGCGGGCCCACAGGTGATTGGGTCTCAGCCCGATTGCGGCAACGGGAATGGTCCGCTGCCATCCCATGGGTGCCTGGTCCAAACACACACTGCTCGTCGCCCAGGATCAAACTATGTCCTCAGGGTGCCTCGGCAATCTGGCTCCAGGGCAGGGGACAGGACATTTCCTTGACCCTGGCCGAAACATGCTAAGGAAACTTCGTGGCCATCTAAACTCCAGGAAGGACGCCGTCTGTTGCCAGTAATTGTTGCGCATAGTGCGCCACGGCGTAGGGCAGCCATCGATGTCCCGGCAGGTCGCGGCTGAGGTAGCCCATGTGGCCACCATGCGGCTCGATGTGAAGATGGACTGAAGGCGAGGGGTTCGCTTCTATCGCGTGCCGCCAGGGAATGAAGGGGTCGTCCTTGGCCATGAGGAGGACCGTGGGCACAGTGATTTGCGCCAGGTAGTGCCGGGCGGAACAGCGTTCGTAGTAGTCATCCGCGTCCTGGAACCTCGCAGCCTTGGTGGTGTAGGCGTCGTCAAACTCGCGCAGGCTCATGAACGGCCAGGTCCGGTAGATGTCAGGGATGAGGCCGTCCTCCAGGCGCTGGTGGATGGCCCGGCGACAGCGCTTGATGAATCGAAGCTCATACAGACGGCTGAGGCCGCGGTGGATGGTTTCGGAACATGCGCCCAGGTCGATGGGAGGATTCACCGCAATGGCTGCGTCGGGCTGAGCGGCGGGCTCCGGCAACCCTCCCCCCAGGTTCAGCAACAGGGCGTTGGCAGAGAGGGAATAGGCCACCGCCAACTGGCGAAGAGCTGGATGGCGTTCCCGGGCTGCGGCGAAGACGGCGCCCAGATCGTCTCCCGAACCGCTGTGGTAGGGCCGCTTTGCGAGTCCGCGACCTGCACCGCACCCCCGGTGGTTCACGGTCCAGACGTGGTGGCCCAGCTTCCTGGCGAGAGCCACTGTGCGGCGCACGTAGTGGGCTTGGTCATCCCCACCCAGGCCATGGAACACCAACGTCAGCACGCTGGTTTCGCCCGGGTAGTGGCGTCCGGCCAGCTGGTCGCCATCGCACAGTGGGATTCGGAATGGTTCGGACGGGTAGGCTGGGGATTCTCCCGGCAAGTAGTTGCCGAGAATGGTCTGGAGGTGGCCGGAGGCCGCCCACCAGGGGGCGCGGCAGGGAAGGGGCGGGGCCTCTAACTTGGGCATCCGCCCAGTTTGACCGCGAATGGGTCAGTCATTCCGCTTGAAGACCAGCTTGTAGCTGAATGGGTTATCGAGTTTGGGGTGGGTGTAGGTCACCTGGAGCGCCAAGGAACTCCCGTCCTTCCTCATGGAATAGACATGCTTCAAGGTGTAGCCATCGCCGGTGAGAGTCTGGATCATCGTCGGCCCGTTCTTGGTGAGCGTGGCTTTGAACTTCTCATCGTCGCTGCGCTTCCAGTCGGCCTCGGTCCCATCGGCTGGAGTATCGATGGGGCGTTCCTTTCCCATGGTCACGGAGAAACTGTCACCGGCGAGGATGTCCAGCTTGCTGAAGCTGCGGCAGGCGGACTGGAGCTTCTTCTTCCAGTACAGCTTCATAGCGAAGTTCAGGTCCTTGAGGTGGGCATCAATCTGCTCATCGATCTTGTCACTTTGTGAAGCATGGAGGGCCCACTCCCCGTCCCACTGGATCTTCGCTTCTTTGTCGGCATCGACCGTTTTGGAGGCCGGTTTGGCCTTCTGGGCGGAGAGGGGAATGGCCAGGAGACAGGGGAGAAGCAGAGTCAGCGCACGCATGGGAACTCCAGGATCGTTGGATGGAGCCTACGCTCCCCAGGCGTCTTCGGGAAGGTCCTGATGTGACCAGGGGAACAAAGGTTCGGATCCATGAGGGGCACAGCGGACCAGGAGGTGTAATCTGTAGGAAATTCAGCCCAAGAAAACCAGGGCACTCAAACCAGGGAGTGTGCATGAGTCGCAAGCAGGAAGCCCTCGACTATCATTCGCAGGGACGAAAAGGGAAAATCGAGGTGGTCGCCACCAAGCCTTGCTCCACGGCCCGCGACTTGGCCAATGCCTATTCTCCGGGCGTGGCGGAACCCTGCCTGGAGATCGAGAAGAACCCCGAACTGGCCTATGAATACACAGCCAAGGGCAACCTTGTGGCCGTCATCTCCAACGGCACTGCCGTGCTGGGACTCGGCAACATTGGTGCCCTGGCCGGCAAGCCGGTCATGGAAGGGAAGGGGGTCCTTTTCAAGCGTTTTGCCGACATCGATGTGTTCGATATCGAAGTCAATGAACTGGACATCGACCGGTTCTGCCAAGTGGTCAAGGCGCTGGAGCCCACCTTTGGAGGCGTGAACCTCGAGGACATCAAGGCCCCCGAATGCTTCGAGATCGAGACCCGCCTGAAGAAGGAGATGAACATCCCCGTCTTCCATGATGACCAGCATGGAACGGCCATCATCAGCACTGCCGCATTGATGAATGCCTGCGAGATCGTAGGGAAGAAAATGGAGGACATGAAGGTCGTGTTCAGTGGTGCCGGCGCTTCCGCCATCGCCTGCGCGAACATGATGGTCAGCGCGGGGGTCAGGCTGGAGAACCTCTGGCTTTGCGACACCAAGGGTCTGGTCTACACCGGCCGGACCGACGGGATGAACGTCTACAAGGAGCGCTTCGCCAAGCCGAGCGATTGGCGCACCCTGGCGGATACCATTGTGAATGCGGATGTGTTCGTGGGCTGTTCCAGCAAGGGCGCGTTGACCCCCGAGATGGTCCTGAGCATGGCAAAGCAGCCCATCGTCTTCGCCCTCGCGAACCCGGACCCTGAGATCGACTACCACCTCGCCAAGGCCACTCGCCCTGACATCATCATGGCCACAGGCCGCAGCGACTTCCCGAACCAGGTGAACAACGTCCTCGGCTTCCCCTACATCTTCCGCGGCGCCCTCGATGTGCGCGCCTCTGAGATCAACGAGCCCATGAAGCTGGCGGCCGCCAAGGCCCTGGCCGCCCTGACTCGGGAGGAGGTGCCCGATTCCGTGATCAAGGCCTACGCCGGGCAGAAGTTCACCTTTGGTCCCGAGTACATCATTCCCAAGCCCTTCGATCCCCGCGTACTGCTCTGGGTGGCCCCGGCCGTCGCCAAGGCCGCTATGGACACCGGCGTGGCCAGGAAACCCATCGCTGACATGAATGCCTACAAAGAGCGCCTTGAGGGACTCCAGGGCCGCAGCAAGGATGTGATCCGCAGCGTGGTCAACCGGGCCAAGGCTCATCCCAAGCGCGTGGTCTTCCCGGAAGGCGAGCATCCGCTGATCCTGCAGGCCGTGTCCCAGATGGTGGACGAGGGCATCTGCCTGCCCATTCTCCTGGGCGATGCCACCAAGATCAAGGCTGCGGCAGCGAGCCACGGCATTAGCCTGGAAGGCATCGAGATCCTGGATCTCAACGCGGTGCCCTGGCGCCAGGAAGCCGAGACTGCCTTATATGAACTACGGAAGCGCCGGGGCGTCACTCCCTTTGAAGCGGATCGCCTGCTTCAGCGTCGGATCTACCTCGGCGCCATGATGTGCCGCTTGGGCAAAGCGGATGGCCTCATCGCTGGCTTGACGATGTACTACCCCGACTGCATCCGGCCCTGTCTCGAGGTGATCGGAACCCGCAAAGGCGTGAAGAGGGTCTGCGGCGTCTACACCATGGTGCTGAAGAACCGCGTCCTGTTCTTTGCTGACACCACGATGAACATCGAACCCAACCATGAGGACCTGGCGGAAATTGCCCTCCTCACGGCGGATCTGGTGAAGAACACCTTCAACATGGAACCGAAGGTAGCCATGCTCTCCTTCTCCGACTTCGGCAGCGTGGAACATCCCCTGGTCCGCAAGGTCCAGAAGGCCGTCGAGATCATCAAGGCCGCCCGCCCCGAGCTGAAGTGCGATGGTGAGATGCAGGCTGACACCGCCCTTGGCGAAGGCATCCTGGCTGAGGACTACCCCTGGGTGGACCTGCCAGGTGGTCCGAATGTGCTGATCTTCCCTGACCTCACCAGTGGCAACATCGCCTACAAGCTGGTTCAGCGCCTGGCGGGGGCCGAGGTCATCGGCCCCATCACCTGCGGCATGGCCGCACCGGTCCATGTGCTGCAGCGGCACAGCGATCTCAATGACATTATCCACCTCACGGCGCTTACCGTTGTCGAGGCCCAGCAGAAGTGATTGTCAGCCATCGGCTGTCAGCTGTCAGTGCGGGGGCCTTCCGGCCCCCGCCGCTGATTCAGGGACGCACCGGCAGCGACGGCATGAACGGGTGCAGGATCGCCCCGAGGCGTTCCTCAGGATTGTTGTAGCTGGGCGAGCCAGGCTTGGATCTCAGGATCCGGATCAGGGCTCAGCCGCAGGGCCTCACGGAGGTCGCTCAGAGCCGGGCCGGGCTCGTCGCGCTGGAGGTGGATGAAGGCCCGTTCCTTGTGCACCCTGGGGTTGTCAGAATCCAGCAGGATGAGGTGGGTGCCGGTCCAGAGGGCCTCCTCCCAGTCCTCCGCGTGCATGAAACGCAAATGGAGGTTGCGCACCAGCCGGATTAGCGTCTCGCGACCGGTGGCGGGGCGGAGCATGTCCCGGTGGAAGGACACGCGCCCAGCAGTGGCAGATCTCACCAGTTCAGCGCCACCTTCCTCCCCCACCGGTCGCCCTTTGTGGAAAGGGTCGAAGCAGAGGAGGCCGAAATCGTTGCGCAGGGCCGCGATGAAGTGTCCCGGGAGGCCCACGCCGACAGCGTCGAAACCCATGCGCCGCGCCAAATCCACCCACAGGATCGACAGGGTGATGGGTAGCCCCTTCCGGCGCGTGAGGACCGCGGGAAGCAGGGCATTGAGCGGATCATCGTAGGTGTCCCGGTCCCCCTCGAAGCCCAGTTCCACAAAGAGCAGGTGGTTCAAGGCGTCGATGGCTTTGTGGGTGTTCCAGGGCAGCGGCATCCGTCCCGCGAGGGTGAAGGCCCACTCGTTCAGTTCCATGGACACGTGGTGGGGACCGGGTTCATCCAACGCGGGGGCCACGGCGTGGACCGCACCCTCTGCCAGATTCCGGCAATCTGGATCGTCGCGGAGGTACTCGAGGAGCGACATTAGGCCCGTCGGCGGATCACAGACCGGGCCACCAGGGCCAGGACCACCAAGGCCAGGGCCCCCCAGGTCCAGACCTGCCAGGAACTGGTGGCGGCTTGGACCTTGCGGCTCTCTTCGACCTTGCGGGCATTCTCTTCAAAGGAAAGTTTGGACTGGGCTTCCCGCGCTTCCTTCACAGCCTTCTGGGCCGAATCCCTGGAGGCCTGGAGTTCTTTGGCGGTCGAGTCCTGTTCCTCCTCGACGCCCAGCACGGCGACCTTTTCCCTCGGTTGCGGATGGGCCTGAAAGCGTACCGGCACAGCAGCGCCATCATCTTCGTAGGAAGTCGAAGACTGGCCATCGTCGATGGATTCGGTGAGGGCCTGGATGTCTTCGCGGAGCCCCTCCAGCACCTGGTTCTGGCGGTGGAGCTGGGCGCCCTGGATCCACAGCAGTGCCAACTGGAGGCCCAGGAAGGTCGGAATGGTCCATCGAAGGGAAGAGCGGCGCATCAGGCCTCCCTCCCTAGGATAAACAAAGTCCGATCGTCCCGGTTCTGGGTATCGAAGGCGGCCACGTCGTTGAAGACGGCCTCGCAGGCGGCCCTGGTGCTGCCCGTGCCCCAGAGGCGCCGCAGCTGGGCGCCTAGGCGGCCCAGGCCGTAGAGTTCCCCTTCCCGATTCATAGCCTCGGACAACCCATCGCTGTAGAGCACCATCCAGCCTCTGGGGGGAAGGATGCCTTCGATCACTTCCCAGTCGCAAGCCCCGGCAGGGCGCACCCCCAGGCCTCGCCCATGGGGGATCACTTCGCTGGGGCCGTCCTCGTTCTGACCCTGGAGCACCAGGGCACCTGGGTGGCCGGCTCGCGCCAGGCGGTAGTTCCCCGCAGCATCCCATTCCAGGAGGATGAGGGTGAGGAAGCCCCGGGGGCCCAGGAGCTGGCGCAAGGTCTGGTCCAGGGAACAAAGGATGCCCTCCAGGCCCTGGTCCTCCCGCTGGGCGGCCTGCTCGAGCAGGGCCGTGGCCTGGGCCATGTAGAGGGCTGCGGCCAGCCCCTTGCCGCAGACGTCACCTACGGCCGCGAGCCAGGAACCACTAGGACGCCGCTTCACAAAGAGCAGATCCCCCCCGGTCTCCAGGGCCGGATCAAGGCGCAGGGCCACCTGGAACCCTGGGATGGGAGGCACCTGCGAGGTGACCAGACCTTCCTGGATGCGCCGAGCCGTTTCCAGTTCCTGGCTGAGGCGCTCCTGGGCCACCAGTCGCTGGTGCATGACGGCCGTCTCCAGCACCTGGCTTGCGGCCAAGGACACCTCGCGCAGGAGCTCGCGGTCCTCACGGCCATAGTTCAGTTCCGCGTATTTTCCCCCGAGCAGGACCGCACTGTGGGGGAGATCCCCGGAGAGGATGAGTAGAACCAGCTGTGCTTCCAGGGCGTCCACATGCGCCCGCACCGTGCCGCCCTGCTCTCGGACCCAGTCGGCCTCCTCGCTGCCCAGGCCCAGCACCAGCTCACGGTTCTCCCGGGCGAGCCGCAGCAGCCCCGGGGGGAGGCGGAGCGGCTGCGGCGGGAAGTGGATCCTGCGCTCCTCGCGATCCGACGCCTCGGCGGCAGGCAACATCACCTGCCTGTCTTCGATGGGCAGGATCTCCAGCAGTTGGGGCTGGAAGGCCTCCTCAAGGGCGCGACGCAGGGACTTGATCAGCGAGTCCTCGCTGAACCGCTTGCGGGGCTCACGGATGGCGCTGAGGGCGATCTCGCGGGTACTGGCGAAGTCCCGGCGGAACCGGCGGCGGATGCCCTTCAGTAGACGTCTCAGGGCCCAGCCAAGGGGCAGGGCGAGGAGGCCGATGAGGGCTCCCGCCCAGCCTGGCGGGATGGCGGCGAGATGGGAGAAGGCCCAGGCCAGGCCGGTCAGATAGACGGCCACGGTAAGCGCCAGGATGGCCATGTAGGACGCCCAGCGGAGCAGCACCTTCTGCACATCGAAGAGTCCGTGACGAATGATGGCGTAGGCAAAGCTGAGCGGCAGCAGTGGGACCGGAAGCATGAAGATGAAGACCTGTCTTCGGAAGAGCAGGCTGTCGCCGAATTTCGCCTGGAGCAGGGACCAGGCCAGCAGGTCAAGGCAGAGGGCGGCGGTCACGATCAGCGAGGGCAGCAGGGCCTTCCGGAGCCGGTCCGGTGCGCGGAAGGTCCCACCGATGAAGAACCCGAGACCGGTGAGAGCAGCCGCGATGTAGAGCGGGATGGGCAGAAAGGAGAAGGCCTTGATCAGAGTTTGGAGCAGGCCTTCTGGAGGTGCTCCCGAGGGGGTCTTCAGGACACCGCCGTTGGCCAGGAGCCAGACACGCAGGAGGATTTGTAAGAGGGCGAGGAAGGCGAAGGTGGTGTAGAGGGACCGCAGCAGGCGACGGTTCTTCCGCCATTCATGGGGGTGGGGGAAACGCAGGAAGAAGTGGACCCAGAGCGGTGGCAGGAGCGCGGAGGATACGCCGGCCATGAGAGCGATGAGGATGGTCATGGCCAGGGGCGGGTTGCCCGAGATGGAGGCACCCGACATCAGCAGGACCACGGCGGCCAGGTAGAAGAAGTGCCGCGATGACTTTCGCTCGGGCGCCGAGATCACCACGAGGAGGCCGATGGCCCAGGCGAGGAGGCCGTTTGCCAGGAGGGCCAGCTGGATCCGGTCCAGGGGCTTCACCAGGCGGACCGGCAGAAGGATCGGATGGTTCTGCCGCATCACCGAGTAGATCAGGATGGTGCCTTCAGGTTTCCCGTTGATGAAGCGCTGGGCCTTCAATGTGCCTTCCAGGGTGGGCTCGTAGGCCCGCCCCTGGATCTTCACCAGCTCGTCACCCTCGAGCAGACCAGCCTCTTCCGCCACGCCATCCGGCAGGATCTCCCGGATGACGATCTTCCCGTTTTCCACCCGCCAGGAGCACTGATCGTCAGATCCCGCATAGACCCACTGATTGAGCGCGAAGGACCCCAGGGCCAGCGTCAGACAGACGAAGCTGATCCACAGCAGGCGCCATCGGATGCGTTTCAGGTAGGGGTTCATGAAGCCTTTGTGAAAGAATGCCCGGATGGAGCGGATCTCACGGAATGACCGGGCCTGCTGGGTGCTGGTGGGCGGAAGGCGGCGCTTGGGCCGGGCCTTGGCAGAGGATCTGGCCCGGGATCACGATCTGGTGCTGACCAGTTCGGCCCCCTGGGATGGGGAGACCTGGGTCGATGGCTTGTCGAAGAATGGGCGCATCCGGACGCTTCGCTGGGATGCCGAAAACCCGGAGCTCGTGTCCCGCATGATGGCAGATCTGGATACGTTGAAGGTCGATGGCTGGGTTATTTCCGGGGCCGTGATTCTGGCGGGAAGTTTTCCCGAAAGCGGGATGGGAACCTGGACCCAGGAGAACCTCGAATCCACGTGGCGACTAAACCTGGGCTTCCCATTCCTCTCTGCCCAGGCTCTCGCCCGGCACCTCGCCGAAGGGGCCTGCCTCCAGATTCTGCTGGACACCTCGATCCATCGGCCCTGGCTGAAGCGGCTGCCCTACAGCGCCGCCAAGGCCGGTCTCGCGGCCCTGATTCCGGGGTTGGCGCAGCTGCTCGCGCCGAAGGTGCGGGTCGTCGGTCATGCCCTGGGCACACTGCTCTCCGCCGAAGGCAGCGATGCTGCTTTCCTGGCGGATCGCACCCTACTCAAGCGCATCGGAGATCCCACCGATCTCTGCCGGGCCGTGCGTTTCGCCGCCGCCAGCCCCTTTCTGACTGGCGAAATCCTGACCCAGGATGGCGGGCGGCGCTGGCTTGACCGATGAAGTTCAAGGTTAATGAGGTGTTCCACAGCATCCAGGGGGAAGGCGCCCGCATTGGTCGGCCCTGCTTCTTCATCCGCCTCACGGGTTGTCCGCTTCGCTGTACCTACTGCGACACAGAGTACGCTTTTTTCGACGGTACCATGCGGGATCTGGAGGATCTATTAACCGAGACGAGCCAGCGTCTCGGCGCCCCACGTAAAGGCCCTAGCGCCCCCTTTGTGGAACTCACCGGCGGCGAGCCCCTGGCCCATCCACAGGCGCCGGAGTTGCTGCGAGCCCTGCTGGACCTGGGCTACGAAGTTGCGCTGGAAACCGCGGGCAGCCACGATCTGGCGCCGGTGCCCCCCGAAGTGATCAAGATCGTGGACCGCAAGACCCCGGGCAGCGGCGAAGGCCACCGCTGGCTCGAAGCCAACCTCGATCACATGGTCTCTGGCCAGGACGAGCTGAAGATCGTGCTCTACGATAAGGCCGACTACGCCTGGGCCAAGGCCTGGTGTGCCGACCGGACCGTCTGGAATCGGCTGGAAGTAATATTAAGTCCCGTCCGGGGAAGCCTCGACCCCGCCTGGCTGGTCGCACAGGTCGTGGCCGACGGGCTGCCCGTGCGGGTCCAGGTGCAGCTGCACAAGATGATCTGGGGCGCCGAGAAGAAGGGCGTGTGAAGTCTAAGTGGCGAATGACATGGCCCCTGGGCCGTGATCAGGGCTGGGTCTGCCTGGAGGTGCTGTGGACCACGGCATTCAGGCCATCGGAGTAATGGATGACGAACCGCCCGCCTGGGGGCAGCCCTGCCACGGGAAGGTCCGCCGAACCGCCGCTCAGGTGGAGGCCCAGCGTCATCCGGTTTGACCCTTCGTACAGGACGTTCACAAAGGGGTGGGCCTGGGCATCCCATTCCAGGTGGAGTACCTCGCCGGATTCCTGCACCACCAGACTGCCGTCCTGGGCCGAGGCAGCTAGCGCCACGCTCCGGGAAGCTAGGCGTTGGCGGCTCGCCCGCCGGATGGACTGCCCCCCGGCGGTCCGGACTTCCGCACTGGTCAACACGTCCATGGCGGGCACCGTGAACGCGAAATGGCGATAACCGGCGGGCAGATCGGGCACCTGGGTGGTGGAGAAGGAAATGCTGCGAGTCATGTTTGCGGATTTCAGTACCAGGTTCAGTTCCCCGGCCTTGGGCGGTGCCTGGGCACAGGCAACCCGCACCAGGGGCGAAAGGCGGATCTGCCCATCGGGTCGGACCCAGCCGCTGATCACCAATTGCTCAGTGGGAGCCGCAGAGGCTACAACCGCTCCGAGGCTCACGGGGGAGCTCTCCTTCTCACCTATAAATCCCATGGCGCTGAGGTAGTCCCAGTCCGACACCCAGTGGGTGGCGGTCGCATAGCTCATGACATCGAAACACTTGGTCGGATCATAGGCTTTCTGCGCCACAGGATCGAAGCCCCAGCTGCCGATGACAGCACCGCCACTGGCACTTGCCTGATAGTTGTAGTAGGGGTAATTCAGCTGGGGCGTGCCAGCACCGCCGGCGGGGGCATGGTTCAGGTTGAAGGCGTGACCCTCCTCGTGGACCATCACGGTGGTGGCCAAGTCCAGGGTGGGATCATCATTCTGGAACAATCCTGCCGTGGTCACATCAACACCGATGCCGGTGCCATCGCCCAACAGGGAGATGCCTGCGATGGAGGAGGTGAACCCTTTCTTGAGTCCTGGGTTGAAGAAGCCGTAGTAGTTCGTGGCGCTCCCATCCACGATCCGCAGTGAGGCCATTTCCAAGAGCAGCTGGATCCAGCCGTCCCCGCTGGTATCGGTGAGCGGGTTGGAACTCGGCTGGGGGATCACGGTGGAAGTGGTGTAGGGGGCCCGGTGCGTGATGGTCACGGACTGGACCGGCCAGAAGGCGGTGAGCTCCTGGCTCATCACACTGTCGGCGGGAAGGACTGGGGCGACCCCCTGACAGGTGATCGGCACTGCCATCAGATTGAGGATAGAGCCAGGATCCACGGAAGGGCTGAGGGTCTGAGTGAGGGCCCCCGCCGTGACCACCACCTGCATGCCGGGCTGGATGTCCGAGGCAGGGAGGATGGCCGCGTAAGTGGTTGTTGATACGCTGGAGGCCGTGGGGAGATCCCCCTCGTTCACCGTGGTGGGGACCGTGGCCGGACCCTTGAGGGTCAAGGTATCCACGGCGGCGCCGCTCTGGGCCTTGATCGTGGCCGTGACCGCGGGGGCCGGCACACCGGTCCGGTCCGCCAGCAGCTGGACCCGCAGCAGGGCGGGCTTGCCGCCCACCAGGCGCAGGTTGGGCGCCACGACACTCTGGCCCCACTCCACGTTCTGGATCCACTGGGTCGGCGTAGCGGAGCTGGTGACATTCACGGTCAGGGCGACCGGGACGGCCGAGGCGGTGGCTGTGCCCACCCCGCCCACACCCACCCGGGTCGCCTGCAGGTTCACGCTGTAAGTGCCTGGAAGGGCAGAGGAGGACGCCGAGATTGCAAGAGGAACCGAAGCCAGGCCCGTGGGATCCGTAGTGGCGAATCCGATGGTCAGTCCACTGGGAGCCCCCGACACGGCAAGGTTGGTCGCGCCCACGTAGAGCGGATCCGTTCCGTCGGTGGGGGTGGTGGTCCCGTAATAGGCATCGTTGTGCCAAAGGTAGACCGGGAAACTGAGGGTCTGCCCCTGGGAAATGGTCACTGTGGAACCCAGGGGCGTCTGGATGGAAAAGGGGTATGGGCTGTATGTGACCACCACCGGCAGGGTATGAGTCACGCCCAAATAGGTGCCTGTGATCAGGAAGGAATAGGTGCCTGGCTGCAGGCTTCCATCGGAAGCGATGGTTACGCTGGATATGTCAGTCCCATTCGTCGTATTCACGTTGTAGTTAGAGATCTGTACGGTCATGTGGGTCGGCACACCGGAGGCGTTCAGGGCCACGGGGCCCCAGGTGGACCCGGTGTATGTGCCCGAGGCCCAATAGGCCGTGAGGTATTCCGTTTGCGACGTAGTACCGACCATGCTGATGTTGGTGTATTGGTAGAAATTGCTGCTGGTCGAATCGGAGAAGATCAGGCCGAAGTCCGCCGGTTCCTCAATCAGCTTGAGGGCCAGCGATCCGTTGGTGCCGGTGACCCCGGAGGCAGTGGCTGTGATGGGGATGGTAGAGCTGCCCAGGGCCGGGTAGATCTGCTTGGTGAGGGTCGAATCACTCGGATCTGGGTAGCCGGCCTGGATGCTCAGGGTGGCCGTGGTCGAAGAGGCTGCGATGATCGTACTCGCGCCCGTTGTGTCCGTGGCATTGGCGAAATTGGCTTTCACGCCCGACGGGAGTTGGGCTTGGTTCACGGAGAGGGTGACCGCTCCACTGAAGCCTGCACTCCGACTCACCGTGATCGTCACGGTTCCTGAATAGGGGGGCGGGTAGTAAAGGCTGCCGGGGGTTGTAGACACATTGGCTGCTGGGGGCACAGGCAGAGTGAGGCTGGCAGAAGCCACGGTGAAGCTGCTGACAGGGGCGGGGGCGTTGCCACCGCCGCTCCCGCCCCCGCAGGCCAAGGAGAGCGTGGCAAGGAGGATTGGAAGCATCAACGAATAGGGGGTTCGCATGTGGGCGTACCTCGGGACCAGTCGAAGTATAGAGGAGGTTTTGGGGCTTGCCCCAGCGCCACGCAGACCCGGAGGGTCGTCCCCTAGTGTCTCATTGTCTATACAGGTTCTTCGGCGGATTCAGTTCGTTGGTTTCCAGGAGGTCAATTCCTTCTCCAGGTTCTCGGTGTACTCCTTCGGTGCCTTGCCTCTGGAGAGCTTGATGGCCTTCTGCAGGTGGCTCAGGGCCTCGGGCAGGCGCTTCGCATCCCGGTAGATCCGCGCAGCGGTCTCGTGGTTGAGGAAATCCTCGTGGATTTTCAGGCTCTTCTCGATCCAGGCCAGGGCCTTCTGTGATTCGATCCCCTGGGTCTGGCAGTAGCGGGCGGCCTGGTACCAGGGCATCCAGTCGGTGTCGGGGGCCTGTTTCAGCTTGTCCTCCAGGTGGGTCCAGTAGATGGCTTTCGTGTCGAAGGTCACAGGGAAGCTCACGCGCAGCTTCTCCCAGCCCAGCTCGACGGTGGCGTTGCCGCTGTCCACGGGCAGCACCCGATAGTCCAGGCTTTCGAGGAAGGGGCCCGCCTGGGGAGTGGCTTCCCAGCGCAGCAGGTCCTCTTCCTGCTTGTAGTCGCTGGCGCCCCACTGGCTGGCCTTCCTGTTGAGAATCAGCGTCCAGGCCTTTTCGCCGGGGATGGCGAAGAAGGCGTAGCTGCCCGCTGGCACCTCCTTGCCCGCGACCTTGGCGGTGTGGCTGAAGGTGATCATCGTGGCGGCGTTGGCGCCGGTCCGCCAGACCTGGCCATAGGGCACCACCCCGCCCCAGATCTTCCGGCCCTTCACGGCGGGCCGGGAGAAGGCAATGTCGATCCGGCTGATGCCGATGTCCTGCGACAGGGTGCCGGACGGGCTCGGGCGCAGGGGGGTCAGGCGCACGGGGACGGGCTTGTCCTGGGCAGCCAGAGGAACAGTGAGCGACCAGATGAGCAGGGCCGGGAGCAACAGGCTACGCATGGGGACCTCCTGGGTGGGGGGAATCGAGGGTATCGGAAGCTTTCGGGGCCAACAGGAAGCGTCCGGGCTGGCGATTGAAGGCCTTCAGGATGCCCCACCAGAGGCGACGGCGGTTGTGGCCGCTGAGGTCGCGGGCGCGCAAGGCGGACCACAGGGCCAAGGCAAAGGAGACGGTGAAGTTCACAGTGCCGATGAGGGCAATGCCCAGCAGGCCCCAGAGGACATCTGCCCAAACCAAAGTGCCCTGGGACCAGAGGCTGGCAGAGGCAAGCCCCAGCGCGGCCGCCTGCAGGGTCACATGGCGCACCTCCAGGTGGATGCCCGCGAAGGCGAAGGCCATGGGCACGAAGATCAGCAAGCCGCCCAGGGCCAGGTAGCCGATGAATCCTGAGATGTGCCGGTGGATGAACCGACCCAGCGTCTCGGCGCGTCGGTTGCCGAGTAGGCCCCGGACGCGGTGGCTCTGGGCCAAGGCTTCGGGCAGCCGGCGATAGGCGCTCCAGTTGGCGGCCCAGCCCGCAGCCAGGCTGGACAGCCACAGCAGCACGCCCGTCACGGCCGCAAAGACCAGCGTCCAACCAAGGAAGGGATGGTTGCCATGCAGGCTGTGCAAAGCTGTTTCCGGGCCAAAGGGGCCATGCCCTGAGAGCCAGATCCACACCGCGGAAATGATCAGCGCGGTGGGAATGGCGGCAAAGACGTTGCCCAGAGTGGCGATGACCTGGGTCCGGGTGATGGCGGCCACTAATTCGATCTCGCGGCCCTGGCCATCGCCCGATTCCAGTGCCCGTGCCAGGGCAGCAGCGGTCATGGCGGGTTGTTTGGAGGCCAAGCTGAAGCCCAGCAACTGCATGAGGAAGAAACTTGCCGTGTAGTTGAAGGTCAGGGAAAGACCCAACAGCAGGGGCGCCAGAGGCAGGGCGGAAAGGCCGTACTTGAACAGGGCCGTGCCGGCAGTCAGGACGCCACCGCCCACCGCCGCCCACCCCATGGCCCGCCATTCCCGGCGGTTCCGGGCGATGTAGTGTTCGCCAGTATCGCCGGTATGTTCGACCATCTTCCGGGTCAGCCGCTTCACGCTGGTGTTCAGCAGGGAGCGCAGGCCATGCTGCGCGGCGCTGCCACGCAGCAGTTCGGCGGTGAAGGCCGCGCCATCGCCTTCACCGCTGGCGAAGGCGAGTAGGTGATCGATGCGACGAAGCTGGGCTTCCAGCAGTTCGAGACGAAACACCAGGTCAGTGGAGACCCCCCTGGCCTCAAGGCTGGCGTGGGCTTGACCCAGCTCCGCGGAGCAGGCGGCTCGACAGCTTTCCCATGACGAGTGGTACTCCAGGTGCCCGGGTTGCTCACCGCGTTCCCTCACGGCCCGGGACAGGGTGAAGAAGGGTGATTCCGCGTCGCTCCCTTTGGGAACCAGGGCCAGCAGATCCCGCGACAATCCCACGGCTGCGGCCCGGTGGGCCAGCAGCCGTGCGGCATGCACCCAGGTCTCCTGGGGCGGGGACAGCAGCCTTCCCCAGGCAGCTTGCAGCTCCTTGGGTAGGCCTTCGATCCAGGCTGCATCGGCTTCGTCGATATCCAAGCGATCCAGCAGGGCGTAGAGATCACCCTCGGGATCGAGGCGGGGGATGATCCGATCCACCACCCGGAGGAAACCTTCGCCAACGAGTGAGGTCCGATCAGGCAGGCCGGTCTCCGCCAGAAGGCGGATGGCCGAGGTGTGGTTCCACTCCTCTGATAGCCGGGCCGTGAGTCCCCGTTCCTTCAGCGCCTCATAGAGCCTCCGCAGGCGACTCGTGCGGCGAGCTTCACCGTCCACCGAGCCCACGGGTGAAGCTTCCAGCAGCCAGCGCAGGATTGGCTCCAGCCTGAGGGTGCCATCGCTCAGGAGGTCTTCCAACCTGGGGTCGGGCAGGGGCATTGGGACTCCGGAGGGTGGACTTCTGAGTGTCGCAGGCCTGATCCGGAAGTATTTAAACTACTGAGCGATGCTGGTCTCGGAGGACACAGAAAATCCTGGATCACCCAGGAGTGCGCCGATCGAGATCATCGGCTTCGTCGATCTTTATTTTTTTGCGATCGGGTGAATGTTTGTGCCTTCTGCGTCCCGGCACCTAACTCGCTATGAGGCCGCTCCGTATCGCCTTGCCCCCTCGCGGGCCCGGTCCAGGAAACGCTGCACGGCGGCGGGATCCACTGTGGCGGGGATGCCGGACCAGGCCTGGGAGGGTTTCAGCATGCCCAGCATGTCCTCGGGGCAGCCCACCTGCTCGTACAGGAGTTCCACGCTGCGGGCCAGATGAGCAGCGGTGCTGTCCGTGGCGAGTGCTTCGCGGAGGACAGCCTCCCGCCAGCGGTCCTGCGCCTGGGACCAGCGGGCGCTGCCGGGCCGGGGCGTCTTGCCCACGGCTTCGGCGCAGGCGGCCCAGAGGTGGGCCTCGAAGGTTCTGAGGGCTGGGCCCTCCAGGGCCCGCAACCGCTGAATGGCCGGGCCATCCCCGGGGACTTCGAGCTGGATCTCGGATGGTGTGAGAAAGCCGAAATCGTACCCGGTGACGAGATCGTCCCAGGTGAGGGGGCCGAGGTGGGTGCGGAAGGCATCGAGGGGTGTCATGGGAACCTCAGGCAAGCAGGTGCAAAGCGAGGTGGACGGCAACCCGGGCGCTGGCTTCGGCGCCTTCGAGCGTAGGGGCGAGTTCCATGAGATCGGCGCCCACCCAGGGTTCCGGCCACAATCGGGCGGCGTGGATCAAGCGCAGTGTCTCAGCCAGGCTGAGCCCACCGGGCACAGGCTCGGCCACGGCTGGCACCAGAATCGGGTCGAGGGCATCCAGGTCGATGCTTAGGTAGGCCGGCCCCTGGCCCACGGAGGCCAGATCCTCTTTCAGACGCAGGGTCAGCAGGGGATCGCGCAGATCCGCGGGCGTCCACATGCGCGCGCCGACCGCCTGCAGAAAGGCCAGTTCGTCATCATCGAAGCGCGGGGCCCGCAGACCCGCCTGCATCAAGCGTTCTGGGTCCACGAGCCCTTCTTCGATGGCCTGTCGGAGCCAGGTTCCGTGGTGGATGTCCGTGCCCCAGGCGGCGCCATCGGCGGCGTCCGGATGGGCATCGACATGCAACAGACCCACGGGCCCGTGCTGCCGGGCCAGGGCGCGCAGGGCGCCGAGGGTGAGCGAATGATCGCCACCCAGCAGGAGGGTGCGGCAGCCGTTCATGCTCCAGGCACCCACGGTGGCCTGCACGGTCTCCAGGGCCTCGGTGAGGGAGAAGGGCAGGGCCGGGATGTTGCCGCCATCCAGCCACCCACTGGCGGCGGCGGGTCCCAGCACGGGACGGCCTTCCCTGAGCCGGTCAGGCATGGGGTGCGTTCCGATCCCCATGGAAGCCGAGCGCATGGCCCAAGGACCCAGGCGGGCGCCGGGCCGGTTGATGACACCGGCATCGCAGGGGACGCCCAGCACCACACCGGTGGCGGGTCGCGGATCGATGCAGAGGGGCAGGCCGAGGAAGGGTGTGAGCCCGGTACGCAGGCCCCGCATGAGGACGTCAGCAGACATCGGAACTCCGGGGAGTGAGGGCGGTTCTGAAAGCGGCGATCCATTGGTCGGCAGTGTTGAAATCGGCCGGATGCAGGGGCTCCTCGGCGGCCAAGGTGACCGGCGTGCGGGTGCCGAAGAGGGTCTTGAGGTGCGGCAGCAAGGTCTCGTCGCCGGTCCAGGGGTAGTGGGTGGAGGGGCTGGAGATCCGCAGCGGCTGGGCAGGGAAGCCCAGCTCAAAGGCCATCCGCAGGCCGCCCTCGTAAAAGGCTGCCAGCCGCTCTCCCCGGGTGGTGGTGCCCTCGGGGAACAGCAGCATGTCGCGACCGTTCTGAAGCGAGGCCCTGAAGCTGGCCAGCGCCGCGGCCCGGCTTGTGGCGTCCTCCCGGTCCACGAAATGGATGCCTGACTTCCTGGCCCAGCGGCCGATCAGCGGGTAGCCAGTGACCTCGCCCTTGGCGATGGTGCCCATGGGGCGGAGGCTCATCAAGACGACCGGATCCACCCAGCTGAGGTGGTTGGCCACCCATAGCGAGATGTCGGGTCGCGGACGACCTTTGATCTTCAGGTCCACTCCCAGAGCCGGCAGCAGGCGCCGGGCCCACCGGTGCATGCCCGGCTGAGGTTCGGCGCCCGCCGCCAGACGAGGCAGGAGGGCGGCGGTGGGCCAGAGGACGCCTGTCCAGCTCATCAGGAGACCAGCTTGAGGCGCGTATAGCGGGCGCGGACGCGCTCGAGGTCATCGCGGGTGATGGCGGACCAGAGGCGGGTGTCGCCAGGCGCGTAGAAATCCTGGACCTCTTCGACCACCCTGGCACCCAGGGCGTTGTGGACGCTGCGGGCATCGGTGTTGCCCGGTTCCACCAGGAAGCGGCACTCGTCCACGTTCTCATTGAGCAGTTTGGAAACCATGGCCCGGATGAGCAGGTAGTTCACCCGGCCCTTCTGGTATTCGGGATGTACGGCCAGGGTGGCGCAGTAGACCGTGGTTCCCCTGACGAAGTTCAACACGTAGCCCACGGGCCGGTCGCCGTCCAGGGCGAGGAAGCACCAGTCGCGATAGAGCTCCGTGCAGAGGCGCAGGTAGTGGGGGCAGAGCTCACCGGCGCCATCCCCGGACCAGATCTCGGCTTCGAGTCGGCGGAGATGGGCGTAGTCTGCGCTGCCCAGGGACCGCACGGTGTAGCGGGCCCCTTCGGGATGAGGTGTGAGGGTCTCGATCGTCATGGTCGTACCTCCCTGGGTTCCAGGGTCGGCCACGGTGATGACGACGGTGTGGCGGTTCTGCCAACTTCACGGGAAAAGGGTGAAACCAAGCGGTGACGGGCATCCGCGTAGCAGGGATAGCAAGTTTCAGGTCCGCGTGTGACGGGGTGAAGTCCTAGTGGTCACATCTCTGGACTATTTCTTCCCCACTATCGGCGAGGCTCAGCCGCAGTTCTTTCAAGAGCAATAGCTGGACCCAACGCCTTTATCTGCGGCCATCTGCGCGATCTGCGGTTGTACACTTACTTGGTTGTGCGTAGCCGATAGTCGGGTCATTCTTCAGAAAAAGGGAGTGACCAGCTTGAGGAAACCCGCTGCCAGCAGCGCGCTGACGGGAATGGTCAGGACCCAGGCCACGAGGATGTTTCCGGCCACGCCCCACCGCACGGCGGAGACGTTCATGCTGGCCCCCACACCCATGATGGCCCCCGAGATGACGTGGGTGGTGCTCACTGGGATGCCCAGGTGGGCCGTGGTGAACAGCACGATAGCGGCGGCGGACTCGGCGGCGAACCCGTGGATGGGCCGCAGCTTGACGATCTTGGTGCCCATGGTGCGGATGATCTTCCAGCCGCCGGACATGGTGCCAAAGCCCATGGCAATGGCGCAAGCCAGCTTCACCCAGACGGGCACGTTCACGACGGCGCCGTGGGTGGTGAGCTTGCCGTAGGTGATGAGGGCCAGGGCGATGATGCCCATGGCCTTCTGGGCGTCGTTGGTGCCGTGGGTGAAGGCCATGGCGCCGGCTGAAACCAGCTGCAGCTTCCTGAAGGCGAAGTTCACCCGATGTCCGGCCATCCGCCGGACGACCCAGAGGATGCCGATGATGAGGACCATGGCGATGAAGAAGCCCATCACCGGAGAGATCACCAGAAAGGTCGCCACTTCTTCGAGCTTGGTTGTATGGAGAGCACCCCGTCCTGCCTGGGCGACGACGGCACCGGCGAGGCCGCCCACCAGGGCATGACTGGAACTGGAGGGGATGCCAAGCCACCACGTGATGAGATTCCAGACGATGGCAGCCAGGAGGGCGGCCACGATCACGGCGGGAACCACGAACTGGCTGTCGGCGATGCCCTTGGCGATGGTAGTGGCCACCTGGGTCCCCAGCAATGCGCCGCCGAAATTGAGCACGGCGGCCATGAGGATGGCATTCCGGGCGCTCAGAACGCCGGTGGAGACCACGGTGGCGATGGCATTGGCAGTGTCATGAAACCCGTTGATGTAGTCGAAGACCAGCGCAAGGGCGACGATCATCACCAGGGCTGGAATGAAGCCTGCATGCATGAGAGAGCTCCGGCCTAGGCGTTCTTCATGACAGTGGAACCGATCACCTTGGCCACCAGCTCGATCTTGTCCGTGGCATCCTCGATCTGTTCGAGCAGTTCCTTCCACTTGATGAGCTCGATGGGATCCTTGGGGTCCTCGAAGATCTGCGCCAGGGCCGCGTGGTAGATGGAATCGGCCTTGTTCTCGAGGGTATGCACGCGCCGGATGCGGTCCTGGATCTCCTTCTGGTTGGACATGTTCCGCAGGAATCGGATGAGATGGAGGAGTTCTCCCGACCCTTCCACGATGAGTGAGCTCATTTCGGTGACAGCCGGCATTACATGGCTGATGCGATACAGGATGAGCCGCTCGCAGATCGCATGGATCTTATCGACCACGTCATCGATGGCATGGGCCAGCTGCATGATGTCTTCCCGGTCGATGGGCGTGACAAAGGTGTGGTTCAGCCGATCCATGATTTCGCGCGTGAGGTCGTCACCGATGTGTTCCAGATCCTTCATCTGCCGCCGCAGTTCCGCGAACCGGACCGGGTCTCCCGACCGGATCTCCAGGTCGAACAGCTGGGAGGCCTGGTAGGTGTTGGCGGCCGCGGACTCCAGAAGATCGAAGAAGATCATCTCCCTGGGTTTGAGCCAGCGCATCAGAGCATTCAAAGACATCGGGATCTCCCATGATCAGCATTCAACTGTACCGGGTCCAAGGGCGTTACTGGAGCGTAAATTCGCCGCCGCCCAAGGGGCGGTGGACTTGCGGTGGTGTATGCTCATAAAACATGGACCAGCCGGAATCCCAGCGTGGCGATGGATCGGGGGTGCCGGTCTTCCTTGCCCGTGCGCTGATCAGCATGGGTTCCATGCTCTTTCTTGGGTTTGGGTTGGGCATGAGTGTCCACAAGGGGACTTCCATCCTCTGGACGCTGGGATTGCTGGGTACGCTCGCTTTGGTGCTGATCCTCCTGGCCCGTTGGCAGGTGCGGCCTCTTGCGGAGCCGCTGGGGCAGTTGTTGGGGGGTACTCGTCCCAGCTCCATCGGGGATCTTCCCCTCGCCTGGTCGGCGCTGGAACGGGAGAACGTCGACCTGAGGGAGAAGGCGGCCCGCGAGGACAGTCTGCTGCCCGGGATCATGGCCCGGCTGGAGGAAGGAGTGATCCTGTTCGGCCCAGCGGGGCGACTCGAACAGTTCAATCCTGCCGCCCAGCGCCACCTGGGCCTCGGTGCGCCCTTGGGAAAGGGGATGGCGATCCGGGAAGTGTTCCGGGATCAGGAAGGCCCCGAAGCGGTTCAGAAGGCCTACCGGGGCACGTCATGTGAGTGGCGCATGGCGCGGGCGGGGCGAACCCTGCGCGTAAGGGCGATCCCCTTCGCACCCCTGGGATCCGTGAGCGGCGTCCTGCTCACCCTGGATGATGTCACCAGCCAGGAGGCCCTCGAGACCACCCGGCAGAAGTTCATCTCCAACGTCAGCCACGAGCTGAAGACACCAGTGACGGCCATCCGGATCGCGGCGGAGAACCTCCAGGAGGAGGATCTGAACGAACCTGCGCGCTCCACGGCCCAGTCCATCATGCGGTCGGTGGATCGGCTTACCCTGTTGCTGGGTGACCTCTCGGAACTCAGCCGGATCGAAAGTGGCGCCCTGCATCTGGATCCAGTCCGATTGGACCTCTTCGCCTTCCTCGACACCTTGATGCGGGACCTGGAACCCCGGGGAGCTGTCTACGGTGTCCAGTTGGTGTTGCATGTGGACGCGCCTCCCGGGACGGAGATCCTGGCCGATCCCCTGCGGCTGCATCAGGTCCTCGAGAATCTGATTTCAAACGCCTTGAAATTCAGTCCTTCGGGAGGCCGGGTGGACCTGTCACTTCGCATCACCAGCCAGGGTCAGGTCTGGGCAGTGCAAGATCAGGGGCCGGGCATCCCGGAGGCGGAGCAGGGACGGATCTTCGAGCGCTTCTACCGAGTGCAGGCCACCAAGGCCAAGCCGGGCACGGGCCTGGGGTTGGCCATCGTGAAGCACCTGTGCCGCCTGATGGGGGGCGAGGTCACCCTGGAAAGCCGTCCGGGCGAGGGAGCCACCTTCCGGGTGATCCTGCCGCTGCCTCAGGAGTCGGTGGGCCCGCCCAGCCGATAGCCGACTCCGACCACCGTCTCGATGAAGTCGGCGGCGGTCTCGCCGATCTTGGCGCGGACCCGGCGGACGTGGGCATCGATGGTGCGACTTTCACCCAGGTATTCCAGGCCCCACACCTGCTGGAGGATCTTCTCGCGGGTGAGGACGCGCCGGGGGTTGGCCAGAAAATACGCCAGGAGCTCGAATTCCCGCCGGGTCAGTTCGACGACCTGACCGTCCACCCGGGCGGTGTGCATGTCGAGATCGACCGAGATGGGACCAAAGACCAGCTGGGGCGCACGTTCGCCGCCCTCGAAGGGTGTGGACCGGCGCAGGATGGCCCGCAGGCGCGCAGCCAGTTCCCGGGCCGAGAAGGGCTTGGAGATGTAATCGTCCGCGCCGAGTTCGAGGCCCAGCACTCGGTCGATCTCTTCGCTGCGGGCCGTGACCAGCAGCACGGGAAGGGCCCGCAGGATCGGATGGGTGCGGATGGCGCGGAGGACATCCAGGCCGTCCATGTCGGGCAGGCTGAGATCCAACAGGGCGGCATCGAGCTTGGGGCCTGTGGCATTGAGGGCCAGCAGGGCGTCCCTGCCGGTGCCGACGGGGATCAGGCTGAAACCCTCCCGGCGGAGATGCTGTTCCAGGCCAAGTCGGATTTCGGTGTCGTCTTCAAGAAGGAGGATGCGCGGCATGAGGTCCTTTTCACTGTTTGGCTGGGTGATCCTGAAGGTAGGTGTGCTTCGCGCTGCGACCCTCCAGGATGAACAGTACTTCCTCGGCGATGTTGGTGGCCTGGTCGGCGATGCGCTCCCAGTTCTTGATGACCAGGATGAGATGGCTGGCCCGTTCAATGCAAAGAGGATCCGCCAACATGAGGCGGAGCAGTTCCCGATAAATCTGGCCGTAGAGCGCATCCACGGAATCGTCCGCCTGGATCACCGTGCGGGCCAGGCCGGCATCGCTGCCGATGAAGGAATCCACGGCCATCCGCACCATGCTCCGGGTCTCCTGGGCAAGGCGCTCCAGAGAGCCGCTGGAGAGGATGGGTGGATGCACGTAGGTGGCCCGGCGGGCGATGTTGCAGCAGTGGTCGCCGATCCGTTCCAGCTCCGGGACGATCTTGAGGCTGGAAGCGATGAGCCGGAGGTCTCCGGCAGCCGGGGCCCTCAGCGCAAGCATGTCTACGCAGAGTCGGTCCAGCTTCAGCTCCCACTCGTCCAGACTCCGGTCCATGGTCACCACTTCGTCGGCCTTGGTCCGTGAGCGCTCGCTGAGGGCCTGACTGGTCAGGTCGATCATCGTCTCAGCCACCCCGGCCATGGCCAGGATGCCATCCCGCAGATCCCGCAGTTCCTGGTCGAATTGACGCATCAGCCGAACCTCCCCGTGATGTAGTCCTCGGTCATGCGCTGCCCAGGATTGGTGAACATTTTTTCGGTGAGCCCATCCTCGATCAGCTTGCCCATCCAGAAGAAGGCGGTGTGGTCACTCACACGGGCCGCCTGCTGCATGTTGTGGGTGACAATGACGATCGTGAAATCCCGCTTCAACTCGAGGATAAGCTCTTCGATGCGGGCCGTGGCAATGGGATCGAGGGCGGAACAAGGTTCGTCCATGAGGATGACTTCTGGTCGGACCGCCAGGGCCCGGGCGATGCAGAGCCGCTGCTGCTGGCCACCGGACAGCCCCTGGGCCGAATCCTTGAGGCGTTCCTTCACTTCGTCCCAGAGGCCGGCGCCCATCAGGCTACGCTCCACGGCCTCTTCGAGGACCTTGTGATCGCCCTCTCCCTGGATCCTGAGCCCGTAGGCCACGTTCTCGAAAATGGATTTGGGGAAGGGATTGGACTTCTGGAACACCATGCCGGCCCGCTTCCTGAGGGCGATCACATCAGTATCAGGAGCGTACAGGTCCGTGTTCCCCAGCAGCGCCCTGCCCTCGATCCGGACATTGTCGATGAGGTCATTCATGCGGTTGAGACAGCGCAGCAGCGTACTCTTCCCGCAACCCGAGGGGCCGATGAAGGACATGACGGAATTGCGAGCCACCTTGAGGTTGATGTCGAACAAGGCCTGTTTTTCGCCATAGAACAGATTCAGGCGCTCGACCTTCACCATGACAGGCGCGGACAGGACGGAGGGATCAGTCAGGGGCAAGTCTGGCTGTTCAAAGCTCGCCGGACGCAGGCCTGATTCGGGAGGGGGCACCGCCAGGTGCGCGGGCTCCGACACGGGGCGCGGATCGTCGATTTCCATCTTCGTGGCTCCGGGGTGCGTGATCAAAAAGTGCTCCCCCCCAGGCGCGCGCGCAGCTTCCGCCTGAGGTTCAATGCGAACAGGTTGAGGACGACCACCACCAGCAGGAGCAGGAAGGCCGTCATGAAGACCATGGGTTTGGCCGCTTCGGAATTGGGGCTTTGGAAGCCCACATCGTAGATGTGAAAGCCGAGGTGCATGAACTTGCGGTCGAGGTGGAGGAAGGGGAAGGTGCCGTCCATCGGCATGGATGGCGCGAGTTTCACGACCCCCGTCAACATCAGGGGGGCCACCTCTCCGGCGCCGCGGGCAATGGCCAGGATGAGGCCGGTGAGGATGCCGGGAGTGGCACTGGGGATCACCACGTTCCAGAGGGTCTGCCACTTGGTGGCGCCCATGGCGAGGCTGGCTTCGCGCTGGGATCTGGCCACGGCGCCCAACGCCTCTTCAGTGGCCACCACGACCACGGGCACCGTCAATAGCGCGAGGGTGAGCGAGGCCCACAGGATGCCACCGGTGCCGTACGTGGGCGTGGGCAGGCTGTCGGCGAAGAAGAGCCTGTCGATGCCCCCCCCGACGCCATAGACGAAGAACCCGAGGCCGAACACGCCGAACACGATGGAGGGCACACCCGCCAGGTTGTTCACGGCCACGCGAACGGCCCGGACCAGCCAGCCCTGGCGGGCGTATTCACGGAGATACAAGGCGGTGATCACTCCGAGCGGAACCACGAGGACCGACATCACCAGCACCATCATCACGGTGCCGAAGATGGCCGGGAAGATGCCTCCCTCGGTGTTGGATTCACGGGGGTCGTCAGCCACGAACTCCCGGAGCCGCGACAGGTAGACTCCCAGTTTGTCCAGGAAGCCCATGGCATTGGCCGGAACCATCCTGACCACGCTGCCAAGGGGCAGTTCCTTGACCTGGCCGTCCGCGGTCCGAAGGCTGAGGGACCATGCCTTGGCTTCGCCGCGGGACTGTTCAAGGCCTGCCTGGACCTGGTCATAGGTGGCCTGAAGCTCACTGGTCTTGGCATCCAGCGCCTGGAGACCCTGCTGGTCGTTGGCGGTTTCCAGCTGCCTGCGGGCCAGGCGGATCCGCTCAATGCGCCGATTGAGCTCGCCGACCTCCCCCTTTTCGACGGAATGGATGTGGCGCCTGATGCGGGCGGCTTCAGGGATGCGGGCCAGGGCCTCGGCCAGGGCAGCCGGTCCGGCGGCGACCACTTGGCCCTCATGGCTCAGAGAGGCAATCCGCCCGATGAAAGGACCGTACTCCAGCCGTTCGATCAGGATCACATCCTTGGGATATTCAGGGGCGGTCAGCTCAGCTGTGGGAAGCCAGCGGAAATCCTGGCCGTAGATGTCGCGGTTCCCGACCCGGAACTGGAGCTTCGCCGCTTCCTCCCCGCGAGCCGGTTCCTGCGCCGTGATCTCGCCGAGCAGCGGCCCTTGCGAGGTCTGCACCTGGACCAGGGGACCGGGCCAGAAGTAGCCCATGCCCTTGGCGAAGATGAAACCCACGAGGCTGAGGATCATGGCGAGGCAGAAGGCCAGCAGGGTCCCCGAGAACCAGACGAAGATCCCGCCTTGCCGGAAACGCTCGACGAGACGGCTCATCAGATGGACTCGTAGCGGCGGCGCAGGCGCTGGCGAACCAGCTCGGCGACGGTGTTGAGGATGAACGTAAGGATGAACAGCAGGAAGGCAGCCAGGAAGAGGAC
>CAIYNT010000183.1 GCA_903927605.1 uncultured Holophagaceae bacterium
CCTGCTGGAGCCCCTTGGCGAAGGTGGCATGGCCCTGGTCTTCCGGGGGGAGGATCGCTTCCGGCCCGGCTTGTTCTGCGCCGTGAAGTTGCTGCGCCCGGAGGTCCACCGTGACGCGGATCTGGTCCGCCGCTTCCTCCGCGAAGGCGATGTGCTCACGCGCCTGTTGCACCCAGCTCTGGTTGAGATTTTTTCTTTTGGGACCAGCGGTGCCTGGCCCTACCTGGTGATGGAGCTCCTGCCTGGCGGGAGCCTGAAGGCCTGCCGGGGCGAGGCTCCGGCGGCCCTGGCCCGCCGGTTGACTTCAGTCTGCGGGGCGCTGAGCGTGGCGCATAGAGCTGGCGTCGTGCACCGGGACCTCAAGCCATCGAACCTCCTCTTTGCCGCCGACGGCCAACTCAAGGTCACGGATTTCGGCGTGTGCTACTGGGAGGGCGAGGAGGGCCGGACCCGCGCCACCCGCAGCCAGATGGTTGTCGGGACCCTGGGCTACATGGCGCCAGAGCAGCATGGGGATCCACGCAACGTGGACGGTCGCTGCGATGTCTATGCCCTGGGCGCCATCCTGTTCGAGTTCGCCACGGGGCAGGCCTACGCCCAGGTGCAGATGCCCCCCGCGGCGATCCGGCCGGGCTTCCCGCCTCGCCTGGCGGGGCTCATCATGCGGGCGCTCCAGCCGGATCCCACCAAGCGCCTGCCGGATATGGAAGCGTTCGGACAGGAACTGTCCATTTGGCTCGAGAGTGCGGAGGCGGCGGGCTGGGGGGAGGAACCCCTGCCGGGGTTTTCCGCCCGGGAGCGGGAGCTGGCCACGGTCGCGGGACCCCGACGGGACCAGGGCCCCGAGATTCGGCTGGCACCCTACCTGGACGCCCTGGCCACGGGCCCCGTGGGCGTCCGGCGCTCCGCGGCGGAAGGGCTGGTGGCGGCGGTGCGGCCCGGTGATGGCGAATGGCTGGCCGAGGCCCTCGGCCACGCGTCCGAGGGCGCACGGTTCGCGCTGGCGCGGGCGCTCGGGAAGGTGGGTGAGGCTGGGTCCCTCGGACTCCTGCTGGCGCTGGTGGCGGACCCCTTCGCCCAGCGCGAAGCCGCCGAGGCGGTGGCGGAGGTGGCCCTGCGTACGGGTCAGGTCGAAGCAGCTCGAAGAGATCTCGGTGAGCCTGGGCTCGGGGCATCCTGGCGCTGGTCCGCCCGGGCCGCTCTGGGGGACGAGGACTGGGCCCGGGCCCTGGCGGCCGAGTGGCCGCGGCTGACGCCACCCTTCAGGCTCCAGGCCCTGGAGGCCGGCCGGCGCCTTCCCGAACACCTGCGGAACGTCGTGAAATCCGCCACGGCCGATGCCACCGGACAGGCGCGGACCCTCTGGGAGTTGCTTTGATCCGGGCACTGGTTGATGGTACGCCGCGGGTCCCGAGACCTGGTAGGCCCTCTACCTTGTGGATACGTCGTGATTGAAGTCATTCCCACCACTATTGCCGCCGTCACGGCCCTCGACGTAGCGGGAGCGCTGGTGGCCCACCGGGCGGGCCAGCGGTCAGCGGCCCAGGTCATGAACGGCGTAGCCTTGGCCATCACTTGTGCCGGGTCACTGGTGGCCCTGGCGCAGAGCGGCGGGGCGAATGCCAACGCCCCAGGAGTGGCCCTGCTCGCGGCGCTTGTAGGGTTGACTGCCCTATGTTTCTACAGTGCGCGCAAGTCAGCCATGCCGAGCTTCGTCTTTTGGCTGGCCTGGAGTGTCAACCTGGCCATCGTAGTGGCGCTGGTCTACCTGTTGTTCTGGTTCAAGATCTTCTGAACCCGAGCCTCAGCGGGTCTTAACGTCTCGAGGCAGGTGGGGTCACCCCTTCTTGGAGCGCTCGGCCACCTTGTCGAGGATCTCCCAGATCTGATGGCAGTCCTCGCAGGAGGAGCGGGGATCGCCGCAGGGGAAGCCCTCGACACCGATGCCCTGGCACTTGGGGTTGCGGAAGAAGAAGAGGAGCTCGTTCAAGGAGGCATGGACCCGGTTGCGCAGAGCCTCATCGGGCAGGGACCGCAGGTTCTGGATGAATGTCCATTCCGCAGCACTGAGTTCGGGACGATCGATGGACTGGGACATGGGTACTCCAGGCAGATCCAGTATACGGGTATCGGCGGTTCCCGAACGAGCGGCTGGGAGCTCCCAAGCCTCTCAGCCGTGGATGATCCGAGCCTCCGTAGCCACGCTATTGCTGGCCCTTTGCCGAGTGGGCAAGGATCTTCTCCATGTCGTCCATGATCCCGTTCATTTCGGCGATGGCTTTGTTGAAAGGAGCGGAGGTGGTCATGTCCACGCCGACGCCCTTGAGGAGGTCGATGGCGGGCTTGGAACTGCCCGAGGAGAGCATGCCGAGGTAGGCATCGCGGACCTTGGTGCCGCCCGTCGCCTGTTCCTCGCGGATCGCCTTGGCGATGCTCGTCGAGGCCACCATGCTGGTGGAGTACTGGAAGACGTAGAAGTCGTAGTAGAAGTGGGGAATGTAGGCCCATTCCACCGCCATCAGATCGTCGACCTGGCAGACGCCCTGGTCGTGGCCGTAGTAGTCGCGCAGCAGCTTGAGATACAGCTCGGAAAGGGTTTCGCCGGTGATGGGCTCGCCGCGCTCCGCCCGCTGGTGGACCTGCAGTTCAAAGTCAGCGAAGAGCGCTTGCCGGAAGAGGGTCTGGCGCAAGCCGTCGAGGGCATTCCCCAATAGCGCGAGCCGAGTGGCGTCGTTCTTGGCCTTCCCCAGCATGTGGTGGAGCAGCAGGTTCTCGTTGAGGGTCGAGGCCACCTCAGCCACGAAGATGGGATAGTCCGAGGTCTGGAAGGGCTGGTGCTGGTAGGACAGGTAGGTATGCATCGAGTGGCCGCTCTCGTGGGCCAGGGTCGAGACGTCGTCATATTGCCCGTTGAAGTTGAGCAGCTGGAAGGGGTGGATGCCGTAGACGCCGGTCGAGTAGGCGCCGGAACGCTTCCCGGGACTGGGCAGGTAGTCGGTCCAGCGGCTTTCAAACCCCTTCTTGAGGACCGCCACGTAGGGCGCGCCCAGGGGCGCCAGCGCCTCCAGGGTGATGGCGCGGGCCTCGTCCGGCTCGAAGCGCAGATCCACCTTCCCGACCATGGGGATGTAGAGGTCCTGGTAGCGGAGCTTCTCGAGGCCCAGCATGCGCTGCCGCAGCCGGAGGAAGCGGTGCAGGCTGGGCAGGCTGCGCCGCACGTCGGCCACCAGCTGGGTGTAGACGGTGGTGGGGATGTCATTCTGGAACAGGGCCGCCGCCAGGGCACTGTCGAAGTGGTGGACCTTGGCATCGAAGAGGTGGCCCTTCATCTGGGCGTCGAGCGTGGTCCCGAAGGTGCGTTCGAAGCCCTTCAGGGTACCGAAGAAGCTCTGGAAGGCCAGGTCGCGGTCTGTCTTGATCTTCGAGGCACGGTAGAGCGCGAAGGCGGCCGAATCGAGGCGCACTTCGCCCGTGGAGAACTTCACGGTCGGGTAGGGCAGATCGGCGTCCTTGAGCGTGCCGTAGCTGGTCTGACCCGTATCAGTGAGATCGCTGGCCAGCGCCGCCACCTGCTCCTCGGCGGCGGAGAGGGTGTGGGGCTTCCAGCGCAGCACATCCTCCAGGTACACACGGTAGGGGGCCAACTTCGGCTCCTGGGCCAGGAAGCCACGGACCTTGGCCGGGTCGAGGGACAGGATCTCCGGCCGGATCCAGGCGGTGGCGGCGGCCAGGTCCACCCCGAGCTTCTGGGCCCCCTGCTTGAGCTCGCGGGGCCTGGCCAGACGGGTGTCCTCGTCCGAACGGGAGCTGGCATAGACCGAGAGCTTGACCAGGTCGATCTGGACGGCAGTCACGGCGTCGAGTCCGGCCAGCAGGGCCGAGGCCGAGTCGCCCAAGTGGCTCCGGTGGGCCGCCAGCCCTGGAATGCGGGCGGCTGCCGCAGTACGAGTCTGTTCCCAGGCCTGCTCGGTGGCGAAGATGTCCTCCAACTGCCACTTGTACTTCTCTGGTATCCCAGAGCGCTCCCCGGCCAGGGCAGGCCCTGCGATTCCGGCGCAAAGCGCGAAGGTGAGGAGGTGGTGGACGGGCTTTCGCATGGGTTGGTCCTCTCTGGAGCTGGCCTCTGATTCGGGAGTGATTTCCATCATGTTGTATCGAGCCTGGCTCAAGCCTGCCCTCATCCCCGGATTTTGGCCATGTCCAGGTGGTTTGATTTAGGATTGACGAGTCCTAAACGCGAGCTACGATATTCAGGTGCCAGGCCACTGCCAGGTACCTCGAATGGATGCCCCGTGAGTGGAAAGCGCCGATTCCTCTACCTGAGCCTGGCCGCCAGCGTGTTCCTGGGGGTGTTCCTGGGCTCCGGCGCCTATACCTTCGTGTCGGCCCACGGTACTTCGTACCTGTCCAACGACCCCGCAGTCTGTGTGAACTGCCACATCATGCGGGAGGACTACGACGGCTGGCGGCATGGCTCCCATCATGCGGTGGCCACCTGCAACGACTGCCACCTGCCCCACGACAACGTGGTGCATAAGCTGTTCGTGAAGGCCAGCAACGGCTACCACCACTCGAAGGCCTTCACCCTCCTGGATTTCGCGGAGCCCATCCGCATCAAGCCGGGCAATGCCCAGGTGCTGGAGGCCAACTGCCTGCGGTGCCATACCGAATTGACCGACGAAATCACCGCCCACGGCACCCTGGGGGTTCCCACGGATCCCACCCAGAAGGCCGACCTCTACGGCTGCGTCCGCTGCCACCAGGGCGTGGGCCACGGTCCTGCCCGATGATCCACCCCGACGCCCTGACCCTCAACTTGACGATGCGTGCCACCCACGCGGGAGGATCCCTCCGATGACCGACAATCCCACCCCCCTCTTTTCCCGTCCCGCGGTTCGGATGGGGCTCCTGGCCGCAGGTGCCGCACTGGCCACCGTGCTGGTGATGGCGCTGTATTCCAGCATTTCCGGTCACAAAGCCGAGGCCCGGCAGACCAGCTTCAGGGTTGTGGACCTGGACGAGAAGACCGTCGATCCGGCCCTCTGGGGGAAGAACTTCCCCCGTCAGTACGACGGCTACACGAAGACCACGGAAAAGTACGGCACCAAGTACGGCGGTGCCGGGAGCGAGGCCTTCCCCATCAGCAAACTGAAGGAGGACCCGCGCCTGCCCATCATCTTCGATGGCTACGCCTTCGCCATTGACTACAACCGGCGCCGCGGCCACGCCTACATGCTCGACGACCAGGGCAAGACCAGGCGCGTGACTGAGAAGCCGCAGCCGGGCTCCTGTCTCCAGTGCCACACGTCCAACACGGTGCTCTACCGGGAGGCGGGGCTGAAGGCCGGTGCGACTGGCAGCCTGGACGACCCCTATCTCAGCCCCCAGGGCCAGGCGCAGGTCATGAAGGGCTTCGAGGCCATGTGCAAGCTGCCCTACATCGAAGCGGCCAAGCTGGCCAAGCACCCTCTGGGTTGCATCGACTGCCACGATCCCAAGAGCATGCAGCTCCGGGTCACCAAACCCGGTTTCATCCGCGGCATCGCGGTCCTGGCCGAGAGCAGTGAACCCGTGCCGCACCTGCCTTCCATCGAGGCCTGGCGCAAGGGGGACCGGAAGGCGCCCTATGATCCGAATACTGAGGCCTCGCGCCAGGAGATGCGGTCCATGGTCTGCGGCCAGTGCCATGTGGAGTACTACTGCGGGCCCAAGACCACCCTGTTCTATCCCTGGAACAACGGACTGAAGGTGGAGCAGGAAGAGGCCTATTACGACAGCTACAAGTTCCCTGATGGCCATCGCTTCTACGACTGGAAGCATGCCCGTACCGGCGCCGAGGTCCTCAAGGCCCAGCACCCCGAGTTCGAGATGTGGAGCCAGGGCATCCATGCGCGTTCCGGCGTCTCCTGCGCCGACTGCCACATGCCCTACAAGCGCGAGGGCGCCATCAAGATCAGCGACCACCAGGTCCGTAGCCCCCTGCTGGACATCAGCCGCTCCTGCCAGACCTGCCACCGCTTCCCCGAGGCGGAACTCAAGGCGCGGGTCGAGGCCATCCAGGACCGCACCAAGGCCCTGCTGGACCGCGCTGAGGACGCCGTCGTCAACCTCATCACCGACATCGAGGCCGCCAAGAAGGCCGGAATGGACGAGGCTAGGCTCCAGCCCATCCTCGAACTCCAGCGCAAGGCCCAGTGGCGTGTGGACTGGGTCAATGCGGAGAATTCCATGGGCTTCCACGCCCCTCAGGAAGCTGCCCGCATCCTCGGCGAAGCCATTGACTTCGGCCGCCAGGGCCAGATTGCGCTGCGGGATCTCGGCCTAGGCAAGGTGGCAAAGAAGTAGGCTGTCGCCACAGGAAAGGATCAGGGGAGGGGCTGGACCCTCCCCTGGTTTGCACCTGCTACGGGGTTTCAGGGGAATCAACTACGCCATCCCTTCAGGTAGTCCTGAATTTTGCCAGGGTAGTCGCAAGGCCCTCGGCAATGCCCGCGAGGTGCTCTGCGGTGCGGTTGACCTCTTCGACGGTCTGGCTGAGTTCAGTGGAGGCGGCAGCGCTCCGCTCGATTGAAACCGAGGTTTCTTCCACCTGGCGCGCAACTTCTGCGGAGGTCTTTCCCTGTTCCTCCGTGGCTGACCCGATTTCCCGGGAAGCGCTGACCACGACCTGGATGTTTTCCAGGATGGTGCGGATGGTACCTTCCGTGGCCGACACGGTCCGCACCCCCTCGCCGATGGCTTCTTCCGTCTGGCTGATGAGATCACCGATCTGTTTCGCGGCCTGGGAGCTGTGCTCAGCGAGTTTGCGGACCTCTTCCGCCACCACCGCGAAACCTTTCCCTTGGGCTCCGGCCTTGGCCGCCTCGATGGCCGCGTTGAGAGAGAGCAGGTTGGTCTGGCGGGCAAGGTCCTGAATGACACGGACTGCCTGGACCATCTGGGTGGTTTTCTCCTGAATGGACTCCATCGCATGGACAGTGGCCTCACCTTGGTGGGCGCCTTCCTCGGCGGCATGAGCCATGGTTTCAGTCCGGGTGTTGCTCGACTGCACGTGCTTGGCCACTTCCTGGATGCTGGCCGAGAACTGGGTCATGGCCGCCGCAGTGCGCTCGGAGGTCTGACGCTGGGTCTCGGAGAACTGGGCGATTTCATGGGAAGTCTTGGCCAGCTCGTTGGCAGTGGCAGACAGCTCGGTCGCGCCTGAAGCCACCCGTGCCGAGTTCTCATTGACCGTGCGGATGACTTCGAACAGGGCTTGGAGGAAGGTGTTGGCCTCCCTGGCGATCTCCCCCATTTCATTCACGGAAGAGGCTTCGAGCCGACGGGTGAGATTCCAGGTCTCCCGGATGGTGCGAAGGTCGTGGGCGACCGTGTGGATGGGGCGCAAAATGGCGCGGAGCAAGTAGTAGAAGGCCAGGATCGTGCTGAGAATGGCCGCGATCCCGCCCACCAGGACCATCCAAAGGCTAGATTTTATTTCGTGACCCAAAGCGACTGATCCTTCTTCAAACTCCCTGTCGGCATGCTTGATGATCCCGTCGAACGACTCGCGGGACTTCATCGCGAGGGGTGTCGCGAAGGTCTCGTATTCCTTGAAGGCCGCAGGCCTTCTTTCGGGGGGAATGTCTCGGAGGGCCATCATCCGCTCCCGGCCATCCTTCACAAAAGCGAGGGTGGCCTCCCTGGCTTTTGTGATCAGAGCCT
This sequence comes from uncultured Holophagaceae bacterium, assembly GCA_903927605.1. The sequence goes on from CAIYNT010000183.1 coordinate 7,705, forward strand.
GATCTTCCGGGGTGGCAGCAGTCGCCTCAAGGGTGATGAAGGCCTTCTCGATCTTGGCGATGGTGTCATCCAGGGAATTCAGATCCTTCTCGATCGATGAACCGAGCATGATATTCCGGGTCAGCCGCGATACGAAGTTCACCTCCCGCCCGATGACCACCGTCTGGACCTTGGCGGCGACCTGCCTCGACATGAGTCGATCGAACTGGTTGCGCAAACCCAGAAGGCTCATGATCACGACCGAGACGCCCAGTCCTACGACCAGCGATACGCCAATACCGAACAGAAGAATGCGACGCTTGAAAGTCATGGTGACCCCGATACCTGCCTTATATCGGGCGCCGGCGACCGGGGCCTGAGATTTGGGAGCAGTTGCATGGAATCGAGCTGCGATGCGCCCCTCCCGTCAGGGCTCAGTTCCCGCGGGTGCAACAGCGTGGTTAAGCCTAGCTGGTCGAGGGCTATCGATAGTTCGCAGCCATGGCCTTCAATGTCTTGGCGATGTGATCCCTCAGCGCCTTCGGTTCGAGCACTTCGGCATCCGCCGCAAACTGCAGAACGAACCGGGTGGGGGCGGACAGCTCAGTGGCCTGGAAGCTGAGCAGCACCGTGCCGCCCTTTTCTTTGCGGACGGTGACGCGGGGCAGGGCCGGGGGCGCGTCCAGCAGGGCCTGGGGCCAGTTGGTGCCGCGGACACGGAGGCTCACGCGGAAGGGAGCGGCGGGACTGAACCAGCCGCCGATCTGCAGGTCCCGGGCCTGCTCCAGGGGGGTCTTATCGGGGATGAGGCCGCGCTTGCTTTGCGCTTTCGCCTCCTCGATGCGGGCTAGGCGGAAGTGCCGGGGCTCCTGCTTGGCGGGATCCCAGGCCAGGAGGAAGGCGCAGCCGGAGAACACATCATGGGTGAGGGTGAAGGGCACCACGGTGCGGGCACTGGTGCGACCCGTGGAGGCGGCCTTGTAGGTCAATTCGAGCTCGCGGGGGCCCTCGGGATGGCCGAGGGCCAGCAGCACCTGGGTGAGCATCTTCGTATCGAGGGCCTGCTGGTCGTCAGCGCCACCGCGCACGCAGACATGGGCCTGGAGCGCGCGGAAGAGATCGCGGTCGCGGGTGCTCAAGTGGCTGTCTGCCAGAGTGCGGAGGCCCTCCAGCTGATCGAACCAGAGCTCTGTGGCCGTGCCCTCCAGGGCCATGAGGGCCACTTCCAGCGCCATGCGGGCGTGGGGGGTGATGCGGCTGTCCCAGTCCGGCGCCTTCTCCAGGGTGAAATGGATGAGCGCGGGCCGGCCATCCCGGGCCTTACCGAAGCGGGCGCCCTGCTCCTCTAGGAGCTGCACGGCGCGATCCACCGTGCGCATGGCCACGCCGCCCAGCTTGCGGGAGAGGCCTGCCTTGGTGATGCCGCGCTCCCCGGCATCACGGATGGCCTCCAGCACGATCTGGAGCCGCTCCGGCTTCACCAGGTGGCCCCCGTCGGGCCGGGGAGATTCAAGGACCTTGCGGGATGCGGGGCGAGCCATGACGACCTCCACATTTAGAATTGGCCAGTAATTGTCTAATAGCAAGGGGGATAAATGGGAGATCTTCGGTTCTCAGCCCTCGACCTGGGTCGCTTCGGTACTCTTGATCTAAGGGTGCCAGAGAGTCAGGAATGGCTGTGCATCCCATGGAGTTGGGGCCTTCCTGAGGAGAGCCGCCAGGCCTGAGGGCGGCGCGGTTGGTGCATCCAGAACGGCATGAGCACCGGCAAACAGGGCACTCCAGAGGGCGGCCCGCACTGGCGCTTCTCCGAGTTGCGCGAGGGGCAGTCTGATCTGCGTGGCGTGGTCCCACCCGAGCTCGAGATTGAGACGGCGGAGCCGCGTCAAGATTTCGCCGTGAACCAGGCCAGAAGTGAACAGAGTGGAGGGAAGCACCACCTGCTCCCGGGCGTGGTAGGGTTCCCGGCCCTCTTCATCGTTGAAGCGCGGCCCGCCCAGAACATCGGGCGGCACCTCCGGACCAGACGGATCCCAGGCCAGGCCCGAGGCAGCGGCGGCCACCTCCGCGGCCCAGTCCCAGGCCGTTCCCGTGGCGCTGAACACCGTGGGCATCGGTTGGAGGGCCAGGAGGCCCAGGGCCACACCCTCGACCCGGTTCCGCAGTTGGGCATAGCTCAAGATTCCCCAGCCTGGGGCCGTGAGTGCCGGCCGCTCCTGGAGGCGGGCGGCCCGCTGGATGAGGAGGTCACGCAGGGTCTGGGCCATGGCCGGTCAGTATCGCAAGCCGAGGGGTCGAGTCGGCACTCTAAAAATCCTTCGGATCAACCAACCCGCTTCGGGCTGGGTCAGAGGGAGAGTCCAGTCGTTCTTCCACCCTTCCGGAGCCCAGCTCCCCAATCCCCATCATGGAGGCCTGCATGCGTCTCAACCCCCGCTCTCTGACCCCCCTGGCCCTGCCGGCGGGTCTCACGGTCCTGGCTCTGCTTACCGCTTGCGGTGGAAGCAGTTCCACAAGCTCTGCCGGTGCCGTGGCTCCTCCCACAGGAACCGCCAATGTCCTTATCACCGACGCCCCTTCCGACGACTGGAGCACCATCCAGGTGCAGGTCACGAAGGTCACGTTGGTTCATCAGGAGGATCACAGCAAGGAAGAGATCGCCTTCAGTGGCAATGCCACCATCAATCTGGTGGATTTGGACAGCATCGGCGAGCTGCTGGCGGCGGCTCAGCTTCCCGTAGGCAGCTACGACCAGATGAAGGTCTCTATCAACACTGACCCCACCACCATGAGCATCATCCCCGAAGGAAGCTCGACGCCCGTGCCCTCCAGCCAGATTCATGTGGTGGGCAATGGCATCATCCCTGTGGCCATCAGTCCCGCCCTGACGGTCACGTCGGGCGGGAGCAATGCCGTCCAGGTGGACTTCGACCTGAACCATCCCCTCTTCATCAACCAGACGACCACCGGCGACGTGGTGCTCAACTTCCAGCTCAAGTTCAGGCCCAACCCATCGGCCCTGCATCTGATCCAGCTGCACCGCAATGTGGGCACCATCACGAGCCTCGGCACCACCGCGAGCACCATCCTGATGCACACGGTACATGGTCGGGACGTCACCCTCACCACGGACCTGAACACGCTGTTCTACGACGTGGACAACCGCCCCTTTGCCAAGGGCAGCTTCGCCGGCCTGGCCGCCTCGGATGCGGTGATGATCGCCTCCCGTCTGCAGGATGACGGCAGTCTCTACGCCGTGCGGGTCTGGTATTGCACGGCTGCCAACGCGGCCAATCTGCCCATCGCGAACTGGTCTCCCGAAGGCCACGTCGTGAGCGTGAATACCGCCACCAACAGCATGCTCGTGGACAATGCCGACGGTCGTCCCCGCACCATCGACATCGACAACGATACGATCTTCACCTTCCAGCAGTCGGTGACCATCGGCACGGGCCAGTCCTACCTTGCCGACGTGAGCCATGGATTCAAGGTCACCGTCGATGTGAAGGACCCCCTGGCCAGGCCCATGCACGCCAGCACGGTGAACATCGAGCGGGCCGTGGACAGTGGCTACATCGACAGTTCCACCACGGCCACCACCCTCACCTACGGCCAGACGTATCTGAGCAACTTCCGTCATTACGCCTACAGCCCCACCTTCAGCTGGTGGGATTACGCCCAACCCAGCAATGCCTCCACGAGCATTCCCAGCTTCCTGGCTGCGCTGACGGGAGCGGGCACGACCCGCGTGATGGGTGCAAGCAGCCTGTCTTGGGACAGCGGCACCTCAGCCTGGGACGCGAACACCGCCATTCTCCTGCCAGTCCGCCTGCCCATGGCCACCATCGTGCAGAACTACGATGCCTCCACCGGGACGATGCAGATCTCCTATATCGATCCCATCACCACCAGTGCTGCGACCAAGACCATCAAGCTCACTTCGGCGGCTGGAGGAGGGCAGACCCTGGTGATGAAGATCGTCAAGCAGAACAGTGTGATCACCTCTGGACTGGACGATCCCTCCAACTGGGCCGCAGACCTCACCACCAGCTCCACCAAGGTGTGGCTGACCGTGGTACCCAATGCCGATGGCAGCCTGGCCGCCTACAGCGTGGTGGTTCTGGAATAGTGGGTATTTTCATGAGTAAGAGCGGCGCCGGTGGGCGCCGCTCTTACTTTGAGGGCTGTCCTGGCCCAATGATGGTAGGCGAATCTGCTGCCGGCTCCCACCCTGGAATCATTCTGGGAAGACGACGTTCTCCGCACACCCATCAAGGGGGATCAAGCCAAGGCGGTGATCGCTCCCACGTTGAAGTTGGGGTGCTGGTCCATCAGGGGCCGGGGCGGAGGGGTGGATCCGATGTCACGGAAGCCGGCATGCGCCAGGGCGCTTACCCAGGCTTCGGGCGTGAGGAAGCCGTGGCTGGGCCGCCAGCGGGGGTCCAGTTCCACCTCCGTGAAACTCCGGATGAAGGAGAAGAAGAATTCCAGGTAGATGGGGTGCCCCAGGGACGGCTTGAGGCATTCGCCCAGGATCAGCCGACCACCCGGCCGGAGCCGACTGCGCAGGTCTAGGAGCACCGCTTCCAGGTTCTGGGCCACATGCACTACGTTGATGCCGATGATGGCATCCAGGCTCGCCGTCGCGATGCCCTGGTCCCCCAGGGAGCGGTTCAGATCCAGGGTCTGGAAGGTGAGTGGCAGCCCCGGCGCGATGGCTTTCAGATCCCGCTGGGCGCGGCGGAGGAAGGCCGGCGCCACATCGGTGAACCGGTACTCCGCAATGCGGGAGAGCCAGCCCTCTGCTGCGCCCTGCCTGGCCACCAGCTGGGCAAAGGAACCCGCGCCCGCGCCCAGTTCCAGCAGATGGGCCCCCTCGGGCAAGCCTTCTCGCAGGGCTAGCAGGGTCAGCAGATTGTTGGGGAAGTAGCCGAGGTTCTCGTTGCGGAAGTAGGACAACCACAGGGGGAACAGGGTCAGGTCGAAGAGCAGGCCATCCCCCGCCTTTCCCTCGGTGAAGAAGGGCCGAATGTGCGATCTCACCCCATCCAGCAGATCGAAGTTGACGCCATGGCCGGGGGCTTCGGCATCCACTGTCTCGCGGATGCGGGCGAGATCCAGGTCCGGTTCGCCCTTCAGGGTGTAGAGCTCGCCTTCCCGGAGGAGCAGGTCCTCCGTCACGAGAAAGGGCAGCATCCAGGCCAGGGGTTTGCGGACCTGATCCGGCAGCCCCTGGCATAGGTCATCCAGGGTGGTGCCGGCCCGAAGCCGGGTCTCCCATCCGAGGTCGAGGAGCAGGAGCAGGCAGGTGCGGGCGGTGTACAGGGCCGAAGCCCGATGCAGCACCAGGAAAGGGCGAGTGAAGAGGCGCGCGATTTCGGACCCCTGAGGCCCCAGCAGGTCGAGGCTGGGTGGAGCCTCGATGGGGCCGAGGGAGTTGGGCATCAGTCCATCATCTCGCTGATGCTCCGTCCTCCGTGGATGCGCAGGATCGCGTCGCCAAACAGCGCCGCGGTGGATAGCACCTTGAGGTTGGGCAGTTGCTTGGCCCGCTCAGGCGAGACGGGGATGCTGTCCGTGACCACCAGTTCGTCGAGGTTGGCAGAAGTCAGGGTCTCCAGGGCATTGCCCGAGAACACCGGGTGCGTGACCCCCACCCGCACCGAGCGCGCGCCCAGTTCGCGGAGGATGCGGGCCGCTTCCTTGATGGAACCGCCGGTGGCGATCTCGTCGTCGTAGATGATGGCGTCCCGGCCCTTCACATCGCCGATGAGGGCCACGCTCTGGGCCTTCTCCGAGTCGTCGAAGCGGCGCTTATCGATGATGGCCATGGGCACGGAGAGGCGCTTGGCGAAGTGCCCCGCGAACTTGGCCGCCCCGGCGTCCGTGGCCACCACCGTGGTGTTCGAGAGGTCCTTGGTCTTGAAATAGTTCGAGAGGATGGGCGTGGCCAGCAGCTGGTCCGCAGGCTTGCGGAAGAAACCCAGGATCTGCGGCGCATGCAGCGTCATGGTCAGCACCCGGTCGGCACCGGCGGTTTCCAGCAGATCGGCCACCAGGCGGGCCGTGATGGAAATGCGCGCCTCGTCCTTCTTGTCGCTCCGGGCATAGGGGAAGTAGGGCAGCACTGCCGTGATGCGGGCCACGGAAGCGAACTTCAGGGCATCGATGAGGATGAGCAGTTCCATCAGGTTGTCGCTGACGGGGGGACAGGACGACTGGATCACGAAGACATCCGCTTCCCGGACGTTCTCCTCGACCTTCACCTTGATGTTCTCGTTGGAGAACCGCGTTACCTTCAGGCGGCCCAGCGGCATGCCCATGTGGGTGGCGATACCGCTTGCCAGGTCCGGGTGGCTGCTCCCGGAAAAGACCTTCATCTCGCCGAACATGGATCCCCCGATCGTAAATTCAGTGTAACCCACCGACCGGGTGGAGGTCGTCACATGGGAAAACCGGATCCGGGGCCCTGCCGCTCTGAAGCCGGGGGACCCTGGGGATCAAGCCGGCTGGGCCAGGGACGCCTGGCCTAACCCTTCTGGCGCGTCCTGATGGGGGCCACAAAGCGGTAGTCGATGTCCCAGGGGAAGTAGATCCACTCCTCCTGCCGGAATTCCCGGACGAAGGTGTCGACGATGGGACGGCCCAGGGGCTTGGCATAGATGGTGGCGAAGTGGGCCTTGGGCAGCCGCTCCCGCACGGCCCTGGCGGTCCTGCCGGTATCCACCAGGTCGTCAATCAGCAGCCAGCCTGCGCCATCCCCCTCGACACCCTTCAGCCAGCGCAGCTCCCCCTGGGCCTGCTCAGCCTGCCCATCCTCGGAGGCCCCGTAGCTAACCACGCAGACCGTGTCGATGAGTCGGATTTCCAGTTCCCGGGCGATGAGGGCCGCTGGCACCAGCCCGCCCCGGGTGATGGCTATGATGCCCTTCCAGTCCCCGAGGTCGTGCAGCACCCTCGACAGGTAGCGGGTATCACGGTGCAGTTCGGGCCAGCTGATCACCACCTGGCCCTGGTACGGGTCGTTCAAACGGGGCGTCGCTTTACCGCGATCCGATGCATCAGATCCCGGATTCTGTTCCGTCGTCATGGCCTTTCCTCCCCGATGGACTATTTGCGAGCCTGCGCTCTAGACCCTACCCCCGCCCACCCGTTCGATGTGGGCGCCGACGCCCTGGAGCTTCTTTTCCAGGCCGGCGTAGCCACGGTCCAGGTGATAGATGCGGTCCACGATGGTTTCGCCCCTGGCCACCAGACCGGCAATCACTAGGGCGGCGCTGGCCCGGAGGTCCGTGGCCATGACGGTGCAGCCCGTCAGTTCCGCCGGGCCCGCCACGATGGCCGTGTGTCCGTCCGTGCGCAGGTTGGCGCCCAGACGCTCCAGTTCCATGGCGTGCTGGAAGCGGTTCTCGAAGATCCCCTCGTTGATGACGCTGATGCCGCAGGCCTGAGTCATGACGGCCATCACCTGGGCCTGCAGGTCCGTGGGGAAGCCGGGGAAGGGCAAGGTGGTGACATCCTTGGAGCGCAGCTTCTGGCCGCATTCCCGCTGGATGCGGAGTTGACGTCCCTCCTGGCCTTCGCGTTCAGTGATGACGCAGCCCGAACGCTCCAGCAGGTCCAGCAGGGAGCGCAGGTGCTCGGGCTCACAGCGGTCAAGCACCACGTCGCCGCAGGTCGCGGCCACTGCACAGAGATAGGTGCCGGCCTCGATGCGGTCGGGGATGACGGCATGCTCGCAGCCGTGGAGCCGCTCCAGGCCGGCGATGGTGAGGGTGCCCGTGCCGATGCCTTCGATCTGGGCGCCCATCTGCACGAGCAGGTGCGCCAGATCGCTGATCTCAGGTTCCAGGGCGGCGTTCCGCAGGACCGTAGTGCCTTCGGCCAGAGCTGCGGCCATGAGGATGTTCTCGGTGGCGCCCACACTCACCTTTTCAAAGGTGTGGTCGACGGCCTTCAGGCGCCCCTTCACGGAAGCATGGATGTAGCCATGGCTAATCTCGATGGCCGCGCCCATGCGCTCGAGGGCTTCGAGGTGCAGGTTCACGGGGCGCGCGCCAATGGCGCAGCCCCCGGGCAGGCTCACCGTGGCTTTGCCGAAGCGGGCGAGCAGGGGCCCCAGCACCAGGATGGAGGCCCGCATGGTCTTCACCAGATCATAGGGTGCTTTGGGATCCTCGCTGCCGGTGCAGGTCAGCTTCGCGATCAGTTCAAAACCGTCGCCTTCGGCCTCCAGGGTCGCCTCCGTGCCCAGGGCCTGAAGCACCTTCACCATGGTGCGGATATCCGCCACCGCCGGCAGGTTGGATAGGACCACGGGATCCGGCGTCAACAGCGCCGCCGCCAGGCAGGGCAGCGCCGCGTTCTTCGCTCCCGATACCCGGATGCGCCCCCGCAGGGGATGTCCACCTTGGATCACCAGTCGGTCCATCGATTCTCCAGCCTTACAGCGTAGCCCAACCTGGCAGAGGCCGGGCAGATCAGCCAATCCGAGGTCCGTTTCAGCCTGGAGCGGCCCGCCTCACAGGCTCTGTGTCGTCGAGGTGTCCGTCTGTCTCAGCCGCCGGCCCGGGTCAATTCGGAGTGTTTGAATTCCCGATCCGTGCGCTGTTGCCAACATACAAACAACATGTCCTCGGTTTCAAAGTGGTAGGTGAAGCTTTCCTTGACGTGTTGAATGAAGACAGGAAGGCCCATGCTTCCCTTCGCGGCCTGCCTCAAAGATTCAATGAAGGCTTTTCGTAAGGCCTGGTGCTCTTTTGAATGGTGGTCAAGTTGCGGATATCCCCAGATTTCCATCGCTTTCTCTTCCCGGGCGAAATGGTCGAAGGTGTGTTCGAGCAGTTGGTCCAGCAGCGGATTGAGATCTTCCACGTCCGCGTCCCTTCGATGAGTGGATACCCGGTCCAGGAGCTTGAACAAGGCGCGGTGATCCTCGTCCACCCGTGGATTCATGGAACAGAAAGCAGCCCTCCCGTACCTCTTCATCACCGGCCCCCTGGTTCAGAGAGATGGTCAAGCCTAGTCCTGTTGAGCTGATTTCATAGAAGAAATATCCGGCATAGATATTCAATCTGCCGGGAACCTTTTGAGCCTGCCGCATACATCATGTGGTGTGAACGGATAGGAAGATTCATCACCCTTCGGCGCAGTCCGACACCAGCTTCCACCCTCGCATTCTTAAGGTGAACCATGATCCTTTTGGGCTACCTGGGGATCGAAATTCAGATAAGCCAAACGGGTCCTATCCACTACGATCGTGGCGCGACAAACGCCCCGGGGATCGCAAGGAACCGCCGAGAACAACGCAGGCCAAAGCGGCGGCGATCAATCCGATGCCAGCCCATTGCCAGCCACTGATGGATTCATCAAGGATGAAAACACCTGCGGCCAGGCCGACAATCGGGACGCCCAGACTGAAAGGAGCGACCCGATTGGCCGGATGGCGCATGAGCATGCCAGTCCAAAGCGCGTAGGCGATGATGGTCGAGATCCAGCCCAGATAGGCCACCGCCAGCCAACTGCTCCATGGCCCCCCGTGCCACGCCCAGCGGGTCGGGGTCGGATCGAATAACATAGTCATTCCCAGGAAGGGCAGGATCGGTACGAGGCTGCTCCAGACCAGGAAAGGCACGATCTTGAATGGCACATTCGCTCCGCGTGCCTGGCGCACGATGAGGTTGGAGGCCGCCCACATGACGGCCGCGCCCAGGGTCAGGACGACTCCGGATGTCGTGGTGATCGACACCTGGGCGTGCCTGGCGTTGGCAAGTTGTTCCGCGGCGATGCAAGCCAGGCCAAGGCCCGCGAAGACCAGCCCGACGGTCAGCTGGCGGTCCGGTCTTTCATGGAGAAGCGCGAAGCTAAAGAAGGCCGTGAAGAAGATCTGGGTCTGCATGAGAACAGATGCCAACGCGGCCGTCATTCCCAGGTGTAGACCCGTGAACAACAGCCCGAATTGACCAACGCCCTGCAGGAGTCCGTAGCCAACCACCCAGCCCCAGTGAACCTGGGGGCGTGGCACGACGAGAATAAGGGGAAAGACCGCAAAGACGTAGCGGGCGAGGCCCAGCTGGAACGGAGTGAAGGTCCGCAGGCCCACCTTCATTGCGACGAAATTCAGACCCCAGATGATCACCACTCCCAGGGCGGCGATGAGATCAATGGCGCGAAAGCGAGTGGCACTCATGCGCTCAGTCTAAGGCGATGGAACCGATTTTTCGGTTCATCGCGTTCTACTGAAAAATTCGGCAAAATTCTTGGTAATTTCACGTTTTTAACAGTTGTGATAGGGTGTCTCTCCGCTCAATCCCGAGCCCCTTGAAGGAGGCAACGATGTACTCAAAACGCCTGCTTTCGCGAATGTTGACCTGCAGCCTCGCTTTGGCTCTGCCGCTTCTGGCCCAGGAGGCGAAGGAGAAGACTCCCACGGCCGAGCAACAGGCCATGATGCAGGCCTGGCAGAAGGCCTCGACACCCGGCCCGAACCATAAACTCCTCGCTTCGCTCACTGGCCAATGGGTCTTCGCGACCAAGATGTGGATGGAACCCGGAGCTCCGCCCGAGAGTTCCACTGGTACCGCTGTCTACACCCCATTGATGGACGGACGCTTCATCCAGGGGGAATACAAAGGCACCTTCGGCGGGATGCCCTTCCAGGGGCTTGGGCTCACAGGCTACGACAACGTGGCCCAGCATTTCACCACCACTTGGGCCGACAACATGGGCACTTCCATCATGCTGATGACCGGCAGCTATGACCCCACCACCATGACCTTCACCTACAAGGGCGACATGGACGACATGATGAAGCCAGGTACGAAAGTGAGGGTTCGTCAAACCGTGAAGGTCCTGAGCGGCGATTCCCACGTCATGGAATGGTACGAAACCCGGGGCGGCAAGGAGATCAGGACCATGGAGATCACTTACACCCGACAGAAGTAGGAGGAGTCTACCTTCTGGCCGAATTCAAGCCACGCTAAGGCAGCCTATTCGAGGATTCGTCCGCGCATCGCCTTGGTTGATACTGCCCCCCAACTCCGTCCATCTTGGCTCTCGGGCCGGTTGTCTCCGAGAACAAGGTAGCCTGTGCCGCAGAGCTGCTGCCCTTCTCCGCTGCGTTCTGGATGGACGACCCAGGGTTCATCCTGGCGCTGACCGTTGATCCAGAGGTCCTGGCCCCGCCAGACCACGGATTCACCGGGGAGACCCAGCACCCGCTTCACAGAGGAACCGTGAGGTCCCTCCACCACCCAGATTTCGCCGCGTCGGGGGGCATGACTGGCCCAGGTCCAGAGAGCCCAGCGCACTTCGCCGTCCGCCAGGGCTGGTTCCATGCTGTGGCCGGATACACGCACCGGATGCACCATCCCCAGCGGGGAAAGGGCGAGCGCCAAGGCAGCGAGGGGAATCCAGGGACGCATGATGGGCTGTAGGCTGTGGGTCGTGGGAAGGAAGGCGCGGACCGCAAGCCCGCATCCAATTGAATCTACCGCCTACGACCCACGTTCCTACAGCCCTATCGCCATCCGCCGGCCCCGCCCATCAGTGAGCGCCACTTCCTTCAGGCGGGCGGGGGCGGGAACGAAGGGGGCGAGTTCGACCAGCAGCCGCTGGGCCAGGGCCAAGGGGCCGTCAAGGCCCAGGTCCGACAGCAGCCGTCCCTGCAGGGGTGCCAGGCTGTGGTCCAGGGCGGCCTCCAGATCCCGGAAGTCCACCACCACGTCGAAGCCATCCAGACCCTGGCGGGTGGCGATCACTTCCACCGTGTAGTCATGGCCTTCCCAGCGCCCACCAGCCTGGAAGACCACCGAAAGGGGGCGGGTCACGGCGGCTTCAAAATGGAGGGTGGAGGGGCGCGGCAAAGGTGACTCCAGGACTGACTCCAGGTCGGGCCTCCAGTTTGTCATGGCCACGGCTACACTGGGCCTTCGACCCGCATACCTGATCACCAGGTGAGACAATAGAATGGCCGTGGATCCCACGCCGTGGCCTGTTCGGAATGCTGATTGCAAGGAGGGACCCCATGAAGGCCCTGGAAATCGCGCTGTTCTGGATCATGACCCTGGCCGCCGCCGGGTTCTTCACCTGGACCATCCGCCAGCGGCTGGCCACCTTGAAGGCCGGCCTGCCCGACAACCGCGTCGATCGGCCCTGGGAACGGATGAAAGGTATCTTCACCCTGGTCCTGGGCCAGAAGCGGCTGCTGCG
>CAIYNT010000184.1 GCA_903927605.1 uncultured Holophagaceae bacterium
AAGGAGTTCAAGGCCATGCGAGAAGCCTTCGGACTCAAGCACGCCCGAACCAGACCTTATCGTCCGAGGACCAACGGCAAAGCCGAGCGCCTCATCCAGACCGCTCTCCGGGAATGGGCCTACGGTCCCACCTGGCAGAGTTCAGATGAAAGAAACCAGGCGCTCAGCGCCTGGCTCCACTTCTACAATCACCACAGGCCCCATTCGGCCTTAGGTGGTCAGCCCCCAGTCACAAGGCTGAACAACCTCGTTGGCAACGACATCTAGGCGGTGCCTCCAGGCGCAGGCCTCGCCGGTGACCGGATGCTTCAGGCCCAGGAGCCAGGCGTGGAGCCAGAGGCGATGGGAGGGGGAGCTGCCGTAGAGGGCATCCCCGTTCCCACCCCTGTGCTTCAGAGACCAGACACCAGCCTTGCGCAGCCTGCTGTCTACTGGACTCCCGTGCTCAGCTGGCGGCCCGGTGAAGGGTCTTCAGGAACGCGACGAAGGCGGCATCCTGGGTGGTCATGTGCTCGATGAAGAAATACTCCATGAAGGCGACGACCTCTTCGCCCGGCCGCTTCCCGAAGAGCAGGGGTGTTACCGCCTCGCCCAGGGCGCGTTGCATGATGTCATGGTCCATCTTGTGCTTCCTGAAGTTGGGATAGACCACCTTCTGCATCAGCGCCTCTTCGCGGGCGGCATAATCGGAGGCGTATCCGATCATGTCCAGGACCGCCTGAATGACGTCCTCGCTGGTGAGGTCCGGGGTGTTCGCGAGGGCGAGGAACGACTCCATGAGGGAGCGGTAATCCGTGTCGATCTCTGGAATCTGAAGGTCCAAGGATCGGATGGCCGAATCAAGCATAGAGCGCTCCTCTCACAGCCCAAGAGTGCACACGCAAATGCCCATTCACTTGAAGCAGCTTCGGGAACTGGATGCTTCAGCGTCGCTCTGCCTGATCGGCGCGCAAGTGGGTTCAAAATATTAATTTTACTAATCAATGCCGCCAATTGATCAGAGACCAGTGGTTGCGTTCTGGAAGCGCTTTGGCGGCGCCTCCAGGCGCAGGTCCTCGCCCGTGACGGGATGCTTCAGCCCCAGGCGCCAGGCATGGAGCCAGAGGCGGTCCGAGAGGGAGCCGCCGTAGAGGGCGTCCCCAAGAATGGGCCGACCCAGGTGGTTGAGGTGGACGCGGATCTGGTGGGTGCGGCCCGTGTGGATGCGCGCCACGAGCCAATACCCGGGCACAAGGTCGGTGGTTTCCTCCGCAGTGGCCGGGCGGAAATCGGTCCGGGCGGATTTCGGATCGATGAGGTCGCCGGCGCAGCCGAAGCGGCCGGGATCAGCGCCGCGGATGCGGCCGATGGGCGCCTCCAGCGTGCAGGCTTCCAGGGGCGCGGTGATTCTGGCCAGGTAGAGCTTCTCGAGATCGCGGCCCGCAAAGGCTGCAGCCAGGCCCTTGTTGGCCTTCGGGTCCTTGGCCAGCACCAGCAGGCCCGAGGTGCCCTGGTCCAGGCGGTGATGCAGGAACAGGTTCAGGTCCGGGCGCTGGGTCTTCAGCAGGGCCAGCAGGTCATGGCGGTCGGAGGCCCAGGTGCCTTGGGTGGCGATGCCCGCGGGCTTGTCCACGGCCAGGAGCCAGGCGTCCTCGTACACCACGGGGATGGGCGTGTCGGGCACGGGAGGCAGGTCCGGATCGAAGGCCACGCGGAGCTCGGTGCCCGGTTTCACCAGCTTCCCCGCCACTTTCACGCGCTTGCGATCCACCTGCACGCCACCAAGTTTCAGGGCTTCGCGGGCCGCCCGGCGGGACAGCTCCGTCCGCTTGGCGATGAGCTGATCCAGGCGCAGGTCCGCGTCCTCGGGGTCCACGGTGAAGGTCCATTTGCGAAGCGTCATGGCTCCAGCGTAGCCGGTGCTGCAGACTGCCTCAAAAAGCGAGGCAATCTGGAGATGGGTTTGGCATGCTGGTGGGTGGAGGCTTCCATGATCCGACTGCTTCGTACTGGGCTGGTGATGGCCGTGACGTTGTTTGCCACCGCGGCCGATCTTCCCGTGTCCGGCTGGACGCTGAAACCGGGATCCACGGCCACGGCTTCGGCCCTGCGCCTGGAGGCGGCGGCCGCAGGGTCGGAAGCCACGCTGGCTTCAGCTCTCCTGAAGCTGAACGTGGGGGAGCTCTATCGCCTCAGCGCCACCATCAGGACCGAGGACCTCAAGGCGGATCCCCTGGCCCGCTACCCCACGGCCCTGGGGGCCTGTCTGTCCATGGAGAGCTTCCCGTTCACGAACGCCTCCCAGAGCGTGGGTGGAACGTCGGAACGGCAGGTGTCGGTACTGTTTCTGGCCACCAGCCCCACAGACCGTGTGCAACTGCACCTGGGGCGCAACGGGAGTGCCAGGGGCGCGGCGGTCTTCAGTGGCGTGAAGCTGGAGAAGGTGGAGGACATCACGGCCTTCATTCCCATGGAGACCGTGCGCTGGGCGGGCAGGGGCTTCCGCTACGAGATGGGCGGCTGGACCTTCCTGCACATCGAGGGCGCGCCCTATGCCCGGGGCCGCCAGCATGGCGAGCTCATGGCCGAGGAGATCGTCCGCCTCATGACCAAGCTGGCCGTGCAGAAGGACGCCGCCGATCCCGCCCGGGGCTGGGTCGAGAAGCGGCAATTCGCGGATGCCCTCTTCCTCCGCAAGTTCGACCTGGAATTCCTGGAGGAGATGAAGGGCATCGCCGATGGCGCCGTCAAGGCCGGAGTCCAATTCAAGGGACGCAACCTCGATCTGCTCGATATCGTCACCTTGAACAGCGATGTGGACGCGAGCTACCTGGTGTCGGCGCTGCCCCACACCGCCAATGCCCTCACCAACCGCACCTTCATGACCGGCGAGGATGAGCTGGAACAAGGCGGGAAGGGCGACCACTGCAACTCCTTCGTGGCCACCAAGGGCGCCACCAGGAGCGGCCGCTTCATCTTCACCCAGATGTTCATGTGGAACGGCTACACGGGCACCGAATGGAACGTGATGCTGGACATCGTTCCCGAGCAGGGTCACCGCCTGGTGCTGCAGACCTTTGCGGGCGGCATCCACAGCGCCACGGACTGGTACCTGAATGCCTCGGGCCTGGTGATGGGCGAAACCACCGTGGGGCAGACGCCCTTCAATGCCGAGGGCACACCCCAGAGCAACCGCATCCGCAAGGCGGCCCAGTACGCCTCCAGCATCGACGAGGCCGCTGCCATCCTCTCCAAGCAGAACAACGGCCTCTACACCAACGACTGGACCATGGCCGACGCCAAGACCGACGAAGGTGCGTGCTTCCTGCTGGGCACCGAAAAGGCCAAGCTGTGGCGCACCGGCACCCAGGGGAACCCGGCGGATACCCCTGGCCACCTCAAGGACTTCATCTGGGCCAACAACAACAGCCGGGATCTGGACGTGCGCAGCGAGGCCGGCGCCAACCCCGACAACGCCCCCGCGGACCTGGCCTTCAACACCTGGAACCGGGATATCGCCTGGTGGGAGGCGTTCAAGGCGCATGGCCGCACCGGCTTTGACATCGACACCGCCACCCGCGTGATGGCCACCAGTCCCATCAACCGGCCCCATGCCTGCGACGGCAAGCTGACCACCTCCGAAATGGTCGAAAAGCTCGTCTTCATCGCCCACCAGGGCAAGACCACCCAGCGGGAAAAGATGGTGGGGGGCCGGTGGATCGCGGACCTGCCCGGTGCCACACCGCATCTGACCTACGGGTATACAGCGTTCAGCCCCATCTGGGTATCGGCCAAGCTCCAGGCTGCCAAGGCGGCCTGGAGTGAGAAAAAGCTAGTGTAGTCCGCCAAAAATACAGGTAACTATTATTCAACATGCCGCACCTGATACTGAGGGGCGACATGGCACATGCTGGGCGAGTAGAACTCACCGAAAATCAGAGGACGCGCC
>CAIYNT010000185.1 GCA_903927605.1 uncultured Holophagaceae bacterium
GAGGAAATCCCTCGGCTGGAAATGCCCCGCAGAGCTTTTCCTTCCAGAAGGCGCTTTTGATTTCCAGGCCTACTGGTCAAACCCACCCAAGCCTGTTGCACTTGGAACTTGAAACCGCCCACCTATAAACACCGATTAAGAGCTGATAAAGAAAAGGGCGATGAAGTCGGCGGGGTGGTTCCGATCGCAGCATGGGCCGATCACGAGGGCGCCGGGCTGCGCTATTTGGGACGCGATCCCGGCGCCCCCGGGATCTCTTTCGGCATGCCGAAAGCCGCCTGCGGCGGGCCCGTGCGGGTTGGGTCGGAGCGCCTGGGCCCTCCTGCTCTTCTCATGCTTTTATCGGTGTTTATCGGTGTTCATCGGTGGTTTCAATTTCTTTGGCGCCAAGAGTCCACCGTGCCATGGGATGGGCGCGGCTCCGCTATGCTGAGAAGGCCACCCGGAGCCGCTGTGCCCGCTTCCCGTTCCTGACACCTGATGGCTCGCGACCCGCTGTCCCGCGTGCAGTGGCTGGTGTTCGCGCTGGCGGGGGCCGTGTTCACCACGGTCTACATCCCCCAGCCGGTGCTGCCGATCCTGCGCCAGCAGTTCGGCGTGGGCGAGGGCGCGGCCTCCCTGACGGTATCGGCGGTGGTGCTGGGCATGGCCCTGGCGAACCTACCCTTCGGTGCACTGGCGGACCGCCTCCCCATCAGGCCCATCCTGCTCACGGGCGGGCTGGTGATCTCGGCGGCGGGTCTGGCTTCGGCCATGGCACCCACGCTGCCCCTGCTGGTGGCGGCGCGCTTCCTCCAGGGGCTCTTCATCCCTGCGTTGACCACCTGCCTGGTGGCCTACCTGGCGCGGGTGATGCCGACGGAGCGCCTCAACGTGGTGCTGGGCTCCTATGTGTCGGCCACCGTGGTAGGCGGGCTATCGGGCCGGCTGATCGGTGGGTTCCTCCTGCCCGCCGAGCACTGGCGCTGGGCCTTCTTCGCCGCTGCGGCGCTGCTGCTGGCCGCCACATTGGCCGCCTATGCGGGCCTGCCCCGCGAGGGCGAGCATGACCACGGCGCGCAGGAGACGGTGCGGTTCCGGGACGTGCTGTTCCGCCACGATCTGATTCGCATTTACGGCGTGGCGGCGGGCGCCTTCTTCGTGTTCTCGTCGGTGTTCAACTACATGCCCTTCTACTTGCACGGCGCGCCCTTCCACTGGTCCACCCGGGCGGTGACGCTGCTTTACCTGTCCTACCTCGTGGGCGTGGTGATCGGTCCCCTGGCGGGGAAGCTGAGCAATCGCGTGGGCAATGGTGCCGCCATGGTCTTGGGCGCCGCAGTGTTCGGGATCGGGCTGGCGGTGACCCTCGTCCCGAGGGGCTGGGCCATGGCCTTGGCCCTCGCCTTGGTCTGCGCGGGGTTCTTCACCCTGCATGCCTCGGCGGCCGGAGCCCTCAATCGCAAGGTCAGCACCGGCCGCGGCCGGGCCAATGCCTTCTACGTGCTCTTCTACTACCTGGGCGGCGCCGCGGGCATCACCCTCAGTGGTCTCGCCTACCACCTGGCGGGTTGGCATGGGGTGGTGGCGCTGGCCAGTGCGGCGCTCCTGGTGCCCCTGGGTACCGGAATGCTGGAGATGCGGGCCCGGTCATACCAACAAGCATTCATGAAATAAGAAAGACCGTTCTCACCACGATATTTTATTTGGCCTCGCGTATCGGCAAAGCCGATACCGAGAAGATGGAAAGACCACGAAGAAAGACGGGAACACTGGTTTTGATCTTCCTGACTATCGGCGTGGCTCAGCCTGAGGGCGGTTGAACAACAAGTTGGAACCGCGAATGGCGCGAATGGGCGCGAATGCAGCGGATTCGCGCCGCCTGGGCCTCCGGCCGCCATTCGCGGTCGAAGGCCTTTCAGGTTGCATGTGATCGATAATCAGGTTGATCTTTTCTTCCCGTCTTCCCGTCTTCGTGGTGAATCTGGCTTTTGAACGCGAATTCGCCTCAGGCCCCGGTCAGGGGCAGCTCGGGGTGCGGTTCCCGCCCGCTGAGGCTGTACCAGGTGATGGTGCCAAGGATCAGCAAGCCGCCCAGCAAAGCCCATGACGAGGGACGCTCGCCCACGCCGAGGAAGACCCAGACGGGGTTGAGTACGGCTTCGAGGGTGCCCGTCACCACCGCGGCGGTGGCGGTAAGGTGGCGCATGCCCGCATTGAACAGCAGGTACGCGATGCCGATCTGGAAGATGCCGAGGTAGAGCAGGATGCCCGCATGTACCGGAGTCAGGCGGAAGCCCCGCAGGGCCACCGGTGCGCAGAGGACCGCCACCAGCAGGTTCCCGAGGATGATGGCGCCGATGGGATCCACCTCGGGCCGGCGCTGCCGCTGCAGCTTGAGGGTCAACGAGAAGAGCGCCAAGCAAAGGCCGGTGGCCACGCCCAGCAGGTTTCCGGACAGCGTCCCCGCGCCGAGCCGCCCCAGGAAGAACAGCCCCATGGCCCCGAGGCACAGGCCCACGGCCGCCAGATCCCGGCCGTGGACGGCGCGGCCAGTCACCCAGGGCTCGAGAAACACCAGGTAGATGGGGGCCGAGAACTGCAGGAAGATCGCGTTGGCCGCAGTGGTGAGCTTGGTGGCAGCCACGAAGAAGACGAGCACACCGACATAGGACACCGCGCAGGCAAGGGAAAGGAGGTCCGGCCGGGGGAACGGGCGCCCGCCCCTCAGCTTCACCACCGCGGCGATGGTGAGGGCCGCCACCAGGCTGCGGGCGAAGGCGATTTGCAGGGCGCTAAGGGGCAGCACCTTGATGAAGAGGCCACTGGAACTCCAGAGCAGCGCCGCCAAAGCCACCAGGGTGGCGCCCCGGGTCGTGGAAGGAGATCGGGTCATGGACCATTGGAGCATGGCCCGTGGGGCTCGCTAGCTGAACCTGCTGAGCGCCCCCCGCCACCCCATGAACCGGATGGGCCGCTCCAGTGAGATGAGGGCCCAGCATTCCCCTCCGGGATCCGCGGTCGGACCGTGCAGATGGCCTGGGTGGTGGGCGATCCAGTCGCCGGGGCGCAGATGGGCGGGCCCGTCCTGGAGGGCACCGCAGAGGATCAGCGCGCATTCGAGGCCTTCGTGGGTATGCACGGGGGTACTGCGGCCTCCAGGCAGGCAGGCCAGGTTCAGGGTGGCTCCCGTGGCGTCATCCCGGTCGATGACCGCCACCCGACCGCCGCCCAGACCGCGCCGGAGCCAGTGCCACTGGGCCTCAGGGGGCAGATGGGGACGGAGGGCCTCCAGGGGATCCGTGGAGGGTGGGATGGCCTGGTGGTCGCCTCGGCTCTCGCGGCAGGACTCGCAGTGGCCCAGGTGCAGGCGCAGGAGGACAGCCCTGAGGGGATCGCCGCCCGGGTCCAGGGCGGCCCAGGCCTCCGGCTCCGGATGGTATTGCGGCCCCCGGGGGATGCGCCCTTCGCGGATGGCGGTCAGGGCGCCAGCCAGCGCGTGCTCAGCCGCTGGAGTGGCGTCATCGCCCAGAGCCTGACGCAGCAGGGCGGGCGTGTGCTCAAAGCCATCGAGGAAGGTCCGGCAGGGGGGACAGAGGGCCAGATGGAGTCTCACCCCAAGCCAGTCGAGGGGCCCCAGGGCCCGGTCTTCATACTCTGTCAGGAGGTCGATGACGCGCTCGCAGGTGGGGATCAGGACGGTCATCGGCCCTCCTGGTTGGGGGCGAACTCGGGGAGCAGCGTGCGCAGGGCCAAGCGGGCGCGGTGGACGCGCTGGCGGACCAGTTCACGGGTGATGCCGAGGTGGCGGGCGATCTCGTCCGTGTTCCACCCTTCGAGGTCCCGCAGGACGAAGACCGCGCGCTGGTCGTCGGACAACCGATCCAGGCCCGCCCGGACCCGGACCTTCAACTCCTCCTGTTCGACCTTCATTAGTGCCTCCGCGTCCTCGCTCCAGTCGAGAATCGTGTCCACGCTCATGTGATGCCCCTCGTCCCCGAAACGTGGCATCAGATCTTCGATGGCGTCCTCCCGGCGCCGGACTCGCTTCCGGCGGGCCATGAGGGCCTGGTTGACGCAGATGCGGTAGGCCCAGGTGCTGAACTTGCTGGAGCCCTGGAAGCCCGGCAGCTCGCGGTGGATGGTGAGGAGGGCGTCCTGCAGGGCGTCCTGGCTCTCGGCCTCGTTCCCCAGGATCCGGTCGATCACCCGGAAGAGCATGCCGATGTGGGGTCGCACCAGGGCCTCGAAAGCGACTGGATCCCCCTGGGCGGCGGCTTGGACGAGGGTTGCCTCGGGGCGGGCCTCCCGGGTCAGCTCGGGGTCAGGCATCCTCGGGCCTGGGGATCCGGGGCAGGCGGATCGTGAAGGCAGAGCCAAGGCCGAGCCCGCGGCTGGAGGCCCGCACCTCCCCACCGTGGCGGGTCACGATCTCCTTCACGAGAAAAAGGCCCAGACCCGTGCCGGCGACCTGGCGGGTCATCTCATCGCCGACGCGGAAGAAGCGGTGGAAGACCCGGGGCAGATCCTTCGGTGCGATGCCATGGCCCATATCGCTCACCACGATCAGTGCGTCGTCGCCATCGCCGTCCAGGGTGACCGTGGTCTGGCGGGGCTCCGCGGCGTACTTGAAGGCATTGGACAGGAGGTTCTCGAGCACGGTCCCGAGGGCCTTTGGATCGGCATTGGTCCACAGGGGTTCGGAGGTGAATTCCTGCTGCAGGCCCAGGGTGCCGGCTTCCAGCCGCAGATCCATGGCCTCGCAGACAGACCGGAGCCACGGCGCCAGCTCCAGCGGGGCAAGGTGCAGCACGAGGCTGCCGGATTCCGCCCGGGCCACGTCGAGCAGGTTGCCCACCAGCTCGTTGAGCCGGGCGAGATCCTTGTCCATGAGGTCGCGGATCCGCAGCCGCTGCTCTTCCGAGAGGGTGCGGGTGAAGAGGGTCTCGGTCCAGACCCGGAGGGAAGCGATGGGTGTCTTCAGCTCATGGGTGACGGCCGAGGTGAAGTTGCGCTGCCGGAGCTTGAGATCCAGTTCTTCCGCCAGCTTCCGGTAGAGGAGCACGAAGCCGGACAGCACGGCCACCACCATGAAGGCCCCTTCGCTGGCCGCCCGGAGCACGGAATGCCAGCGCTGGTTCCTCAATTCGATCAGGGGTTCGGGACGCAGGGACAGGAAGGCCGCTCCATCCAGCAGGGCGAGGTCATTGGACGTGATGGGCGAAGCCACCACGACCACGTGCGGGAATTTCTTCTGGATGGCGGCCCGGCGCATCTCCAGGCTGGGCAGGGTGGCGAAGCGACCCTGCACAGAGCCGGTGCGGGACGAGGGATCGGGCGAGGCATCGATGAAGGCGAGGAGGTGGAGGCTGTCCATCTGCCAGGCCTCCGCGAGGCTCGCGTTGAGGGCCTCGGTGCGGGCCTGGAGCAGTCGTCCGGATTCCCGGATCTGCACATTGATCCACCAGCCCACCTGGACGCAGAGCACCAGCGATACGGCCAGGAAGATGATGCGCTGGATCGAGAAAGTGGGGGCGCGGTTCGCCATGCCCCTATCTTGGGGCAAACCAGGCCCCTTGGCAGTATTCCCGGGCGGGGCCATGCTAGGAGACGCTCCCAGGGGACCATGTCCGATCCAATCCAATCCTCCGGCCCCAAGCCGACCCAACCCCCGGCCAAGGCCAGTTCCGGCCCGAAGTCGGTGCCCTCGCCCGCGACGGCGGGCTCTGGGCCGAAACAGGTGCCTGGGGCCCAGCCCCCGCGGTCCCAGGGCGCTGAGATGCTCGCTGAGCTCATGCAGGCTCAGCGGCAGCTCACCCAGGCCATGCATGAGGCCCGGGAACTGCGGGCCAAACTGAGCCGCCGGTCCCACCAGATGCAGGTGCTGCAGCAGGTGTCCGAGATCCTGGCCGCCACCTCCAAGGGCGGGCAGGTCGTCAGCGTGGTGCTCGATGTGCTCGCTCAGGAATTCCACTGCCAGCGCGCGGTGGTCTGGACCCTGGAGGACGCTGGCGCGGGCTACCTCCCCAAGGATGGGACCGGGTTGACGAGGCCCGAATGGTCCACCCTGCGGCTGCCGGCTCCGAACCCTTTCCCGAATACCCCGCTCGTGCTTTTTCAAAGCCAGTGGATCGAGCCCAGCTGCGATGGCACAACGCTGGGGGCCCTGCGAGGAGTGGATGGGGCCCAGCTATTTTTCATCCCCTTCGAGCACCAGCTGCTGCTGCTGGGCTTCGCCATCCTGGCACTGCCGGCGGACCGCAAGTGGGAGGAGGAGGACCTCGATTCCATCACCATCCTCCAGCGGCAGGCGGCCATCTCCCTTTACAATGCCTGGCTGTTCCGGGATCTCTCCCAGCAGCGCGATGCGCTCCAACGCGGGGCCATCGAGTTGGAGCGCGTCAACGACGCCTTGCGGGAGGCCGACCAGTTGAAGAGTGAGTTCCTGGCCCTCACCAGCCATGAACTGCGCACGCCTCTCACCGGCATCCTCGGCTTCACCCGCCTCGTCATGGACGGGCTCTACGACGATGCCGAGGAAATGAAGTCCATGTTGCAGGACAGCTACACCTCGGGCCAGCATCTGCTCGGACTCCTGAACGACATTCTCGACCTGGCCAAGATCGAATCCGGGAAACTCGAGGTCCATCCCGAACCCTTCAACCTCTCAGTGCTGCTGGAGGAGGTGAAACCCATCGCCGAGGCCTATCCCCGCAGGATGGATGTGGAACTCTTCTGGCCGGACATGGAAGGCATCCCTGACGTGGTGGTGGATCCGAGCCGCCTCAAGCAGGTGCTGCTCAACCTGCTCTCGAATGCCCTCAAGTTCACCAAGGAAGGCAGCGTCTCCGTACAGGTGGAACGCCACCCCGGCCTGGTCGCCCTGCTCGTCGTGGACACGGGCATCGGCGTGAGCCACGAGGCGCAGACCCGGCTCTTCCAGAAATTCGCCCAGGCCGAAGGTGGGCACAGCCGGGAATTCGGCGGCACTGGCCTCGGTCTGGTCATCTGCAAGCACTTGATGGAGATGATGGGTGGCACCATCAGTCTGAGCAGCGAAGGCCTCGGCAAGGGAAGCATCCTGCGGATCACCATGCCGATTGCGTGAGCGATGGGGCTCGGACAGGCGGTCGTTCTTGGCGCGGATCTGGCGATCCGCGATATGGGAGAATGCAGGTTTGTGCCCGGAGTTTCCATGACCTACATTCGCCGCCCTGAGTTCCTGCCCTTCACTCGCCCCATGGTGGGTGAGGAGGAGATCGCGGAGATCATCGACACCATCCACAGCGGGTGGATCACCACGGGGCCGAAGTCGGCGAAGTTCGAGGAGAAGCTCGCGGCCTACAACGGCGTGCCCCACTGCCTGGTCATGAACAGCGCCACCACGGCGCAGGAGATCACCATGCAGGTGCTGGGCCTCCAGCCCGGCGACGAGGTGATCACCACGTCCTTGACCTGGGTGAGCACCCTCAGCACGGTGGTGCTGCAGGGCGGCGTGCCGGTACTGGTGGACATCGATCCCGTCACGCTGAACCTCGACCCGGCGAAGCTGGAGGCGGCCATCACGCCCCGCACCAAGGGCATCATCCCCGTGCACCTCACGGGGCTGCCCTGTCCTATGGCGGAGATCTGGCGTATTGCGGAAAAGCATGGCCTCTGGGTCATCGAGGACGCGGCCCAGGCCATGGGCGCCCACTACAAGGGCACCAAGATCGGCGGGAATCCGCGCTCGATCATGAGCGTCTACAGCTTCCACCCGAACAAGAACATGACCACGGGCGAGGGTGGCGCCATCGCCTTCTTCAACGACGAGTACGAGAGCCGCATCAAGCGCCTGCGCTTCCACGGCATCGACCGGGACGCGTGGAAGCGCTTCGCCAAGGAGGGCAGCCCACACACCGAGGTGTACGAGCCCGCCCGCAAAGCCAACTTCATGGACCTGCAGGCGGCCATGGGCCTCCATCAGATCGGCAAACTGGACGGCTTCAATGCCCGGCGCGGCGTGCTGTTCCACCGCTACCTCGACCTGATGAAGGATATGGATGAAGTGATGCTGCCCTGGCCCGGCGACGCGGACCATGGCCACTGCTTCCACTTGTTCGTGCTGCGCATCCATCCCGAGCAGTTGGGACTGGATCGGGATGCCTTCGTGGCGGCCCTGAAGGATGAGAACATCGGTACCGGCATCCACTACCGTCCGGCCCATGTCCATCCCTGGTACCGCGACTTCTACGCGGCCCATCCCGCGCACCTGCCCAAGGACGGCCTGCCCCACAGCGAATGGAGCGGCGAGCGCCTCCTGAGCCTGCCCCTGTGGCCCGGCCTCTCGGAGGCGGATCAGGATCAAGTCGTCGCTGCCATACGGCAGGTCATCGCCGCGGCCAAGGTGAAGCAGCGCGTCAGCCTCTGACCATCTCCCGCCGTTCGTGGGGGAGGGTTGGCACCGGGGCATAGACCGTGGACTGGGGGTCCACCATGTAGAGGTTCTCGACCCGACCCGTGTAGGCGCACGCGAACTGCTGGATCTGGTCTGCAAAGCGGGTCTGCTCGTCCCGATCCCGGAAGATGGGCCCCCACATCGGGTTGAAGGCAGCTTCCACGGCGCTCAGCAGGCCCTTGATCTCCAGGGACAGGACCTCCACCCGCTGATGGAGGGCTTCGGCGCTGATGGCCAATTGGGAGGCTTCATGGTCCAGGGCCGCCATGGCCTCGGAGCTGAGGCGGGGACCCAGCACGTGGCGACGGGCGCGGTTCCGCTTCCACTGGTCCTGGACCACCGAGGCCCGCCGCTGTGCCCGACGGCGGGCGGTCTCCAGGCGGAACAGCTCTCGGAGATCCTGGCTCTTGGCTTCCAGCAGCTTCAGCTCCCGCTCCAGTTCAGGGACCAGCAGCAGGGTGCGCCAAGAGGCGTTCTTCTTGGACCGGAGCACATCGCCGTAGATGTGGTCCCCCACATAGAGGATCTGCTCACCTTCCGCCTGGAGCTGGGCCTCCAGCCAGGTCGCGTGGCCGCCCATGAAGGCGCGGGGATGGCTCCCGAGGGGTACGGCCTCCGGGGAGTCCGTGAAGAACAGGGGCTTGCGGCTGCTGACCACCATGAGGTCGAAGTAATCCATCCAATGAGGGCGGGCTTCATCCTGGCCATTGAGCAGGTGGCCCAGCACACCGTCCGTGAAGGACCAATCGCTGTTGGTGAGGAGGAAGAGCTTCTTGCCCTCCCGCTTGAGCCGGTCCAAAGCGAGGGCCAGGTGGGGCTCCCGCGGGATGAAGAAGTCCCGGTGCTGGAGGATCTCCGCCTTCATCTCACCGTTCCGGTGCGCCGTGTCGATGGCCCAGCGCACATCGTGAAAGAGCTGCAGGTAGTTCTCGGCTTTCAGAATGCCCTTGTCCAGGCCGTCCACCATCCGGGCGTAAAGGTGGCTCTCGGGCAGCTCAAACAGCGTGTCGATGCTGCGGAATCCCTTCGCGGCCGTGGATAGGCGACGGCGACTGTAGACGGCCTCCAACTCGGGGCGCGACAGCGCGTGGCTCCCGTGGCAGGCCCGCACGACCTGGCGTTCCCGGTTGAGCTTCAGCAGGTTGCCCCGGAGCCCGTCCAGCACCAGACCCCGCACCGCGAAGGCGGGGTCGTACTCGATTTCCAATAGCCAGGGGGAGTAGCCCCGATCCCGCACCAGCAGTCGCGCCGATTTCTTGAAGGCCAATTCGTCGATCTCCGGTGATCGGTACCGGGCCAAGGTGTGGTCCATGTCGAAACCCACGGCTTTGATCTCGCCCATGGGCAGCGTGCGAAGCGCATAGAGCTTGTGCGCCGGCGGCAGCCGATCATCCACCTCTGTCAGGGGCGGCGTGGCGAGCAGGGCGGGATCCCAGGCATTCATGGTGTGCGCGTACTCCGGAAAAGCAGGGAAAGATATCCACAGATTGCACAGATGGACACAAATTAGATCGGCATGGAATCCGGGAAATCTGTGAAATCGACTGTAGCTGGCCACAGAAGAAAAAAGGAATCGAGCAAGCCGATCAGACGCTGCGGAAGCTCAGTCCGGCTCGGTACCAATGCCGTGTGTGATGCTCTGGTGCCCGAACACTTCAAAGGCCAACTGGCGGAAACGTTCGCTGTGCCCCCAGTTCTTCTCACGGTCCAGCCAGAGTTTGTAGTGGATGAGTTCGTGCTCGAGAATCCGCTGCTGGATGGCCTCGGGATCGTGGCAGTTCATCCCGCATACCTGCTGCGGCCAGGGCCAGTCCCGGCGGCGCAGAAGGGGGATGCTGAGGCGGATCTCCGGGTGCCACTTCCCCCGCGAGTCCTTCTCCACCACGAAGAGCCCCGCGCAGCGGGCCATGCGGGGTGACCAGATGCAGGGCGGCGGCGCGATTTCCCAGCCCGCCTCGCGGAGAATGGCCTGGGCTTTGTGGCGGAGGGTGAGGTTCATCGGTCCGGTGTGGAGAAGCTCCGGTGGGTCCCGATCCAGCCCACTTTCTCGCATTTCCTACTTTCTGGCCTTTTCTTGCACTTTAGTGTGCCTGAACGAACCAATCAGGAGGTTGGGCCCTTGCTCCACAACACTGGCGTCCAGCGTTTCAGCACCCTGGTAGAACTGGTGATTCATATAGGAAAAGGGAGGCGCTCCAAGTTCCGGGAAGCTGCGAAGCACGGCAAACACCAGATGAACCAGGGCATCGACCGTCTGGAATTGGACCGTCGAGGTCTTGTCCAGCAGAAGGTTGTCCTCGTAACGGTTTAACGAACGGGAATAATAGATAATTTTACTATTGAACGATATGTGGGATCCATCCGTAGAAATCGTGCAGACCTTGCCCTTATCGATGACGTCAAATTTATACGTGGAACCATTTTTAAAGGCCGTCATCAGACTCTGAAACTTGGGGTGGTTGAGATAGGAAGCCCCGTAATTGACCTTTTTGGAGACCGGCCTGACTTCTCCTGGTGTCGGGCCATACATCATGTGGTTATAACGCATGGCTTCGAGGCGTTCCTCTGGAGACTGCCTCTTTTCCTTCACCTTCTTCGGCGCTTTTCCGGGAGTTGCAGTCATAGGGTTCCTTATCACTCATAGCTGCCAAAGATGATTATCGCACAAGAGGCGCCAGGTACTCCTGACTAGTCTGGGGCCGATCCAGGGCAGGCCTCCGGGGTAGGTTCACGGGTATACAAACAGCCGTTCGACGCATATATATGAGGACATCCTGCAAACCGCAGCATGTCCTCCAGGGGATCTGACCATGAAAAGTATCACCCTCCCGCTTGCGGTCCTCCTCACCATGGGCGCCGCCCCAGCCCGGGCCCAAGTGGGCATCCGGATCGAACTCGGCCTGCCGGTGGCCCCTCCCCTGGTGGTGATCCAGCCCGGAATCCAGGTGGTGGAGGGGTTCGGAGAGGAAGTCTTCTTCCACCGGGGCTGGTACTGGTGCCGGCGACCGGATGGTTGGTACCGGTCCCGTTCGCCCCGGGCTCGATTCGATTGGATCGAGGCGCGCCGGGTGCCGGGTGCGCTGGTGCGGATGCCCGCAGGCCACTATCGGAATTGGCACCATGAGGACTGGCACGACGAGGGTAGGAGAGGTGGACCCGAGCACCGGGATGATCGACACGAGCATCGGGAGCCGGGTCGGGGCCGGGACATGCGGGATCGCAACCGCGAAGGGGAAGATCGCGGTCATCACGAACGCTGAAGCTGGCCGACTGAGCCGTCCCCAGACCCGGAGCCAGGGTCAGGGGACGGTTAAGGCCGTGACGACACCCGTGGGTGTGACGTTCCTGAGGATGTGGTTGTAGGTGTCGGCGACCACCAGGTTGCCCGAAGCGATGGCGGTGATCCCGCAGGGAAGGTTGAATTGGGCTAAGGCGCCGGTGCCATCGACATTTCCTACCAACCCTGAGCCAGCCATGGCGTTGACGACACCCGCTGGGGTGATGCGGCGGATTGCATGGTTGTGGGTATCGGTCACCCACAGGTTCCCGCTGGCATCTAGAGCGATTCCGACCGGCTGGTTGAAGAGGGCTGCTGTGCCCGTGGCATCGGTATAGCCGACGGTACCAGCCTTTCCGGCGAGGGTGCTGACCAGGGCGCTCGGACTGATTACCCTGATGCAGGAATTCCCATAATCGGAAACGAACAGTGTCCCGTCAGTAGCCAGGGCCAAGCCATTCGGCTGATCGAATTGGGCGCTGCTCAGGCTTCCGTTGCCCTGTCCGGACACCCCCGGCGTTCCCGCGTAGGTGGAGACCGTGCCGTCTGTGGCCAGGAGGCGGATGGTGTGGTTCTGGGAGTCGGAAATGTAGGCGGTGCCTGTGGCCGACACGGCGACGCCGTAGGGGGCATTGAAGCGGGCCGAAGAACCCAGGCCATCCGTGGTGCCAGGAATGCCTGGCGAGCCAGCCAGGGTGGTCACGGTCCCATCCGGTGCGACCCGCCGGATCGTGTGATTCCCGGTGTCGGCGACCACCAGGTTGCCGACCGGATCGAAGGCCAGGCAGCCAGGGTTCCGGAACTGGGCGGTGCTGCCCTGTCCGTCGGCGGAACCGGCGAATCCCTTCAGTCCGGCCAGCAGGGTCACCTGGTTCGTCGGACTCACCTTCCAGATGACGTGATCATCCCGGTCAGACACGAAGAGGTTGCCGGCGGCGTCCGCAACGATCCCCACGGCCGCGGTGAACTCAGGTGCCTGGGCCACCTTCAGGACCGCCTTAGAACTGTTGGCCGTGCCAAAGTCATTGGTCACGGTCACGGAGTAGTGCCCCGAATCCGTGGGCTGGGGGTTGTAGAGGGTGAAGGTCGCGCCCTGGACCTGGGAACCAAAGATCGGAACCCCATCCTTGGACCACTGGTAGGCAAGTGTGGGAGCCCCGTTAGCGGTGATCGTGAAGCTCACCTGGCGGCCCGAGACCGTGCTGGTATCCACAGGCTGCAGAGTGATGCTGGGCGGCGTGCCTGGAGCGTTCGGGTTGGAACCGTGGTGGCATCCCTCGCCAAGGGCCAGCAGGAGGATGGGGAACAGGAGACAGAGGAGGCCACGAACCTTGCGCATGGATCGGCTTTCCAAAATGGTCAGTGACCGCATCGAGTCAAGCCTTCCCCCCGGGCCGGGGAACTCCAGAGACATTGAACCTCCAAGAAAACAAAGACCCCGAGGGGCAGAGCCTAGTTTAGCGGTGAACGGGGCCATTCTCCGAATGGTGAGGATCCCATGAATGGTGGAGGCTAGGC
Organism: uncultured Holophagaceae bacterium; assembly: GCA_903927605.1. Next base: position 13,212 of record CAIYNT010000185.1, read on the forward strand.
CCGGAAGGTTCCTCGACATGTGGTCTGGCACTCCTTGGTAGGCCTTCCTGACTTTGCAGATGACTCAGAACTCGAAGGTCGGACCGCTGAGGGTCTGAGCGTCGAGGATCTGGCCCTGGGGGTCCAGGGTGACGAGGCCCTGGGCCTGCCGGGGGGTCAGCTGGCCGATCTGCTGGAGGGCCTGGCCGCGCAGTTCAGTGCTGCCACCCTCGGCACTCTCGAAGAACACAGCGCCTACGCGGTAGGTCTGTTTGGCGTCCTGGAGCAGGTGCAGCTCGCGCAGCTGCCGCTCGTCCACGGGACTCGGCGCGTCCGTCATGAGGCAACGGGCCTGGGCGGTCTTGGGGAAGGCGATGACCTCGCGGATGTTGTCCACCCCCGCGAGGAGCATGATCAGACGATCCAGGCCCAGGGCCAGGCCACCATGGGGTGGGGCACCGAAGGCGAGGGCATCCAGCAGGAAGCCGAACTTGGTTCGGGCCTCAGCCTCGCCGATGCCGATGGCCCGGAACAGGCGGCTCTGCGTTTCGGCGTCGTGGATGCGGATGCTGCCGCCGCCCACCTCGAAGCCGTTAAGCACCAGATCGTAGGCCACGGCCCGGCACCGGCCCGGATCCGATTCCAGCAAATCCAGATCGTCGGGATGGGGGCTAGTGAAGGGGTGGTGGCAGGCCACGAAGCGCTGCGCTTCTTCGCTCCACTCCAGCAATGGGAAGTCCACGACCCACAAAAACGCGTAGGCGCTTTTGTTTTGGAAAAGACTGGAAAGGGCAGGGTCTTTTTCAGTGGCGGCAAGGTCCATGGCGATCCTGGCGCGGAGGTCGCCCAGGACTTTGGAAGTCTGGGCATCCGTGCCCACGGCGAACACCGCTAGCCCTTCTCCACTTACTCGGAAGTGGGCCTTCAGGGCCGCTACCGAGGCCTCATCCAGGAATTTCTTGAAGCTGCTGGAGAGGCCTTCCTTCCCCCACTTGGCGTAGGGCAGACCGCCGGCGCCCATCTGCTTGGCTTGTTCCTGGTAGGCGTCCAGCTGCTTGCGGCTCAGGGAACCTGCGGCTTCGCCGGGGAAGAACAGGGCCCGTACTCGGCGCTGTCCCTGGCTTTCGGCGGCGGCGCGGAAGAGGTTGAAGCCGCTGGTGGCGAAGAGGCCAGTGACGTCCTGGATTTTTACGCCGCAGCGCAGGTCGGGCTTGTCCGAGCCGTACCACTCCATGGCGTCACGGAAGGGCAGGCGGGGGAAGGGAGCGGTGACATCCTTGCCGACGACCTTGGCCAGCTTGACCATGAGCGGCTCGATGACGCCCTGGACGTCCTCCTGGCGTACGAAGCTCATCTCGATGTCCACCTGGGTGAACTCGGGCTGCCGGTCGGCGCGCAGGTCCTCATCGCGGAAGCAGCGGCAGATCTGGACGTAGCGCTCGAAGCCGCTCACCTGCAGCAGCTGCTTGAAGAGCTGGGGGCTCTGGGGCAGTGCGAAGAACTGGCCGGCATGGACGCGGCTGGGCACCAGGTAGTCGCGGGCCCCTTCGGGGGTGGACTTGGTGAGGATGGGGGTCTCGAACTCGATGAAGTCCAGCTCGCGGAAATGATTCCGGGTGAGGTTCGCCACCTCGCTACGCAGGATCATGTTGCGCTGGAGCTGCTCCCGGCGCAGGTCCAGGAACCGGTAGGTGAGGCGCAGGTCCTCGCCCACACCCTCGTCTTCCAGGGGGAAGGGCAGAGGGGCAGCGGTATTGAGAATCTTCAGACCGGTCAGGCGGATCTCGACGTCGCCTGTGGCCATGTTGGGGTTCTTGTTTTCGCGCTCGGCCACCACGCCTTCGGCGGCCAGCACGAACTCGCTGCGCACGGCCTTGAGCTTGGCCAGCAGCTCAGGATCGGCGGTCTCCTCGTTGGCCACCAGCTGCACCAGGCCCCAGCGGTCGCGCAGATCGAGAAAGACCAGGAAACCCAGGTTCCGCACTCGGCGGCACCAGCCGAGCAGGCGCACAGTCTGGCCCACATGCTCAAGGCGCAGATCGCCGTTGCGGTGGGTGCGTTGGAAGTCGTCGAGCCGATCGAGTTTCATAGCCTTCCAGGATCGCATCTGGAAGGGCCATGCTCAAGCCGTGACTGCGGACCTGCGTCCCGCCCTGAGCCGCACCCACCAGAGGTGCACCCGGTCCATGTAGAGGTAGATGACGGGCGTGGTGTAGAGGGTCAGGAGCTGGCTGAAGATCAGGCCCCCCACGATGGCGA
>CAIYNT010000186.1 GCA_903927605.1 uncultured Holophagaceae bacterium
CCTTCGCCAAGGGGCTCCAGCAGGCGCACGCTTCCGATCTGCGCCGGGAGCCGCAGCCCGTTCATGGGGCCGGAAACGCGCGATCGCGTCCCCCGGCCTTGGCCCCGTACAGAGCCGCATCAGCGCGGGCCAGCAGGGCCCCACCATCGGTATCGCCAGCCTTCAACTCGGCCACCCCGAGGCTGCAGGTGAGGGGCAGAGTCCGCCCGTTCTCCAGAGGCAGCGGATGTTCTGCAAGGGCCCGGCGCAGTCCGTCGGCGGCGGACATGGCCAGCAGCACGGAAGTCTCTGGCAGGACGATGAGGAACTCATCCCCCCCCAGACGACCCACGGGATCGGAACTCCGGAGGCGCCGCAGGAGCAGGGCTCCAAAGGCTTCCAGGGCCCGGTCACCGGTCCGGTGGCCCTGCGTATCGTTGACCTGCTTGAACCAGTCCAGATCCGCGAGGATTACGGCCAAGGGGCGGTGATGCCTGCGGGCCAGATCCACGTGGGAGGCCAGCTGATGCAGGACCGTGGCCCGGTTGCCCACGCCCGTGAGCGGATCCAGGGTGGTGCGCACCACCATGTCCTGGTGGTACCGGCGTTCGAGGGCATCCATGTATTTCAGCTTGAAGGCGTGCCCGCCCACGCGGACCACGTCCTCCGCCGCGAGCGACACCGGATCCGGATCCGCCTGCACGCGCTTGCCATTTACGAAGACGCCATTGGTGGAGCCCAGATCCCGCAACTCGACGGACTCCTGGTCCACGGAGATCTGCAACCGCGCATGGCGTCGGCTCACCTCGGGTTCGGTGAGACAGAGCCCGTTCTCCGGCGCCCGACCCAACTCCAGGCCCTCCAGCGGCAGCGGAATGAACTCTCCCATGGGTTGACCCACATAGCGAATCAGCACCCACTCCCGGCTGTCGGCCTGACCGAGCAGCTCCGCCTCCTCCAGCGCGGCGGCCAGATCCCAGGGAGGAAGATGGGGAGGTGTCGGATCGAGGGGCATCCGGGAAAGTCTAGCGGAGATTGCCGGCCACTAGCCCTTGCAGACCTGATCCCGGCCGCCCGATTTCGCCTGGTACAGCGCCGCATCAGCCCGCGCCAGCAGCTGGCCGGCCTCAAGGTCCGCCGCGGTCCGCTCGGCGATGCCCAGGCTGCAGGTGATGGTGATGGCCCCCGAGGGCAAGGGGATAGGCGTCGAGGCGATGGCCTTCCGCAGCCGCTCCGCAAAGGGACGGGCCCCCGAGAGATCCGTCTCCGGGAGGACCATGAGGAATTCCTCGCCGCCGATGCGGCCCGCCAGATCCGCTTCCCGCAGGGTCCCCAGCAGCCGCTCGCCGAAGACATGCAGCACGAAATCGCCGGCCCCGTGTCCGTAGGTATCGTTCACCCGTTTGAAATAATCCAGGTCGCAGACCACCACCGAAAGCGGGCGGTCGTAGCGCAAGCTCAATCCGAACCGGTTCTGGAACTCCGCCAGGACACTGCCCCGGTTGGCCAGGCCCGTCAGGGGATCCCTGGTGCTGAGGTCGAGCAGGGTCTCGTGGAAGGCCCGCTCCAGAGGATCGAGAAACACCAGTTTGAGGACGTGACCGCCAATGGCGAGACGATCTCCGGCGCGCAGCTCCACCAGCTCGCGGATCAGCTCCCCGTTCACCCGCGTGCCATTGGTGGAGTCCAGGTCCTCCACCTGGACCCGTCCCGATTCCACCCGGATCCGCGCGTGATGCCGGCTCACCTCGCCGTCCAGCAGGGCGACGCCCGAGTCCGGTGCGCGGCCCACGATCACCAGCCCCGGGGGAATGGGGAATACGCGACCCAGGGCCGCCCCCGCATAGGCCACCAGCGCCCACTCGGCTGCGGTCGGTTCGGTGTCGGTCTCAGCTTTCACCCGGACCACCGTCGGCATCTCGGGCAGCCCGGGTGCCGTCTCCCCACCCGCGGGTGGCCGCTTGGCTGAAGGGTCGGGCATCATGGCTCCTCCACGAAGCAGCTCAGCAGGGATCCGTCGTCCTTGCGACGGGCCAGGATGAAGGGCGCCCGGGGCGATCGGATGGCCGAGGACTCCAGTCGGACCAGGATACGACTCTGGCTGGGGTCATGGCGCAGATCCGCCACACCCTTGCGGGGCAGGCGGAACAGGCCTAGCACCTCCAGGTTCCGCACGTTTTCACCGGTACCCCGCACCAGCTGCAGGCTGTAGCGCATCCACATGCCCTTCGGCAGGTGCTGGATATCCTCAGCGCGGATGGGCACCGCCAGGGACAGCATCGTATCCAGCCCCGCTTCCGCAGCGACGTGGCCGAGCCCGGGATCCATACGCCGGATGCCGGGCTGCGCCAGGGGTTCCGACAGGCGGCGCGAGAGCGGACGCACCAGGGGTTCCACCCTGCCTAGCACCTGGGCCTTCCGCGGCAGCGGCGGCACGGCGACCCGGGCGGCCCGGCCGCCCTCCAGCGGGGTCATGCGAACCACCGCCGCCTCGGCTCCCCATCGCGCCCAGCCGGATTCGGCCTGAATTACGGCACAGAAGGGTTCAAGGGCCCGGCCTTCCACGGCCTCCCTCAGGAGCCGCATTTCCCTGCAGGCTGTGCCGGGAGGTTCCAGACCGGCCCGGGGCTCGGCAACGAGGAAACCCGTTCCCTGGCACCGCGGGAGGAAGGGCTCCGGAGCGGCTTCCAGCACCTTCAGCCCGGCAAAGGCGCGACGCAGCGTTTCCGCCGCATCCGCCATCGCGTCCTTCACCCGGCCGAACATCAGGGTTCTTTCACCACGAGACTCTGCAGGGCCGCCGTGACGCGCTCCAGGGGTTCGGCGAGGTCCATGTGGTAGCCCGCCTCCAGCAGCTTCACCACGGCCTGTTCCTGGGCCCCTGCATCCACCGAAGCCGCGAACATCGCGCGGAGCGGGGCCGCGCCCTCCGCCAGCTGGATGAGCAGCTCGCGGGGCCCGGCGCGGAAGATGTCACCGACCTTGGCCAGGGGCGCTTCCTGGCTCTTCTGGACCGCCAGCACCGGGTACTTCGCGTCCCCGGACCAGCCCCCCGCCAGCTCAGTCGCGCTGAGGATGAACAGGTCCGGCGGCGTCTTCAGCTCCTTGAGCAGGGTCTTCTGGATGACCTCCTCCTTGAGGTGCGGTTCCAGGGACTTGCCGTAGAGAATGCTCTGCAGGCGCGTCGGCGTGATGGGTTCGGTGTAGCGGAAATCCAGCGGGATGCCCGAAGTATCCGTAACCAGCAGGCCACCGAGGTAACTCGCCCCCTCCTTGACCGCCATGAAGTACGCCAGCTTGATCGGATCCGCCATCAGAACACCTCTGCCGGGTAGGCTACCTCCCCATCGGCAGAACCACCCCTGGCCTTTTGTCCCGCACCTGGTACATTGAATTCTCCACTCGTTGGGGAGTGGTCTAATGGTAGGAC
>CAIYNT010000187.1 GCA_903927605.1 uncultured Holophagaceae bacterium
ATCCGGGCCCTGGCGACCACCATCCTCGATACGAGCCAGCTGAGCCTGTCCGAATTGCGCCTGCGGATCGCCGCCCTGGTTCCCCAGGTGCCCACCCGAGGTACCGCAGTGCGTCTGCTCAGTTTCGGGTACAAGCGAGGCGTACCGGCCGATGCGGATGTGATCCTTGACGCCCGGTTCCTGCCCAATCCCTTCTACATCGAGGACTTGAAGCCCCTCACGGGGCGTGATGGGCCCGTCCAGGCCTTCCTGCTGGAATTTCCGGAGTTCCACGAATTTCTGGATCGGGCGGAATCCTGGCTGCGCTGGTCTCTGCCGCTGGTCCAGCAGGAGGGACGCGCCTACCACACCCTGGCCATCGGCTGCACCGGCGGCCAGCACCGCTCGGTGGCCCTGGTGGAGATCCTGGCTGACCGGCTGAAGAATGATGTGGCGGCGCTGACCATCAGGCATCGGGAACTCGAGGGCCGATCATTCTGATCAGCCTTCTGTGAACACCACGCCGCGCTTGGCCAGATCCGCGCGGATGAAGTCCCAGGCGCCGGGCTCCTGGCCCACGAATTCCGGCGGGCTGATGCCCTTGCGGGTGTAGCCGCCCTTGGCTACCAGCCGCACGGCGGCAGTACAGGTGTAGCCGGTGGTGCGCGCCATGGAGGTGGTCTTGGTGGCCCGGTCGTAGCGGTCCAGCAGGTTCAGCTCCTTGCGTAGCCGCTGGCCACCCTTCTCGCCTTCAACGGTGACCCGCATGACGGTGAAATCCTCGTCGCCTTCCTGCATGAACCACATGGGGAAGAGCAGGGCCGTGGTCAGCTCCAATGGGCTGATTTCGGTGTCAGCCACTCGGATCTTCCCTTTGCTGAAAAAGCCGGACTCTCGCAGCATCCGCATCTTTTCGATGTGGCCTGGATATCGCAGGGTCTTCTCCTTCATGTCCGGCACCAGCGGGAAGGTCTTGATGAGGCTGCGCAGGCCGTCGGTGTTGAAGGACTCAAGGGTACCGAGACCTGCAAAGTCCAGCAGTTCGGGTTCGGACAGGGCGGGGAACGTGACCACTCGACCGTCCTTCACGTAGCGGGCCGGGCGCGTGTATTCCTCGATGACGTCGATGGGACTGAAGCCCGCCTTGTATTCGTAGGGCCAAGTGCGAACGACGGGCAGGCCGCCCACCAGGCATTCGAAGGAGGTGATGCGGTCCCATTGATGCGAAAGGTCGCCGAGGATGATGTTGTGGCAACCCGGGGCGATGCCGCAGTCCACGATGGCCGTGAGGTTCCGGCTTTTCGCCAGTTCGTCCAATTCGAAGCAGTCCTCGTCGAAGAAGGAGATGTCCACCAGGGGCTTGCCGGCCTCCAGCACGGCCCTGGCCGTGGCGAAACCCATGAACCCCGGAACCGCGCCCACTACCAGGTCGGCATCGGCCACGGCGGCTTTCACGCCCTCGGGCGAAGACAGATCAGAAGCCCGGCTGGAGAGACCCGCGTCCCGCATTCTCGCCAAGGCGGCCTCGGATCGGTCCGCTACTGTGACTTTGAAATCCGGGGCCAGATCCCGGGCTATGGCACCACCGACGCGGCCCGCTCCAAGGACAACAACACGGGTCATAAGGTGCTCCTGTAGGCTGGGACGCGAGGTTTCACTGCGAGTTCAGGCGGGCGGCTCTTGGGTAGAATCATCCGCCCTGGGCCATGCGCTTGCTAGGCCGACGCACAGGAAAACACTGGGCTGTTCAGGCGCCCGAACCTGGAGACGAGGGTGCTTCCGGCCTGGATGAGTCCCTCCATTTCCAAGCAGGGCCTGCATTCCGGAACCATCCCAAAGGCCTCTGGAGCTCTGGCGATGCCCTGCGATCCAACATGCTCAGGCAAGAGGGAATTGACAGGCTGTCAAGGCAGGAGCCCACCCTGAGTGGATCGATCCGCGCTATCACGGCATTCTGGAGCCATGGCGCGTTCCCATTCATCCTTCCGGCTCCTCCTGGCCATCGCGATCCTGGCCATCCTGCCCGGACTCGGCGGTTGGTGGGCCTGGAAGGGGCAGGGGCCGCTCCTGCAGGAAGCCACGGTTTTGGTGAAGAAGGGAACGAGCGTCAACCAAGTTGCGGACCAGCTCGAGCGTGATGGCGTGATCCGTTCAGCCTCACTCTTCAAGCTCTGGGCGCGGTCCCGGAAGCTCCAGCTCATCCGCGGCGAGTACACCTTCACACCCAGGGCCAGCCTTTCGGAGGTGGCGGGTAAATTGCGACGCGCGGAGATCCACTACACCCTCGTGTCCATCCCCGAAGGTGCCCATGCTTGGTCTTTGCAGAAGCGCCTGAAGGACTTCGTTCCGGAAGACGCCTTCTGGGTTCTCTGGAAGAGTCCGCGGTTAGCCAAGACCGCGGGCTTCGAGCAGGCCGAGAATCTGGAAGGCCTCGTGGCTCCGGCCACCTACAAGCTGCACCACGCCCTGGAGCCCGAGGAGGTGATGCTCATGCTGGTGGAGGCCTTCCGCGACCAGATCCGCCCGGAGCTGGAGGGCGGCATGCTGCCACCCTACCAGACCCTGATCCTGGCGAGCCTGGTGGAGAAAGAGACCAAGCTGGTGGAGGAACAGCCGAAGGTGGCCGGGGTCTACAAGAAGCGCCTCGACCTCGGCATGCGGCTGCAGTGCGACCCCACCAGCCTCTATGCCCGCTGGCTCAGCGGCGACCTGCGGTTCACCACCCCGATGGCCGAGGACCTCCGTCGCCCCAGCCGGTTCAACACCTACTCCGTGGGTGGCCTGCCCCCGACGCCCATCGCCATTCCCAGTGCCACGGCCATCGAGGCCGCCAAGGCGCCCCTGGTCGGGAAGGATCTCTACTTCGTGGCCACCGGCAAGGGTGGCCACAGCTTCGCGCCCAGCCTGAGGGATCACAACCTGAATGTGGGTGTGTACCGCAAAGAGCTGGCACGGCAGAGGCGGTTGGCCCGTGGCTAGAGAGCTCAAGGCAGCGCCCGACGGCCCCGCGATGAATCCAGCCGGGATGCACCGCAGATTTCAGTTTGTCTCGCGTATCGCCGCAGGCGATACCGAGAAGGAAGGGCCCGCAGGGCAACGTGGTTCGTTGTTCAAGGGATTTGACTCAGGCCTCTGGCCCTCGCCCCTTCGGGGCCGCCATCGGCTGCGCCGATGCGGTCCTATTCGCCTGCGGCGAATGGTGACGCCGCGGGGGAGGCTCCGCCTCTGCGAGCTTGCGAGCAGGAGGGCCCTGCGGGGCAGGGCCTGTCAGACGGAGGCGGCTGGCCTCATCCCTCCGGGCGAGGGGTGGCGGGGAGGCTCCGGCTCCGCGAGCTTGCGAGCGGGAGCCACGCGCAGCGTGGCGTTAGACGGAGGGCGATGCTGCGTCACCTCCAGCTATCGCGGCGCAGTGCGCCGCTCCTGCTCGCCTCCGGCTCGCAGAGCCGGAGCCTCCGTTGCGCGTAGTACCCGCTACGCAGCAACTCGCGCTCCTCGCCTCACTCGCCCGGCACCCCTCGCGCGGCGGCGTGGGGTGCTGCCTTGAGCTCTCGGCTGCGTCTCGATCAACTCCTCGTCCAGCGCGGATTCTGCGAGACCCGGGCCAAGGCCCAGGCACGCATTCTCGCGGGTGAGGTGTTGGTGGAGGATCGCCCCGTCACCAAGGCGGGCACGGCGGTGGACGAGACGGCGACCATCCGCCTGCGGGGCGACCCGCTGCCCTTTGTGAGCCGGGGCGGTCTGAAACTGGCCGGGGCCCTCGATCTGTGGGGCATCGATCCCGCTGGGTTCATCTGCTTCGATGCCGGCTCCAGCACTGGCGGGTTCACAGACTGTCTACTCCAGCGCGGCGCGGCGAAGGTCTATGCCGTGGACGTGGGCACCAACCAGCTGCACTGGAAGCTGCGCAGTGACCCCCGAGTGATTTCGATGGAGCAGATGAACCTCCGCACCTGGGATCCAGCCTCCATCTCCGAACGCTGCCAGCTGCTGGTGGCGGACCTGAGCTTCATCTCGCTGCGCTTGGCCATCCCGCCGGTGCTACCGAGCCTCGTGCCCCAGGCGGAGGCCGTACTCCTGGTGAAGCCCCAGTTCGAGGCGGGGCGGGCGGATGTGGGTGCCGGCGGTATCGTGCGCGATCCGGCAGTCCACCGGCGCGTCCTAGCCGAGACCTGGACCTTCTTCGCAGGCACGGACCTGCATCCCAGGGCCCTGGCGGTGAGTCCCATCAAGGGTGGGGAAGGCAACACGGAGTTCTTGATGCGCCTCACGCTGGGCCGGGAGCCCGGCGATCTGGGGACCGCCCTGGCAGGACTGGAACTCTGAGCCGGTCAGAGCAGGCTATTAAACCTGACCTAATCACGTAGGTTTCAAAAGATTGCTGAAACCATTACCACTCCATGGGCTATGGGAACTTAAGGCATCACCCAATGGGTGATGGGATTCCTTTTCTGGGCTCCTCGCTGAATCGAGTGGGTGAATCCTCGTGAGCTTGCGGCACGCATGTGTGCCGCAAGCTCACTGCGTATCAAGCTCTCCAACCGGACTTTAAGGCATGACCGGCAGCACCACGTAGGATGGGAACTCGGGCGTGCAGTAGACGCGCTGGACGGCCTGAACGAAATCGGAAGCGGCGGCCTTGTAGATGTTGGGCACAAAGGTCTGGGGGTTGCGGTCGATGACCGGGAACCAAGTGCTCTGGACCTGGACCATAATCCGGTGCCCCTTGAGGAACACGTGGTCGTGGTCGCGCAGGGGGAACGCCCAGGCTGTGGGCCGGTCCGGAACCAGCGGGCGCGGCTGCTCGAAACTGCCAAGGTAGCGCCCGCGGCGGATCTCCATGGCGATCGGAAGCTCATAGCCGTTTAAGGACTTGGCATACTGGCCAGGGGCTGGTCCGTCCTCCGGGTCCCAGGCCCGTTTCTCGGCATCCTCCGGATAGACGTCGATGAGCTTGACCACGAAATCGCAGTCGGTGCCAGAGGTGGAAGCAAACAGATCGGCGGTGACCGCGCCGGTGACTGTCAGGTCCCGGTCCAAAGGCCGACTGATGAAGCTAAGCACATCGGGTTGGCCCTCCACGAAGCGCTGGTCGGCCACTTCCCATAATTCCCAGTCGCCGCCCGGGTACGTGGGGGATATCGGGCGCTGCCGGTAGGGCACCGGGTTAGCCGGATCGGCGACATACTCCCTATAGGGCTTCGCCTGGTCGGGTTGGGCCGGGGAATCGAAGGAGACCGTGCCGTCCAGGTGCAGGTAGAACCGGGTGGGCCTGGCTTCCTTCGGTGGCCAGATGGCGTAGTGGTGCCATGTGTTCGAACCAGTCTGGAAGGTGGCGACTTTCCAGGCCGGCTTCTCCCCCTCGTCATGGAGGTAGTGGCGGAAGAAGGGCGCTTGGATGTCCTCCCGGAACTCCTGCGCCGTGTTGTGCCCGCCAAAGGAGATCTGGCCGATCCTGTCGGCCTTTTCTTCGGCATACCACTGGCCGTGCATCCATGGCCCGGCGACCATGAAGTTGCCGTTCTGCGGGTCAGAAGCCTCGCAGCGCTGGAAGATCTGCCACGGCCCCCAGGGATCCTCCTGGTCCCAGAATCCAGCTACGTTGAGGATCGGCACCGTGGTGGCATGCACCTGGTGGACCCATGCTTCCTTCTTCCAGTGGGCATCGTAGTCCGGGTGCTCCACGATGTCGTTCCAGACGGGAATGGCACCGTGCAGGTACTTGGCGTTGGCATTGGTGAGCGGTCCGAGGTTGAGGTACCACGTGTAGCCATCGTAGGCATCGAAGGCGAATTTCGTGTTCTTGTTCCGGTCGGCCATCTCCATGACCGCGTACTCGAAGCTGTAGCTGAGGCGCAGGGCACCGTAGCGGTGGGCATCGTCGTTCATCCACAGGTCTGCCGACGCGGCCTGCTCGCTGATCGCTTTTAGGGCGGGATGTGGATGCAGCAGGGTGAGGCCGGCGGTCACCCCGTGGAAGGAGACCCCCCAGATTCCGGCCCTGCCATTGTTGCCCTTGACGTTCTTGACCAGCCAATCAATGGTGTCGTAGGCATCGGTGGTTTCATTGACGGCCTTCGGATTTTCCAGGTCGATCCAACACGACAACAGGAAGACCCCCTCGGACTTGAAGCGTCCGCGCACGTTCTGGAACACGAAAATATAGCCATCACGGGCCAGTTCCCGGAAGAACGGGGGGATCTGGGTCCAAGGCTGGTGTGGGATGCCGTAGCAGGTTCGCTTGACCAGGATCGGCAGGGGTTTGTCCTGCCCGGTGGGGGCCATGATCACCGTCTGCAGGCGCACCCCGTCCCGCATTGGGACCATCGCCTCCTGGAAGGTGAATAGCGACTTTCCCGGCGGGTTGGTGGCTTCCTGGGCGGCATTGCCGAGGGCGGCCAGGAGGGCGAGGGTCAGACCGCGGATGAAACGGATCATGGAGAACTCCTTCTGGCGTGACTTAACGCCCTGCAGAGCCTGCCTGCAGAGAACGCGGCGAAAATGGGATTCTCGCAACCAGATTAGTTCAAAGTCTTCAATTACAGATTAGTAAAGAATGGTGGTTGGAACTTTGTGACACCAAGGTGCACCGAAGGGTTGATGAAAAAGCGACCAAATCTCCTCGATGTCGGTGGAATCAAAGTGGAGATCGGGCCTCCGGTGTCGACGGATGGTGGACTGGTGGTCGTGGCGCGGCAAGTCCGCGGATCGGCCTGGTTCAAGGGTCTGGTGGGGTCATTACGCACGGCCATCGCGGGCTGCGAGGGCCAGCGGTTTGGCTTCGTGCGGGAGGAGAAGCTCTCCCGCACACTGCTGGCACTGATCTGCGGTTTCGCCATGAGCTATCGCTCGGGCAAGGAGATCGCGGATGTGATCGAAGCGGACAAACTCTGGCGAAAAGTGTTGGGCTCTCGGGTACCGCAGATCGACCTCTCGCGCCTGGTTTATGTCATCGCAGAAGTGGGCATGGATCCGCTGCGCGTGGCACTTTTGTCCTCGGCATCTGAGGGCATTCCGGCCCTGCACCTGGACGGCGATTCCAGCCTCCTTGAGCTGCACGGGAAGCAGGAGGGTGGTGCGTTCAATGGCCACTACAAGGAGTTCGGCTACTACGCGGGCTGGATCCTGGAGGCATCCGGACGTCTAGCGGCGTTGTGGCTCAACGAAGGCAACCCCCACACGGCGCAGGGACAGGCCGAGAAGCTGGAGTGGATACTTTCGCAGGGGGTTCGGATCGGGTCCTACCGAGGCGATGCGGGCATGCCTTCGGCCGGATTGATGAGCGGGCTGGAAAGCATGGGTGCCTCGTATGCCATGCGGCTGCGGAGCAACTCACGGCTGGACGAGGCCTCCCAGGCCATCTGTCCCGAGCTTCCCAAAGTCGGTGGTGCCATGGCCTTCAGCGAGTTTCAGCACGCCGTGAAGTCCTGGGGCACGGAGCGACGCGTGGTGGTCAAGTTCCAGGTGCCCGAGAAGAAGGATGGCGCAGCAGCCCTGTTCGCAGAGGCCTTCTACTTCGTCACCAACCGAGATGACGCGCCCGCCAAGGTGGTCGAGCACTACCTCAACCGGGGCGAGGCGGAAAGACGGTTCGGGGATTTCCTCGCGGCCTTTGAACCCACCTTTCGCCACGCAGAGATCAACAAGAACGAAGTGTGGGCGCAACTGCTGGCTCTAGCCCACAACACGCTGGTGGACCTGCGGACCAAGGTAGACGGTGGCGAGGAACTGAAGCCCAGGCCCAGCCTCAAGCCGATCAAAGGCGAGGGCGACTGGTCCGTGCTGGCCACCACCTACGCCATGGGCCGCGTGAAACCCAGCCTCGTAAGGTTCCGCGCCTTCGCCTTGAAGCTGGCCAACACGATTCTGGAGCACAGCCGCAGCCAGTGGCTCCGTCTCAATCCCCAGCACATCAGACCCGGCTGGGTCGGGCTTTGATCGCGGGCTGAAAAACCCCACCAAAGGCAAACCCCACAACGACCAGAACCGACAACCCTGACCCCAGCCGAAGGCCTGCCACAGGATCGCTGTGCAAAGCCCATAGCCACTGCGAATCACTCCGAGCACAATGAAAAGCGCTTCAAGAGACCGAGGCGCTTAGGTCAGGTTAAAGGCTGTCCCAGTCGGTCTTGAGAGTGCTGACGAGGGTTTCCGGGTCTGCTTCGGTGGGGGCCGGGGGGGTCATCTTGTTCCCATCCGCGGCCATCCACCGGCTGAAGCGGTCGAGGGCGGGCTGGCAGCCCGGCTGGGTGCCGTGGCCAGTGACGGACAGCAGGGCCCTCCGATCATCGGAGGTGGTGTTCAGGCGGGTGATGTCGGCTCGGCTCTCGCGATGGAACCGTTCGATAGCGGCCCGATCCTGGGTGTAGAGGCTGATGACGGAACCGCACGGGGTATCGACGAGTCCATCCAGGGCCTCGCCCAGGTCCGTGAAGGTGGCGAGGCCCACCGTGGGGCCTGGGATCTGGTTGCGGAAAAGCCCCATGTCGGGCGTCACTTTGTCCCAGACACAAGGCTGCATATAAATGCCATGGGAGATATTCCCCTTCACCTGTTCCGTGCGGTTGGTCTCGGACCACTGCTCGCCTCCTGTGAGTAGCGCGGCGCCTTCCGCACGGCCCAGATCCCAATGCTCGCGGAAGGCCGTCGCGGAGCGGGCGTTGATCATGGGACCGCAGGCCACATCGGGGTCCGTCATGGGGTTGCCCACCTCGAGGGCGGCCACGCGGTCCAGGAACCGCTGCCTGAAGCCGGCGGCGCAGGCCTCGTGCATAAGGATGGTGGCCAGCCCGATGGGGCGCTGCCCGGCCTGGCCGAAAGCGGCCTGGACGGCGTCCCGGGCGGCCTGGTCGAGGTCCGCGTCCGGCAGGATCACCAGGGCGCCCTTGACCAGCAGATCCAGATTGGGAAGGACCAGATTCCGGCCGCACGCCTCGCCCACCAGCCTTCCGAGAGCCGGGGAGCCCACGCAGCTGAAGGACTGGAAGTGGCCCTTGTCGATGCCGGCGAGGAAATGCTTGCCGCAGCCCGCCCGTCCCCGGCCGTTGACGGTGTTCACTACGCCGGGCGGAAGACCCGCCTCCATCAAGGCCCGCAGGAGGAGGTAGGCGGTGGTGGGAGCGTTGTCGCTGGGCTTCCAGACCACGGTGTTGCCGCCCAGGAGCGCGGGCAGGATCTTGCACCCGGGCGCGGCCAGGGGGGAGCTGCCCGTGGCGAGGACACCGCAGACTCCGACTGGACGCCGCTGCACGCCTGCCGATGCGTGGGATGGCTGCTGGAGTTCTCTCACCGCCGTGGCGAAGAACCCACAGGCATCAATGGCCTCCTGCACTTCTTCGAGGGCTTCCCGGGGGGTCATGCCGATCTCCCGGGTGATGATGCGGCCGAGCTTCTCCCGGTGGGCGGTCAGGATCCCGGCGGTGCGGAGCACGATGGCCTCCCGCACAGGAAAGGGCGTCGCTGACCAGGATCGGAAGGCCTCCGAGGCGGCCTTGGCGGCCCGGGCCACGTCCTTTTCGCCGCTGTCCGGGAACATGCCCACCAGATCCCGGTGGTCCACCGCGGACTTGGCCTGGATGAGAGACAGGTCGCCCTCGACCTCTTTCCCGTTGATGACATTGAAGCCGATGACGCTTTTTCCCGCGGAGGCGGCATGGGGTGAGTT
Organism: uncultured Holophagaceae bacterium; assembly: GCA_903927605.1. Next base: position 9,641 of record CAIYNT010000187.1, read on the forward strand.
GGCTTTGAGATACATGCCGGGCTCCGGGCAGGATGGGTGGATAGGCCTCGACGTGACGTGTCGACAACCCCTGATTCCAGTCATCGGCCCCGAACCTGTACACTGGAGAATTGCCGGAGTCCGGGTGTTCGACAGCATCTCCATCCCCACCATCCTCGTCAGCTATGTGGCGCTGCTCTTCAGCCTCAGCGTGCACGAGGCCAGTCATGCCACCGCCGCCTATCTGTTGGGTGACGACACTGCCGCAAGTCAGGGTCGTATGAGCCTGAACCCCATTGCCCATATGGACATTCTTGGAACGGTGATATTCCCTCTGATGGGCCTGATCCTTGGCGGTTTCTTCATTGGCTGGGCGAAACCAGTTCCTTTCAACCCCGTGAATTTCACTCGAAAAATCCGGATGAAGACCTCCGGGGCACTGGTTTCTCTGGCGGGGCCAGCGTCCAATGTGGTGCTCAGTTTTGTGTTTCTAGGGGTCATGTGCCTTTCAATTCGAGCGAGCGTCCCTGGTATCGAAGATCGGTGGCAATTACTCCAGGCCTCCTTCCGGGGACCTGAAACCCTACTTCGGCTGGGACTTCCGATGTGGCAGGTGCTTCTCTTGGGACTTGGGGGCTCCTTGGTCTTCATGAATGTTTTATTGGCCGCCTTCAATATCTTGCCCCTTGGCCCGCTTGATGGGGCCGGCGTGCTCCGTGGGATTCTTCCGGATCATTGGTTGCCTCAATACGACCGTTTGCGTTATCACCCCTACACGATGCCCATCCTCTTCCTACTTCTGATGACTGGCGTCGTTGGCTTCCTGCTGAATCCAGTGAGAGCATTGCTCTATTGGACTTTAAATCCGGTTGCCCACATCATCCTCGGAGCCTGATCCATGCAGCACCGCGTTCTCTCCGGCATCCAGCCCTCGGGCTCCCAGCACATCGGTCACTTGGTGGGCGCCCTGGACAACTTCACGCGCCTGCAGGGCCAAGGCGAAGCCTTCTACATGATCGCCGACTGGCACGCATTGACCTCCAAGTACGAATCTGTCGAGGAGATCTGGCCGGCGACTCAGGAACTGACGGCCACCTACCTGGCCGCGGGCCTGGATCCCAACCAGGCCACGATTTTCGTGCAGAGCCTGGTGAAGGAGCACGCCGAACTGCACCTGCTGCTCTCCATGGTCACGCCGCTCTCCTGGCTGGAGCGGGTGCCCACCTACAAGGAGAAGCTGCAGAATGCCGTGGCGGATCTCGGCAGCTACGGATTCCTCGGCTATCCGCTGCTCCAGACCGCCGACATCGTGATCTACAAGGCCCACAAGGTGCCCGTGGGTGAGGACCAGCTCTTCCATCTGGAACTGGCCCGCGAAGTGGTCCGCCGCTTCAACTTCCTGTTCAAGCGCGAGGTGTTCCCGGAACCCGAGGCCGTGCTCACCAAGACGCCCAAGGTGCCGGGCCTGGATGGCCGGAAGATGTCCAAGAGCTATGGCAACTGCATCTACCTGCGGGACAGCAATGCCGAGATCCTGGAGAAGTGCACGCGGCAGATGGCCTCGGATCCGGCCCGGGTCCGCAAGACCGACCCTGGCAACCCCGACATCTGCCCGGTCTTTGAGTTCCACAAGCTCTTCAGCGATGACGCCACGATCCAGCTGGTGAACACCGAATGCCGCCGGGCCGGCATCGGCTGCTTCGACTGCAAGAAGCGGGTTGCTGAAGCCATGACCCGTCGCATCGAACCGGTGCGGGAGAAGATCGAGGGCCATCTCGCCCATCCGGGAAACATCCAAGAGGTGCTCCGCGATGGCAGCGCCCGGGCTCGCGCGGTGGCAGGCGAGACCATGGCCGATGTACGCGAGGCCATGAAGCTTCCGTCCCTCTAGGAACGGGCGGCGAAGGGACTCTTGCGTTCCCTGCCTACCCTGATAGACTCTCCTTCTCGTGGTCCCTTAGCTCAGCTGGTTAGAGCATCTGACTCTTAATCAGAGGGTC
>CAIYNT010000188.1 GCA_903927605.1 uncultured Holophagaceae bacterium
CCCAACCCACCAAGCCAAGCAATGCGGCCCTGCTGGCCGCCCAGGCCGCCCGGGTGGGTATCCGGATCGAGGTGCGAACCCTACCGTTCGCGGCTGTGGTGGAAAAGGCGACCCATCAAGAGGGGGATCTATGGGCTTATGGCTGGGCCCTGGCCCTGGATCCGGACGTGGACAGTCCACTCTTCACCAGGGAGGGCTATCGGACCAAGGCGAACGTGAGCAGCTATCTGAACCCGGAAGTGGACCGTCTGTTCGATGAGGGGCGCCACACCCTCGACCAGGAAGCGCGCAAGCAGATCTATCGCCGGATCTCCAAGATCATCGATCGCGACGCCCCGGTCATTCCCATCGACTACAGACAGACCCGGGTGCTGGTGCACCGTCGTCTCCAGGGCGTCGGCTTCAATCCGCTGGGCCAGAGCTATGCCTTCTGGCCCGGGCGCCGGGGTTGGACCCTGGTGCCTTGAGCGGGTTCAGAGTCGATCGAACCGGATAACTTCCACTTTGCCCGGCTTGGCCTTGGGGGCCTCTTCCCGCTCCCGTTCAGGACGAGCCTCTCGAGGCGGGCGGGTCTCTTCTCGCTCCCGTTCGGGCCGGACCTCGCGGGGTGGCCGAGTCTCCTGCCGCCGCGCTTCGGGCGTGGGCTCGTGCCGAGGTGCGGGTTTGGGTGAAGGAACGGCCGCAGCAGGCTGCCGGTCCCGCCCGGCCCACACCGCGCCCACCTGCTTGATCCGATCAACGAGACGGGCCGGTTCGAGCACCTGAACACCATCGCCGAACTGCATGGCCCAGCGGGCGATGGCCCGGAGGTCCGTGGCCGTGAAGGAAACCAGCGCCTGGCCATCGCCCTGGTCTTCGATCTTGAAGTTCGGGAAGGCAGGGGGTGCCTGCTTCACGGCGAAGGCCCACTGCTTCATGAGTGAGGCTTTCACGGCGATGGGCTCGCCGCCCAGCCAGCCGCCGATGAGGTTGGCAGGCGTGCCTTCGGCATAGGGCCCCTGGGCCGCGCGGCCCACGCCCTCCACGTCATTGACTTCGGCCAGCAGGTCCACCCGGTGATGGCGCTCGGCGTTGTAGCGGCGATCCCAGCCCCACACATACCAGGCTTGGCCGAGGGCGTCGAAGGTGAGGTGGCGGGGTTCAAAGGTGCGCGGGGCGTTGGCATCGGCGTCCGCAAAAATGAACTCGACGGCGCGGCCTTCGCAGATTGCTGTGAGGATGGTCTGCGCCAGGGGCGACAGGGCCGGCGTGGCTGGCACCCGCTTCACCACGGGTGGAGCCTCCACAGGGGTGGGAAGGATGGGCTCAGCAGCAGGTTCCTCGACCTTGGCGACGGCCACGGCTCTGGCGGCCTTGGTTTTGGCGCGGGCTTTGGCCGGCGCTTTGGCTTTGGGTTCAGCTGGTTCAGCCTTCTTCGGCGCAGCCTTCTTGGCCGGGGCGGTTTTGGCCTTCGTAGGGGGTTTCTCCTCCTCCACGGGGACAGTCACGGGCTTCTTGCGGGGGGTCTTGGTTACGGCCATGGGTGTCAGGCTCCTGGCTCATCATCGCCCAATCCAGCCAAAGCGGTCCATCGCACAATTCAGTGGCACAGCTGGGGGTGAAGGCGGCCACGCTGGAGCCATGGGACAACGCAACCTCCGATTTACCGTCGTGATGGGGCTCCACACCTCCATCTCTGCCGGCACCTTCCTGCTTGGCAAGGTGGCCGCAGACACGATCCCGACCCTGGCTCTCGGTCTGTTCCGGTTCCTCATCGCAGGTTCCGGTTTCCTCCTGTTGGCACGGATCCGTGGCTTGGAACTCTGGCCGGTGGCGAAAGCAGAATGGCGCATCTACCTTTGGGCGGGCTTCCTGGGCGTAGTCGTGAATCAGATCGCCTTCCTGGGTGGACTGGCCTTCACCCTGCCTTCCCATGCGGCGCTGCTCTATGCGCTGACGCCCACGCTGGTGCTGCTGCTGGCCTGGGCCCGGGGGCAAGAGCGGCCGGGGCTGCGGAAACTGGGGGGTCTGGCGCTGGCGTTCTCGGGCGTCCTGGTGCTCTTCTCGGGCAAGGCCAGCGGAACGCTGCCGCCCCACTGGATCCTGGGTGATCTGATGGTGTTGGTGGCGGTGGCCGCCTGGGCGGGCTATACGGTGCTGAGCCGGCCCCTGGTGCAGAAGCACGGTGCCCAGCGGGCCACCACGCTCTCCATCCTGTTCGGTCTGGCGATCTTCGCGCCCATGGGTCTCTTCGGGCTGCCTAAGCTGATGATCGCGATCGTACCCCCCATGGCCTGGGTCGGCCTAGTCTATCTCGGCCTGATGACCAGTGTGGCGTCCTACCTGCTCTGGTTCCACGCACTGTCCATGAAAGAGCCCAGCCGTGTGGCCATCGCCACCAATGGACAGCCCGTGGCCACGGCCCTGCTAGCTTGGCTCTTCTATGGGCAGGCGGTGACCCCCGCCTTCGCAGTGGGTGCGGTGCTGGTCCTCTGTGGTGTCGTCCTCACGCAGCTCTGACCGAGGTCAGCCCCCGCTTCGCGGATGCATCTGGTCGTAGAGGGCGCGGAGCCGGGCCTGATGGACATGGGTGTAGATCTGCGTTGTGCTGATGTCGGCGTGGCCGAGCATGGCCTGGACAGCGCGCAGGTCAGCGCCATGATCCAACAAGTGGGTTGCGAACGCATGACGCAGCACGTGGGGACTGACGGCCTCGGCGCGCAGGCCTGCGGTTCGTGCGTAGCCCTTCAGCAGACGCCATAGGTGCTGACGGGTCATTCCTTCGCCCCGTTGTCCCACGAACAGTTCGCCACCCCTGGGTTTGAAGCCGGGGCGCAGCACGAGCCATGCCCGGATCCACTTCTCCGCGCCCGTCCCGAAGGGGATGAGACGCTCTTTGCTCCCCTTGCCCATCACCTTGAGAAAACCTTCGTCAAGAAACACCGACAAGGCCGGAAGACCCGCCAGTTCCGACACCCGGAGGCCAGAGGCATAGATCAGTTCCAGCCAGGCACGGTCACGTATGCCCAGGGGTGTAGCGGTGTCCGGGGCATTCAGGATGGCCTCCACCTGGCTTTCACCCAGGGTGCGGGGCAGGATGCGCGGGGGCCTTGGCGGCTTGACGACGGCTTCGGGCCCAGCCCCGGCACCGCCTTCCATGCGCAGGAAAGTCAGGAAGGAGCGGAGGCTGGAACTCAACCTGGCGAGGCTGCGCGGCGACTTGCCCTGGCCCTGCTGGGAGACGATGAAGGCCGTGAGGTGATCGCGGGTGAGGGCGTCGGGGGGGATCTCCTGGTCGCAGGCCCAGACCGCCAGATAGTGCAAATCCGAAATGTAGCCCGAAGCGGTGTTTGCCGAGAGGCCACGCTCCACCGCCAGGTGGGTGCGAAATTCGATCAGGCTGGCACCCCAGCCGAGGGGCCAGCCGAGTTCAGGTTCCTCATGGGTCCGAACGCGGGGCATGGCTCCATCCTCCACGGCTGGCAGCCCCGCGCAATCCATCTGTTCTCCAGGGCTTGAGATGGCCACTTTACCCGGGGTTTGGAAAATCGACCCCGGATGTGTTAGGGTTTCCAGGTTCGTCTGGAGGAGCCCCCGATGGCTGATGTGCGTAAGAAGGTCATTGCGATTATTGCCGAGCAGCTGGCCAAGCCCGAAGATTCCATCTCCGAATCCAGCCACTTCGTGGACGATCTCGGTGCCGACAGTCTCGACACCGTCGAGATCATCATGGCCATTGAAGAGGCCTTCAGCCTCGAGATCCCCGAGAGCGAGCAGGAGAAGATCCGCACGGTGGGCGATGCGATCGCCTACATCGAGAAGCACGCGAAGGTCTGATCATTCGCGAGCGTGACGTGCCGCAGCGCCCCTCATGGCCCTGCGGCATGTTTGTTTTCCCGATCCTACCCGAGGTGAACCCATGACCAGGACCGTTCAGCGCCGTCGCGTCGTCATCACCGGCATGGGGAC
>CAIYNT010000189.1 GCA_903927605.1 uncultured Holophagaceae bacterium
TCCCTGGTCCCCCTTCGGGGATCTGGGTAGGAATCCCCGTCAAAGCAAGGCCAGGCCTAGTTTGTTCCAGGATGACCACGCCTTCCTGGGGGCCCGGGTTCTCCCTAATGCCTTCGGGGATCTGGGTAGGAACCCCCGTGAAAGCGAGGCCAGGCTTGGTTTGTTCCAGGATGACCACGGAATTCGCTCGGCCCCGGCCTGTCCGCAGACAGGCTTTCCAACCTTCCGCTGACACCCCGGCAACCGTCACTGGTTGTTCGGGGGTAAGCAGGGCAGGGGAGCATTTCACAAGGTCTGGAACCCAGTTTGTTCCCAGAAACACGATGGTCCGGGGTTTGTTCCAGGATTACCACGCCTCCCGCCCCGATCCGGCAGGGCACGGCCCCCGGTCCTGGATCCCCCTTCGGGGATCTGGGTAGGAACCCCCGCGAAAGCGAGGCCAGGCCTGGTTTGTTCCAGGATGACCACGCCTTCCTGGGGACCCGGGTGTTCGGGCCACATGGTCTACAGCTACACGGTCGAGTCAACCTTTACGTCTAGGCGCAAAGCCACCGCGCTTGACCAGCTTGTCCTTGGCAGAGTCCTTCAGCCCCTGCTGCACCGATTTCATGGCGGAAGGGTTCTGCCAGAGCCAGGTTTCAAGGGCGGGGGTGTCGGGTGGTGGGCTGGGTGGGAACACCAGGTCAAGAAGCTCTTGTGCGGTGTAGGTGCTGGTCTCGGGATCGCTCTCGGGTGGCCCTGGGTAGAGCAGCCGGAAGCGCTCATCCTCGGTCATGCGCTCAAGGGGTATCCCCTCCGTGACCGAGAGTGACCCGTCTGGATTGCGCATGATCCAATCTCATCCTTCGCGTACCAGGGGCCGCCGGGGCCGAAGTAGCCAAGCCGCCCATCTTCAGACACGTTGAAGCCCGATGGTCCGAACGCGTCGAACACTCGCTGCGCCTTGCCTCGTTGGTATTCGATGTGGTCACTCATTGATGAGGCCTTCCTGGATGGCAAGGCGCCGTAGCACGGCCTTCCGAGCCTCCTTGGGATCAATCGTGATGCCCTCGATGGCAGACGTAGCCAGGGCCTCATCCACCAGGATTTGGATACGGGCCTCCAAGATGGCCCTCGCCCGCTCACGGGGGGACAGGTTCGCGATCAAGGGCCCAAAGGGGAGGTCTGGCGGCAGCTCACACATGACGATGATTCCCTATAGTTGGTCATACTGGACTGGGACCTTATCCACAAAGGCGGGCAGGCCGGGCAGCGCGGCCCAAACGCCTGGCCCGATGGGCACCTCGATCTGACTGCGGTCCACCCGGAATCGGATCTTGCGATGACTGGAGGAGACCAGCTCGGCCCGGACTCCCAGTTCGGCCAGCTTGGCGGCCACTAGGTCGGCTGCATCTTTAGGGGTCATCTGACCCTCTTAGCTCTGGCGCGGCGAACCGCCTTCACCTCGGCATTAATCTCGTCCATCGTGGGTGCGTCAATGTTCACCCTCGGTACGTCCACAATGTGGGATGTCAGGACCACCTGTGCATCCGCCATGGCCGCTACCACGCGATCACGATTGCTCTGGCTCGGGTTCTCCAAGTAGTGCTTCGCAGCCCTGGATAGTTCTTCCAAGGTCCCCAGCGCGAAAGTGAGCGAGCGCGTGCCCACCTTGGCATCATCCATTTCCATCTCGGTCAGGACGTGATCCCAATGCGGGCCTGCGTCGACCTTGGCCCAGTATTCCTCCAGGCTGAGGGTCTTCCCGGTCTGGTGGTCTACAAGGGCATCCGCAGGTACGGACCTCAAGAGCGCTCCACATGCGGAGCAAGCTCTGGATTTTTTGGGTTCCGACGTCTTGTTACCCCTCTTCATCATGCGCCTCCAGGGTGTGTTGCATCAGGCATGACGGGCATAGTGTGAGTAAGAACTGTCCTATTTCCCCAGGCTTTCCACATTGCTCGCACGTCGTTGCA
>CAIYNT010000190.1 GCA_903927605.1 uncultured Holophagaceae bacterium
CCCGCGGGATCACGATCAACACCGCCCACGTCGAGTACCAGACCGAGAAGCGCCACTACGCCCACGTGGACTGCCCCGGCCACGCTGACTACATCAAGAACATGATCACCGGCGCGGCCCAGATGGACGGTGCCATCCTCGTGGTGGCCGCCACGGACGGCCCCATGCCCCAGACCCGCGAGCACATCCTGCTGGCCCGTCAGGTCGGCGTGCCCTACATCGTCGTCTTCATGAACAAGGTGGATATCGCCGACCCCGAGCTCACGGAGCTGGTCGAGATGGAAATCCGCGACCTGCTGTCCTCCTACCAGTTCCCCGGCGACGAGATCCCCATCATCAAGGGTTCCGCCCGTCTGGCCCTGGACCACGCCGAGAACCCGGACCATCCGGACTGCGCCTGCATCCATGAGCTCATGGCGGCGGTGGATTCCTACATTCCCGATCCCGTCCGCGCCATCGACAAGCCCTTCATCATGCCCGTCGAGGACGTCTTCACCATCACGGGCCGCGGCACCGTGGTGACCGGCCGCATCGAGGCAGGGGTCGTCAAGGTCGGCGAGGAAATCGAGATCATCGGCCTCAAGGACACCGTCAAGAAGGTCGTCACCGGCGTCGAGATGTTCCGCAAGTCCCTGGACCAGGGTCAGGCTGGCGACAATGCCGGCATCCTGCTCCGCGGCGTGGAGCGCAAGGACGTGGAGCGTGGCCAGGTGCTCGCCAAGCCCGGCAGCATCACCCCCCATACCAAGTTCAACGCCCAGGTGTACGTGCTGACCAAGGAGGAGGGCGGCCGCCACACCCCCTTCTTCAACAAGTACCGTCCCCAGTTCTACTTCCGCACCACCGACGTGACCGGTTCCAACGAACTCGAAGCCGGCCGCGAAATGGTGATGCCCGGCGACAACGTCACCCTGACGGTGGAGCTGATCCAGCCCATCGCCATGGTCAAGGGCCTGAAGTTCGCCATCCGCGAGGGTGGTCGCACGGTGGGTGCCGGCAACGTGGGCGAGATCCTGGCCTAAAGCCGATCCAGCCCGACCTAGGAGGTCTCCATGCGCGACATCGTCCACTTGCAGTGCCAAGAGTGCAAACGCAAGAACTACAGCACCACCAAGAACAAGAAGACCACCACGGGCAAGCTTGAGTTCAACAAGTTCTGCCGCTTCTGTGGCGGTTACAAGATTCACCGCGAGGCCAAGTAGCCCCGGTCGAAGGGTTCCCGCCCGGCCCCACCAGAGGCCGGGCGGTTCCCACAGGGGAGTAGCTCAGCTGGTAGAGCAGCGGACTCCAAATCCGCAGGTCGCGGGTTCGAAACCTGTCTCCCCTGCCACTTCCCGGCCCCGGCGATCTCGCTCGGGGCCAGGTTTTTCTGATCCAAATCCTTTCCACGGGGTCCATCGTGATCGGTGCCATCAAGCAACAGGCCAAAGATCTGGCGGAAGAGCTCAACCGGGTGGATTGGCCCAGCAAGGAGAAGGTGATGGCTTCCGCCTGGACGGTGGCGCTCGTCTCCCTCTTCGTCGGGGCGTACCTGTGGACCGCGGATTGGGTTCTCTCCAAGGGCTTCGCGTTCTTCTTCCTGAAGACCCGCTGAAGCGGAGGCAGACATGACCGATCTCGTCAGCATTCCCCAGGAAGTTCCCCAGGACGCAACGGCGCAGCCCCAGGGCCGCGAGTTGAAGTGGTTCATCATCCACACCTATTCCGGCTACGAGGCCAAGGTGATGGAGCATCTCCGCCAGCGCATCAAGATGGAGGAGCGTTCGGAGAGCTTCGGGGACATCCAGATCCCCGAGGAGACCTACGAGGAGATGAAGGTCGACGCCAAGTCCGGCAAGAAGGAACGCGTCATCAAGAAGCGCAAGTCGTTCCCTGGCTATCTGCTGGTCCAGATCCAGGTCGAGCGCAGGGCCGATGTCTCCGTGGAGATGGCCGATGCCGACTGGAATCTGGTGCGGAACACGCCCAAGGTCACGAGCTTCGTGGGGGCCAACAAGAAACGGCCCACCCCCCTGACGGATGAGGAAGTCCGCC
>CAIYNT010000191.1 GCA_903927605.1 uncultured Holophagaceae bacterium
CATCCTGCGCCACGACCCGGACAAGATCCTCGTGGGCGAGATCCGCGACCCTGAAACCGCCCAGATCGCCATCCAGTCGGCCCTCACGGGCCACCTGGTCTTCACCACGGTCCACGCGAACAATGTGTTGGACGTGTTGGGTCGCTTCCAGCACATGGGCGTCGAAGTCTACAACTTCGTGTCCTCGCTCAACTGCATCCTCGCCCAGCGCCTCATCCGCGTGCTCTGCCCCAAGTGCAAGCGACCTGCCCAGACACCCACACCCCAGGAGCTGGAGGAGAACGACGTGGACGAGGCTTGGCTGCGCGGCGCCACTCTGTTTGATCGCGTGGGCTGCGTGGACTGCCACGGCACGGGCTTCCGGGGCCGCCAGGCCATCATCGAGTTCATGGGTCTCAACGATGAGCTCCGGGAGCTGCTCATCCAGCGGGCCCCTGTGCGCGAAGTGAAGGCCGCCGCCCGCCGAGGCGGCATGCAATTCCTCCGGGAGAGCGCCATTGAAAAAGTCCGGCTGGGCATCACTACCTTCGCCGAGATCAACAAGGTCACGTTCCGGGAGGGGAGCTGATCAACTCCCCCGCACCAGCTCCCGCTCGAGGCTCTGCAACCGCTTGAGTCGCGCGAAGGTACCGGTTTGGCTTGCCAGGGCCTCAGGCGTGTCCAGCTGGATCACCCGACCTTCATCGAGCACGAGCGCCCGGTCGCAGGTCTCAGCCACGAAGACCCGATGCGTGGCCAGGACCAGGGTCGAGGTGTCCAGGAAGACCCGCAGATTCTCCAGGATGCGACTTTCCGTCTCGGCATCCACTGCGGACAGAGCATCATCCAGCAGCAGCAGCCTCGGCTTGCGCAGCAGGGCCCGGGCGAGGGCCGTACGCTGACGCTCACCACCGCTGAGGACAACGCCCCGCTCCCCAACCACCGTGTCCAGCCCCTCAGGCAGCCGGCGGATGAGTTCATCCAGGACCACGACCCGGGCGATCTCCCAGATCTCCTCATCGGTGGCATCGGGTCGCCCCATGGCCAGGTTCATACGCAAGGTGTCCGAGAAGAGGAAGGCTTCCTGGGGTACCCAACCCAGTCCCGCCCAGTGGCGGCGAATCGTTGTCTCTGAAAGCGGCGCACCGTCCATGAGCAGCTGCCCTGCCTGGGGTTCCCGCAGACCCGCCAGCACCTGCAGCAGGAGCGTCTTGCCCGAGCCGATGCCGCCGACCACGGCCAGGCTGTCGCCGGGTGCAAGTTCCAGATCCACAGGCCCAAGGCCACGCCCAGTCTCGAAGCGATGCAGGACGCCTTCCAGCCGGAGGGCCGCCGGAGCCTCGGGAAGCGTGATGGCTTCAGCCGGGGGCAGTGGCCGCTCAGGACTGTGCAGCAGTTCGTTCAGGCGCTCCTGCCCGGCCTTGGCCCGCTGAAACAGATTTGCCGACCACCCCAGGCTCATCATGGGCCAGGCCAGAGCCACCAGAAAGCCCGTGAAGGCCACGAGGTCGCCCAGGTCCAGGATACCCCTGACCACCAGACCTCCCCCATAGGTCACCAGCACGAGGGCGGATACGCCGCCGATGAAGGCCGACAGCGGTGCATAGGCACTGAAGATCACCGACTGCTTCATGCTGAGCATGGCGTGCCGGCGACTGAGTGCTCCGAACTGGGTCACCCGCGCGCCCTCCAAGCCGAAGGCCTGTACCACTCGTTCCCCGCTGATGGTCTCGTGGCTGAAGGTCGAGAGGGCGGAGAAGGCCAGCTGGAGTTTCTGCTGTACTACGTGGCTCCACTTCCCGATGATATAGAACCCCAGGGCCAGGAAGGAAAAGGGCAGCATGACGGCCAAGGTGAGGCGCCAGCTGGTGTGGATCATCAGGGCCAAAGTCACTGGCAGGATCGACAGCACCTGGAGGAAACTCATGAGACCCGGTCCCGTGGCCATGCGGACCGTCCCCACATCGTCGCCGACCCGTGACATCAGATCGCCCACCCGCTGCCGCTCATAGAAGGCGAAGGGCCGCGATAGCAGGAAACTGTAGAGGGATTCCCGCTGTTCCCGCTCTACCTCCCGGCTGAGGCCGATGAGCGTGTTGCGCATGAGATAGCGCCCGACACCAGCCACGGCGGTGAAGGCCAGCATCCAGGCCAGGAAGATCTCCGACCCGTGCCAGTCCCGATGTTCCAGGGCATGCACGGCCCGGCCGGACCAGTAGGGCACCACCGAAGCCGCCACGCTGCACCAG
>CAIYNT010000192.1 GCA_903927605.1 uncultured Holophagaceae bacterium
GTGAGAGAACATTTGTCTAATGGCTAAATATTTGGTGGAGTCGAGGAGGATCGAACTCCCGACCTCTGCATTGCGAACGCAGCGCTCTCCCAGCTGAGCTACAGGCCCAAGGACATCCAGTCTAGCGGACCTGGTGGTTCACATCAATGCCTGCATGATGTCGTCCAGCACGGCAGGGCTGGGTTTGAGCAGGGTCTCATCCAGGGTGGCCAGGGGTTCATCCACGAGGTTCAGCACCTGGGGCAGGGGTGGCTGCGTGGGGTTGATGTAGAGCAGGCCCGTGAGGAACTCACCCTTGGCCATGGACTCGTGGATGGCCTTCATGGCGCTGAAGCGGTCTCGGGGATCGTAGTCATCGTGGGTGGCCTTGATGGCCACCTTGGAGCCGTCGGGGAAGGTGACGACCTCAGTCGCACCGGCGGGGATCTCCACGTCCTCCACCTCCGAGTACTGGATGAAACCCAGGTCGTGCAGGGGGAAGTCGTGGTCCTTGACGTGCTTGTAAGAGCGGGTGGACGCGTCGTGATTGTTGAAGGTCACGCAGGGGCTGATGATGTCCAGCACCACCGTGCCTTCGTAGGCAAACGCAGCCTTGAGGATGGCGTTCAGCTGCTTGGGGTTGCCGGAGAAGCAGCGGGCCACGAAGCCGCAGCCCAGCTCAATGGCCAGGGTGCAGGGGTCGATGGGGGGGAAGTCATTCACAGCGCCGGATTTGAGGTGGGAGCCTTTGTCGGCGGTGGCGGAGAACTGGCCCTTCGTAAGACCATAGACGCCGTTGTCCTCGATGATGTAGATCATCGGGATGTTGCGGCGCACGGCATGTACGAACTGGCCCATGCCGATGGACATGGAATCGCCGTCGCCGGAGATACCGATGTTGATGAGGTTCCGGTTCGCGAGGGAGGCGCCGGTGGCGATGGCCGGCATGCGACCGTGGACACTGTTGAAGCCCCAGCCCTGATTGATGAAGTAGGCGGGGGTCTTGGAGGAACAGCCGATGCCGGAATACTTGGTGACCCGGTGGCCCTCGATGCTGGATTCAAAGGCGGCGTTGATGATCTGCGCGGTGATGGCGTCGTGGCCGCAGCCGGCGCAGAGGGTGGACTTGGAGCCCACGTAGTCCTGCTTGGTGAAGCCGAGCTTGTTGGTGGGAGCGGAAGCAGTGGCAGTGGTCATGGTCGGCTCCTCTTACTGCTGCTCGAAGGCGGTGATCTGATCGACGATGCACTTGGCGTCGATGGCGTGGCCGTTGTAGTGGAGGACACTCTTGAACTTGGTGGCGAATTCCGGATAGGCCTCACGGAAGAGGTTGGCCAGCTGGCCGTCGCGGTTCTGTTCGACCACGTAGACCACCTTCTTCCCGCTGACAAAGGCGTCGACCTCGGCGGTGAAGGGCAACGCACGCAAGCGCAGGTAGTCGGTCTTGAGGCCGCCTTCCGCCAGGATGTCCTGGGCTTCGATCATGGCGGGGTCACTGGAGCCGAAGGCCAGGATGCCCTTCTCCGAGCCCAGGTTGCGGAAGAGGGGCTTGGGTACGTGGGTCTTGGCTGTTTCGTATTTCCGCTTCAGACGATCCACCACCTCGACGTAGTCCTCGGGTTTCTCGGAATACTGGGCGTAGGCGTTGTGGCCCGAGCCGCGGGTGAAATAGGAGCCCTTCCCGCCGGCAGTGCCGGGCAGGGAGCGGTAGCAGATGCCATCGCCGTCGACGTCCTTGTAGCGGCCCCAGTCCTTGGCCTCGGCCAGCTGCTGCTCGTTGAGGACCTTGCCACGGTTGTAGGGCTTGGACGGGTAGGCGAAGGGCTTGGAGGACCAGTTCTGCATGCCCAGGTCCAGGTCGGTGACGACGAAGATGGGGGTCTGGAACCACTCCGCCAGGTCGAAGGCGTCGTAGGCGAACTGGAAGCACTCTTCCATGTTTCCGGGAAAGAGGTTGATGTGCTGGGTGTCGCCGTGGCTGCACTTGGCGCAGAGCTCCAC
>CAIYNT010000193.1 GCA_903927605.1 uncultured Holophagaceae bacterium
CCCCGCCAAGAAGTAGGGTTTCCCCCCTCACCCAAAATGGACAGAACTTAAAGCCAGCGCTTGACCTTTCTGCTTGCATCTCAGTGGCCTTCAAGGTCACGGTGAGATGGGTATGTCCCTGCCAGTGGATGAATCAGACACGCGCTGCAATCACGACTGGTATGAAACGAGCGGAATGAACGACCAGGAAAGAGCGGCCAAAGCGTTGCGCAGCAGGGCGGAGTCGGCTGTCCTCAGCAGCCCCGCCAGAGCCCCCGACAGCGTCGATTCTCTCTTGCCTGTGGAGATGCTCCGGGTGCTGCACGAGTTGCGGGTGCACCAGGTCGAATTGGAAATGGAGAATGAAGAGCTTCGCCAGACGCAACAGGAGATTGAAGCCTCACATGCACGCTACTTCCATCTCTATGAGTTTGCGCCGGTAGGCTATTGCACCCTCAGCGAGCAGGGAGTCATCCTGCAGGCCAACCTCCACCTGAGATCCATGCTGGGCATGAGCCAGGAGACGCTGCTCAGGCGGCCGCTCTCCCAGTTCATCCACCCCGAGGATGCAAACGAATATGAACTTTACCGCCGACTATTCTCCGACGCCGACCCCCTTCCTGCCATGGTGCTGCGCTTGCTCTGCGCGTCAGCCCCTCCCATCTGGGCAAGTATAAAATCAGCTGCCGGGCAAGATTCAAAGGGCTCTTCGGAGCGCTTGATGGCGATCTCGGACATCACTGACCTCAAGCTGCACGAGGTGCGGCTCCAAAAATTCAATCTGGCGCTGGAAACCGAAGTCCTAGCCAGGATCAGCCAGCTCAAGCGGATGTACACGCGCCTGCTTCTGGCCCAGGAGAATGAGCGCAAGCGGATCGCCCTGGACCTGCATGACAGCCTCGGCCAGACCCTGAGCGCCATCAAGCTCATCGGAGGGCATAGGCTGGCATCCTTACACAGCCATCGGAGCCGTGCGGAGAAGGTATTCGCTTCCGCTTTGCTGAAAGACCTGGCTGGCGCCATCGAGGAGGTTCGACGCATTTCCATGAACCTGCGTCCCAGCATGCTGGATGACCTCGGCCTCCTGGCAACCATCACCTGGCTGATTGCCCACTTCAAGGCGGCCAATCCCTCCATCCATGTGACCGAACAGATCGAGCTCGAGGAAGAGGTGATCCCGGTGGTCCTGAAGATCACCCTCTTCCGGATCCTGCAGGAAGCCTCTCACAACATCGAGAAGCACAGCCAGGCAACGGGAGTCACCTTCACGCTCGCCCTGGTAGGTGGCCACCTCACCCTGTCCGTCTTTGACAACGGCCAAGGCTGCGATCCCAGGAGCGTCGGCCAGTCCAACTCGCATGGCGGACTGGGCCTGGCCTCGATGCAGGAGCGGACCGAGCTCAGTGGCGGAACATTTGAACTCAGGTCATCACCGGAAGGCGGTACCCTGGTTGTTGCGTGCTGGCACCTGCCGATTGAGACTTAGCTCGTGACGAGGCCCTTCTCGATGGCGTAGGCAGTCAGGGCCGCGATGGAATGCAGGCCAAGGCGCTTCATCAGGTTTGAGCGGTGCTTCTCGATGGTCTTGGGGCCGAGGGAGAGGTAGGCCGCGATCTCACGGGTGTGCCAACCCTCAGCCACCAGCGCCAGCACCTCGCGTTCCCGAACAGAGAGGAGGTCGAAGACGGACTCACCCTGCGAGGACCCACCCCCAGACGCACCCTCAAGAAAGGCGGTGAGGACTTGGGTGGTGATGACTGGGCTGAGGAAAGCTTCCGTTCAAGATCCAGCTGAACTCCGTCCAGGAAAAGCCGGTCAAGGCGCTCGTGGCCTCGCAGGCCGTGCCCTTCCTGAATGCCGTGGACTCCCTTACCAGGAGTGAGCAGGTCCGCCTGGGTATCCGCATCATGCTTCTTCTGGGCCTTCGCATCTCAGAGGTTACAGGCATGCGCTGGTACTGGTTCAGCTCTGACTTTAAGTCCTATACGCCCGGACTGACGAAAGGGAAGGAAGCCGACGCCCTTCCCGTTCCCGAATCCCTTGCCAATCGTTTCCGTGATTACAAGGAACAAACCCGGAAACACTGGCTTCTCATGGGCAGGCCGATGCCGCAGTGCGTCTTCTGGACCGATGAGGG
>CAIYNT010000194.1 GCA_903927605.1 uncultured Holophagaceae bacterium
CTTTTGCCAGACAGAGCCAGAGTGAAGAGAAAACGCTCGATCTGAATGCCATCCTCAAGGAAGAGGTGAACCTCCTGGAGCGGACAACCCTGGCCAGGGTGGAATTAAGATTGGATCTAGAGCATGACCTCCATCCAATCAAGGGGGATGCAGGTGGATTGACCCACGCGTTCATGAACCTCTGCGTCAACGCCGCGGATGCCATGCCCGATAACGGCACTCTCACCATACGATCCAGGAATATCGGTTGGGAGTGGGCTGAAGTAGTAGTAGAGGACACAGGAATCGGAATGCCCAAAGAGGTTCTTGAGAAAGCCATGGACCCCTTCTTCACCACAAAGGGTGTGGGCAAGGGAACGGGACTGGGCCTTTCCATGGTCTACAGAACCGTGAAAGCCCACCGGGGCCAGATCGAGATCCAGAGCAAGCCAGGCCAAGGGACGCAGGTGAAGATGCGCTTCCCGGCCAGCGAACCCGTGATTACTGACAATGGAGCTGCTTCTGGGACTCGGGCTGACGCACCCAAGCGAACGCTAAAAATCCTGCTGATCGATGACGATGAACTAATCCTGAACGCCACCGGGATGGTTATTGAGACTTTGGGCCATTCTGTCACTACGAGTCCGAGTGGCGAGGAAGCCCTGGCCATGGTCGAGGCAGGGTTGGTGCCCGATGTGGTGATCTTGGACATGAACATGCCCGGTCTAGGCGGGAGGGGCACACTACCTCTCCTGAGGGAAAGGCTCCCGACTGTACCTGTCCTGCTGTCCTCAGGTCGGACAGACCAAGCCGCACTGGATCTGAGCAAGGCCCACAGCGTCGTCACCGTGCTTCCCAAACCATTCAGCATCAAGGAACTCCAGGAGCGCCTTGAATCGCTTGCAGGAGACTGAACCTGTAACTTCCGCTCACTTCCGGGTTCTCGATCGTCAGCTTCCACGCAGATTTCGAATTGAAATATATCTGAGTTTGTTTTTCGTACCCAATTTGATTCCGTGACGCATCTTGCCTTCGTATTCCGCACTCTGTAGTGAGAGCGGCTATGCTCCCGGAAAGGTATGGTTTCCGTGAAGATGATCGGATTGAGGCGGTTTTCCGTAATTCTCACAATGTCCATGGCCTGCCTCTCTGCTTGCAAGCAGGGAGGCAAGCGGCTACCCCGCAGACGACCATCAAGGGGCTCGAGGGAGGGCAGATCGTTTACGGCGCGGTGGCTGGGGCCACCACCCAACCGGCAGCCATGGCCAAACTGCTGAGCAGCGTTCAGGTCCAGTGTGGCGAGAAGCCGCTGATTGGTCGGGTCTTCCAGTTTCGTGGAACGAATTCGGTCGGAGTGTTCTTTTCCGTGACCAACCGCCCGCAAGGCAACCTGCTGGTGGCGGGCCTGGTGATTGCCAACGCAACCGGCCCCGATCAGGTAGAAGCGGCGCTGCTCTCCGACGATGCCTCGCGCTTTGGCAAAACCGTGAACCCCATGCTTAAGCAGTTGTTCGGCGTCTGGCATCCGGATGCCGTGGCGGCAACCTCCAGTCCCACCCCCGGCAGGAGCCCGGCCATAGGCTCGGTTCCCTCACTGCATAAGGTCGTTCTGCCCGACAGAACGGCCAGCGCCAGCATCCCCGAGGGGTGGCGGGTGGATCCCGTCAGCGGTGGTGGTGGCATGCTCATCCGCGGCTCGCAAGGCGAGGTGGTCATTCTCAACAGCATGTTCCTGGCGCAGGATCCCAATGGGCCAGCCTTCCGCAACGCCCGGCGGATGGGCATGAAGCCGCTGCCGGGGGTGATCGTCTATCCGGCCAATGCCGATCTGGTGCAGAACTTTGCCCAGATCATTCACCTGCTGGCCCGGGCCAAGGGCTTCGTGCCAGCCAACCTGAAGATCGACTACGCCGAACAGGTCTCCCCGCCTTCAGGTTCGTCGTTCAAGGGCGAGCGGTGGGCTCTGGCCACGGGGCAGATCGATCCCGACGGGAAGGGCGTGCAGCATATGTTCAGGGTGGTCTGCGCAACCCTTCCCGACCCCTACGGGGACTACAGCTTCCATGACTATGTC
>CAIYNT010000195.1 GCA_903927605.1 uncultured Holophagaceae bacterium
GGAGGCCGTGCGCATGGTGCCCGGAGCCGTGGACGTGCGCTTGAAGCAGACCCTGAATGCACCCGCCTATCAGGTGGATGTGGACCGCTACCGCGCCGCGCGCCTGGGACTATCCCAGGCTGACGTGGCCAATGGCCTCCTGGTGTCCCTCTCTGGCAACGGGCAGTTGGCCCCATCCTTCTTCCTGGATCCGAATAATGGAGTCAACTACACCGTCCAGGTGAAGACCCCCTTGAAGAAGTTTGATTCTCCCGAACGGCTGATGGGAACGCCCTTCAACCCTGGGGGCGCTTCCCGCCTGTTTCAGGCGCCTGCGTTTACCGCATCGACTGCCGATACCGCGGCTCCCTCCGTTCCCTTATCGGGTTTTGCCTCCCTGCACCATACGGGGGTGCCCAACGAACTCACCCACTACACGGTGATGCGAGTGCTGGACGTCATGGCTGGCGTGGAAGGCCGGGATCTGGGCAGTGTGGTCAAGGACATCCAGGGCAAGATCAAGGGTCTGGGGGCCCTGCCCAAGGGAACCACCATCCGGGTCCGGGGCCAGTTCGATGTAATGCTGGACGCCTTCAGGGACATGGGAGGCGGGCTCATCATTGCCATCGCTCTGGTCTACCTGCTCATGGCGGTGCTTTATCAGAGCTGGCTGGATCCCTTCATCATCATCTTCGCCGTGCCGGGAGCCATGGTGGGGATCCTCTGGATGCTGGCGCTCACAGGCACCACGTTGAACGTGGAATCCCTCATGGGCGCCATCATGGCCGTGGGCATCGCCACCTCCAACTCCATCCTGCTGGTGAGCTTTGCCAATGATGTCCGCGTCACGGAACCCAACCTCTCCGCCCTGGAGGCCGCCAGCCGGGCAGGGCAGGTGCGGTTGCGCCCGGTGATCATGACCGCCCTGGCCATGATCCTGGGTATGGTGCCCATGGCCCTGGGCCTCGGGGAGGCCGGCAGCCAGAATGCGCCACTGGGGCGGGCCGTCATTGGTGGCCTCCTGGTGGCCACCATCGTCACCCTCTTCATCGTGCCCGTCATCTACAGCCTCTTCCGGACCAAGCCACCCACGGCCCACCTCCTGGATGAGCAGTTCCACATCGAACAGCAAGGAAGTGAAGCATGAGCGAGACAGCCTCCTCCCGTTTCCGCATCGCGGGAATCGTCCTGGCCCTGTTTGTGCTGGCCACCGTGGGAATCCTGATGTTTGTCCAGCAGCGTTCCCTGGGCAAGGAGGGCGCCTCGCGGAAGGCCGAGGTGGAGGCCGGTCCCAGGGTCCACACACTGGTGGTCGGGGGGGGAGCCGGAGGGTCGGTCCTCTCTTTCCAGGCGGAGGCCCTTCCCTGGGCATCCGCCACCCTCTATGCCAAGATCGGCGGCTTCCTCAAGGAGATTCGAGTAGATAAGGGCAGCCTGGTCAAGAAGGGCGAACTCCTGGCCATCGTCCAATCTCCCGAGACGGAGAAACAGACCCTCGCGCTCAAGTCCAACTATGAGAATCTCCAGCGCATCGCTGACAAGTACGTTCAGTTGGGCCGCGAAAAGATCGCCAGCGACCTGGATGTGGACAATGCGCAGGCTGCGGCCCAAGTTGCGAAACAGAATTGGCTTTACCAGGCGGAGTTGGAGGGGTATGAGAAACTGGTAGCACCTTTTTCCGGCATGATCACCGCACGCTTCGTGGACCCCGGAGCCTTCATCCAGAATG
Organism: uncultured Holophagaceae bacterium; assembly: GCA_903927605.1. The sequence continues at coordinate 1,709 of CAIYNT010000195.1, forward strand.
CAAGTTCTTCCACAGCTTCTCAGCAGATCGTCACGGTAGCGGACGTGAGTCGGCTGCGAGTGACCTTTTTCCTGGACCAGAACACAGCCTCCCTGGTCCGAGTGGGCCAAGAGGTGGAGGTGAGCCCGGCGGAGCACCCGGATGTGGTGAGCAAGGGCAAGATCAGCCGCGTGGCGGGGGCCCTGGACCTCCGAACCCGCACCATGCTGGCGGAAGCAGACCTGGATAATCGCGACGGGAAGTTCATGGGAGGCGGTTATGTGCGGGTGACGCTGCGGCTTCCCAAGGGCAATGGCCGCCTGGAAATCCCTTCCGAGGCCCTCCTGATGAAAGGAGAGAAGGCCTTCGCTGCCGCCCTTGAAGGAAGTCAGGTGCGCTTGCAGCCCCTGATCCTTGGGGAGGACATCGGTAGCCGTGTGCGGGTCCTGCAGGGTCTTGCAGTCGGGACCCGGATCATCCTCAATCCGAATCCCGGTCTCAAGGATGGGGATAAGGTTCAGGCCTTGGACTAGGGCTCCTAGGGTCTCTCCTCCACGCCCCGAGGCAGGAAGCCAACGGTGGCCGCCAGACCGATCGCCAGCAGGATGCGTAGGAAAAAGAGATTGCGGCTCAGGCCGTGGGCCTTGTTATAGGCCACCCGGTCCGCCTGGTCAGATGCCAGGTTCTCGATGGGTCCGTTGATGCGCGCCCGGATCTCGTGGACCTTGGGAGTAACGATGAAGGTGCTGGCCAGGCACATGAGTAGGGCCACCAACAGGCCCGCACTCCAGAGGCGGATGGGACCGATGAGGTCCTCCTCCACCTCGGCCATCCAGCGTCCCACCCAACTGAGCCCGGCGAGGCCGAAGGCGGTCCAGGCCGCCCAGTCCAGCCGCCCGATGATCAGCCCGGCGATGCGTCCGGCCGCATCCCGGCTGGGCAATTCCCGGAAGAGGAGTGGTGCCGAGAAGACCCCGAAGCCGAGGGCAGCTCCGGCCCACAGGAGCAGCAGGACCTGGCTGAGATGATCGAGGAGGCGGATTGTTTTCGGGCTCATATTGGCTGTGGGCTGTCCCTACCATTCGTTGTACGGGATGCCGTTCTCTCCCTTTTCCGTGGAACCGCTCCGTACCCGGTAGACGCCCAACTCGGCATCGGGGTTGTCGGGATCGGGGGGTTCCAGTTCCGTCTGCCAGGTGTCGCGGGACTGGGTCATGGGGTCCCAGGGGATGTCCCGCAGGTAGCCCAGTTCCCTCAGAGGGCCGAGGCTGGAGGGGTACTTGCCGCGGTCGGCGCGGTACTGCTCCAGAGAATGATTGATCTGGAACAGGTTCTCCTTGAGCACTGCTTCACGGGCTACCTTGGTCTTGTGGCGGTAGCCTGCCAAGCCCACCGTGGCGAGCAGGGCCAGGATGGTCATGACCACGACCAGTTCAATGAGGGTGAAGCCGCGCTGGCGGGAGAGCGTAGGGCGCATGAGACTACCTTAACGCAGACCGAAGCCTGGGGCTGCCTTGGCCGACCAGGCTGGTTCAGGAGATTCTCCCCTTTCCCCTGGTCCTAGGTGGTTGGTCTCGGTCAAAATGGGTTTGTCGAATGTCCTAAGCCTTGGAGAAATGGATGCAAAGCGGGCTGGTCTTCAACGTCCAGCGCTTCTCTCTCCAGGATGGTCCAGGCCTGAGAAGCACGGTCTTCATGAAGGGGTGTCCCCTGGCCTGCGCTTGGTGCCACAACCCGGAAAGCCGAGCCCCGCAGACCGAGTTCATCCGGCTGCAACACCGCTGCATGGCTTGCGGGATTTGCAGCGATGAGGAACTAGCGGACCCCCTGGTGCAACACCGGGATGAGACGGACGTGGAGGTCTGCCCCACGGGGGCGCTCCAGGCCGTCGGGCAGGAACTGCGTTCCGCCGAGTTGGTGCACTCCCTCCTCCGGGATCGCATCTTCTTCGATGAATCCGGCGGGGGCGTGACGTTCTCTGGCGGGGAACCGCTCCTGCAGGCTCCGTTCGTCATCGAGACCATGAGACTGCTCCGCACCGAGGGGGTGCATACGGCCCTGGACACCTGCGGGTTTGTGGGCTGGGAGGATCTGGCCGAAGCCGCCACCCACGCCTGCCTGGTTCTCTACGACTTGAAGTTGATGGACGAGACTCGCCACAAGGCGGCCACTGGAGTTTCCAACACCCCCATTCTTCAAAATCTCAAAGGCCTAGCTGAGATCCATCCCAACATCTGGATCCGCATACCTATCATTCCTGGCATCAACAGCGACCGGGCCAACCTGGAAGCCACGGCGGCATTCCTGGAGCCCCTGCAAGGGATCCAACAGGTGGACCTGCTGCCGTACCACCCGATGGGAGTGTCGAAATCCATCCGGGTGGGTATACCCTGCCAATTGCACGCTGTCCCGACTCCCACCATCGAGGACCTGGAGGCCATGGCCGCGCTCTTTTGCGCCAGGGGCTTCCACACGACCATCGGAGGCCGCCCATGAACGAACGCACCGAGAGACTGCGCCAGGAGAGCCTGGCCGCGATCCCCTCCATCAGTTCCGAGCGGGCGGAAATCACAACCGCCTTCTACAAGGAGCACCAGGGGCGGCACAGTGTTCCCGTGCTGCGCGCCCTGAACTTCCTCGCCATCTGTGAGCGGAAGCGCCTCTGGATGGGCGAAGGCGAGCTCATCGTGGGCGAGCGCGGGCCCAGGCCCAAGGCCGTGCCCACCTATCCGGAGCTGACCTGCCACAGCACCGAGGATCTGCGGATCCTGGACTCCCGCGAGAAGACCCAATACAAGGTCGAACCGAGCGTCATCGAAACCTATGAGCGGGAGATCATCCCCTTCTGGAAGGGTCGGTCCATGCGGGACCAGATGTTCAAAGAGCTGCCCTCTGAGTGGCATGACGCCTACGACGCGGGGTGCTACACGGAGTTCATGGAACAGCGCGCCCCGGGTCACACCGTAGGCGACGGCAAGCTCTATCGGAAGGGCATGCTGGACTTCAAGGCGGACATCGCCTGTGCCGATGCGATGCTCGATTTCGAGAAGGATCCCGAGGCCCTGGACAAGCGGGAGCAGCTCAGGGCCATGGCCATCGCCTGCGACGCGGTCACGCGCTTCGCCGAGCGGCATGCGGAGTTGGCGGAGACGGAAGCCGCGAAGACGAGCGATCCGCTTCGCAAACAGGAACTCCTGAAGATTGGCGGGGTATGTCGTTGGGTTCCCGCCCATGCACCGCGCGACTTCCACGAGGCCCTGCAGTACTACTGGTTCTGCCACCTCGCGGTGATCACGGAATTGAATGGTTGGGATGCCTACAGCCCCGGTCACCTGGACCAGCACCTCTGGCCCTTCTATCAGCGGGAATTCATCGCAGGCACGCTCACCAGGGAGAAAGCGAAGGAGCTGCTGGAGTGCTTCTTCGTGAAGTTCAACAACCACACTGCCCCCCCCAAGGTGGGCGTGACCGCCGCCGAGAGCGGCACCTATACAGACTTCGCCAACCTCAACCTGGCCGGACTCCTGCCGGACGGGAGCGACGGCTCCAACGAGGTCACGCATCTGCTGCTGGAGATAATCGACGAGATGCACCTGCTGCAGCCCAGCAGCAACATGCAGGTCTCCCGCAAGACCCCGGACGCGGTGCTGAGGCATGCCCTGAAGGTCATCCGCAACGGCTACGGCTTCCCCTCCCTCTTCAATGCCGACGCCGTGGTGGAGGAGCAGCTACGCCAGGGCAAGACTCTGGAGGATGCCCGAGAAGGCGGCTGCTCGGGATGTGTGGAGGTGGGGGCTTTCGGCAAGGAGGCCTATATCCTCACGGGCTACTTCAACCTGATGAAAATGCTCGAGCTGGCGCTGCACAACGGCTTCGATGCCCGCACCCAGAAGCAGATCGGTCCGAAGACGGGCGACCCCGCCAGGTTCAAGACCTATGAGGAGTTCTTCGCGGCCTTTGAGGCCCAGGTATGCCACTTCCTGGATGTGAAGATTCGGGGCAACCAGATCATCGAGCGCCTCTACGCCACCCGCATGCCGCACACCTTCCTCTCGGTCATCACCGATGACTGCATCGCGAAAGGCAGGGACTACAACGCAGGCGGCGCCCGCTACAACAACAGCTTCATCCAGGCCGTGGGCATCGGCAGCATCGCGGACAGCCTTTCAGCCATCAAGGAGGTGGTCTTCGACAAGAGGGGCATGCCCCTGCCGGAATTCATCCAAGTCCTGGATGCCGACTTCGCTGGGCAGGAGGTTTTGCGCCAACGACTAGTGAACAAGACCCACAAGTACGGCAACGACGATGACTATGCCGATGCGCTGATGACTTGCACCTTCAAGATGCTCTTCCAGGCCATTGATGGGCGCCCCAACACCAAGGGTGGCGCCTATCGCCTGGAGATGTTGCCCACGACCTGCCATGTCTATTTCGGCCAGGTCTGCCTGGCCTCCCCCGATGGCCGCCGGGAGGGCGAGCCCCTGTCGGAAGGCATCAGCCCAGTGCAGGGCGCGGACCGCCAAGGTCCCACCGCCGTGCTCAAGTCCGCCGCGAAAATGGATCATGTGAAGACCGGCGGCACGCTGTTGAACATGAAGTTCACGCCCAGCCTGCTGGAAGGGGAAGGGGGCATCGATCACCTCCACAGCCTCGTTCGCTCCTACTTCAAGCTGGATGGCCACCACATGCAGTTCAACGTGGTCACCGCGTCAAAGCTGCGTGAAGCCAAGGCCCGACCGGAACAGTATCGGGACCTCATCGTCCGTGTGGCGGGCTACAGCGACTACTTCTGCGACCTTTCGGAGGCCCTGCAGGATGAGATCATCCGACGCACAGAGCATGTGCAGTTCTAGGCTGTATTTCCAAGTTTCTATCCGATGACTTCACGCTAGCCGGAACTTCAGCTCACCCAGTTTCTCGATGGAACTAACGATCTCATCCCCGGCCTTGAGCCAGACCTGCTTTTCTTTCGGATAACCCAAAATGACGCCGTGGGGCGTACCGGTGAAGATGATGTCACCCACCTCAAGCGTCCAGTGCTTGGAGATATAGGCGATCATCTGTTGCGTATTGAAGATGAAGTCGTTGGTGTTCCAGGACTGGCGCACCTCGCCATTGACGCGGGTCTCGAGCTTCAGATTGTTCGGATCGCCGACCAGATCGGCCGAAACAAAATAGGGTCCGATGGGTGCGAACTTGTCCAAGGTCTTGCCGATCATCCACTGGACGCTCGGCGTCTCCAGTTGCAGGTCCCGGGCGGAAAAATCGTTTGCGGTGCAGTAGCCCGCAACGTAGTTCAAGGCGTCGGTTTCCGACACATTCCGGGCCGCCTTGCCGATGACAATGAGCAGTTCAGTCTCGTAGTCGAATTTGAAGGCGACGTCTTTCGGGGGCAGGGTGATGGTGCAGTTGTGGGCGGCCAGAGCGTTGTTGTACTTGTTGAACAGGGGCGGGACTCGAGGCTCTTTCATGCCGATTTCCTTGGCATGTCGTCTGTAGTTGAGGCCGACGCAGACGATTTTCCCGGGATGGGTGAATAGGCGGCCGTACTTGATCTTCGATTCATCAAGCAAAGCTGATTTTGCTTTGGCGGAGCTGCTGGCGGCAGCAATCAGCTTGTTCAGGCCCGAGGCACTGCCTTCCTTGAGGAGTTCCTCGAGTGTTATTGGAGCCGAGAGGCCGAGGATCTGGGCGGCTCGCCTGACATCAATGATCCCCTTGTCCGTCTTGACTCCGAGGGTCTCAGCGCCATCCTCCTGCTGGATGGACAGGAGCGTCACGTTCTTGGGGAGTTCGTGCGGCCCTTCGTATTTCTTTGTGATCTTCGTATCCTTAGCTGAAACACTGGTCGATGTTCCCACCAGGACGCCAGCGGTTGCCAAACCGGTGGTGGCAAGAAAGTCCCTACGCGTTGTCATGGCATCTCCTCTCAATAGGGTTGGCTGCGAGGCCATCCTACTCTGATCTGGAGCCTTGGTATGATCGCCAGACCCAAACGATCTTTAGGAGGCAGCCGATGGAGTGCAAGACGATACACGAGGCCCTGGCCGGGATCCGGGACGGCGCAACCCTGATGGTGGGTGGTTTCGGTCTGGTGGGGATACCGGAGAACCTGATCATCGGCTTGCGGGACCTGGGAACCAGGGACCTGACCGTGATTTCCAACAACTGCGGAGTGGACGACTGGGGCCTGGGGCTGCTGCTGCAGAACCGGCAGATCAGGAAGATGATTTCGTCCTACGTGGGTGAGAACAAGGAGTTCGAGCGCCAGTACCTCTCGGGCGAGCTGGAGGTGGAGCTGGTGCCCCAGGGGACCCTGGCCGAGCGCTGCCGGGCCGGGGGTGCGGGCATTCCGGCCTTCTACACCCCTGCCGGGGTCGGCACCCCCATCGCCGAAGGGCGTGAAACCCGGATGTTCGATGGACGGGAATACCTGCTGGAGAAGGCCCTGGTGGCTGATTTCTCGCTGGTCAAGGCCTGGCGCAGCGATCCTCTGGGCAACCTGCAGTACCGGATGACGGCCCGGAACTTCAACCCGATGATGGCCGCCGCCGGGCGGGTGACCATCGCCGAGGTGGAAGAGGTGGTGGAGGTCGGGGAAATGGATCCCCATCACGTGCATACCCCCAGCATCTATGTCCAGCGCTTCATCTGCTGCAGTCATCAGGAGAAGCGGATCGAACGGCGCACCGTGCGGAAAGGAGAGAGAGCATGAGCTGGACACGCGAGCAGATCGCCCAGCGGGCGGCCCAGGAAGTCGAGGACGGCTTCTACGTCAACCTGGGGATCGGCATGCCGACCCTGGTGGCCAACTACATCCCGGAAGGCAAGCGGGTCGTGTTTCAGTCCGAGAACGGCCTGCTGGGGATCGGTCCTTATCCCACTGAGGCAGAGCTGGATCCCGACCTGATCAATGCCGGCAAGGAGACCGTCACCATGGCTCCCGGCGCAGCCCTGTTCAGCAGTGCCGAGTCCTTTGCCATGATCCGGGGCGGTCACATCAACCTGGCGATCCTCGGGGCCATGGAGGTCTCGGCCGACGGCGACCTGGCCAACTGGGTCATCCCCGGCAAGATGGTCAAGGGGATGGGGGGGGCCATGGACCTGGTGAATGGGGCCCGCCGGATCGTGGTGATCATGGATCACGTCAACAAACAGGGCGAGCCGAAGATCCTCAAGCACTGCTCCCTGCCGTTGACCGGACGGAAGGTGGTGAACCGGATCATCTCCGACAAGGCGGTCCTGGACGTCACGGAGCATGGTTTGCTGCTGGTGGAGCTGGCCCCCGGGGAAACGGTGGACGGCATCCGTGCCGGCACAGAACCGCCGCTGATAGTTGCGCCTGGCTTGTAAGGTCAGCCATAAGAAATGGCGTGAGATGAACTGCTCCAATCAGGTGCGAGGCGCATTAGACTTTACGGGACCGCATCTTCTGAGGCTAGATTCACTGGATGGGATCGTAGCCCCATGACGCACCCTACAACCGATCACTCCCGCTGGTACTCATGGGCCTGTGTTTGGTGCTGGGGATGGCCTGCAAATGCCCAGAGACCGCGGTCCGCGAACGCCCGGTCCAGCGTGTGGAACTCATCCAAACGGTAAATGGCATGACTCCTGAGGAGGAAAGGGCCGTGTTGGCCCAATTGGTCGAGAGATTGGGCCTTCCAACCGATTCGTCGGCACAGACGGCAGAGCCCATTCGTGTCTTCCGCCTCACACTGAGCGGCAGACCTGACTCGATGATGGGACGGGGGCTCGGAAGTACCTGCTTGGTCTCCACTGGCCTAGGGGTCCTGGCGGGTGCTCTGCTTCCCTGTGTAGGGGGGCGGTATGGGCCACCTGGAGATCCGCGGCCATCGCCGCAGGCGCCGGGGGTCTTCTGGGCTTGGGGTACGGCCCCACCTGGTACAGGCACAATGAGGCCCCTCCAGCAACAGATGGGCTACCTTCCCTGGGACTTCACCGCGGAGTGGGAGGTCTTGGAACGCAGATCAAGGCTCGCAGACAAAGTGGTGGCCCGCAGCGGGAATGTTCCTCCCTTCTTTGGTCATCGACACCCATTCTGGACCTGAAGCCCTACTTGAAACCTCTGCCCGCAGAGTCTCGAAGCGAGGCCGATGTCAGGCAGACCAGTCTGAAGGCCTACATCGAAGCTCTGGGAATGCACCTCCAGAAGAAGGGTTGAACTATCTACCCCCTCTTCTCCGGATCCAAATCCGATGTGGGAGAGGCACCGTTCAATGGTCGTAGAGTCGAGGGGACCTCCGAGGTCCCCCCTGTCTCAAAGCCATATAGCTCCTCCGACAAGGATGTTTTCCCGGATCCCCATGGTGGAATTTGAACTGCCTGCCTCCCCTCCTCAAGGGCGTTGGTTTGGGCGGTTCCAGCAGTTTCCCCAGAGGGATAACCAGAGGCAGGCAGCAGAGTTGGAATCGCCCATTTTTTAAAAGAAGCCGACCATTTTCAAGCAAGACTCCCCAAGGTGTGGATCCGGTTGCAGGGCTATGTAATAAATGCTTGATGCCTGATGAATGTCCTCGTTTGGAGCAACCAAGGGTGGAAATAAAAGGGTGTGCCCAGCCCCCCCGATGTCAAGAAATGTTAGTTAAATTAATACGTTATACCTGGCATGAATATTTCTCGCCCTGTGCCCATGGCACCGCACCATCGATTAAGGATGGCGATTGTTAAGGGTAATCCCTCGCTGCCCCCAATATGGGAACGTCCGATCAACAGAGATGAAGTCCGCAATATGGCCTTCATCTCCTTCAGGGTCGGTTGAGGGAGGGGCCCCGGTCGAGGGAACAGGGGCGGCGTTAGAGGACGCCCCTCTTTTTCTGGTCCAATTCAATGGAGTCGTATAGGGCCTGGAAGTTGCCCTCGCCAAAGCCCATGTTCCCCCGCCGCTGGATGATCTCGAAGAACAGGGGCCCGAGCTGGTCCTCGGTGAAGATCTGCAGCAGGTAGCCGCTCTCGTCGCCGTCGATCTGGACGCCCAGCTCTTTGACGGTGTTCAGTGCTTCGCGCACGGAATAGCCGTCCCGTGACGCTCGTTCCGGGAGCAATTCGTAATAGGTATCCGGGACGCGGAGGAACTTGAAGCCCTGGGCTTGCAGGGTGCGAAGGGTATGGAAGATGTCGTTGGTGGACATGGCGATGTGCTGCACACCCTGTCCGTGGTGGCGGTTCACGTACTCCTGCACTTGGCTCTTCTTGTCCGTCGGCTGGTTGATGGGGATGATCACCTGGTTGTTGGCGCTCTGCACGACTTTGGAATCCAGACCCGTGCCCAGGGCGCCGCGGATGTGGAACTCCCGGGTGACCACGAAACCGTAGACCCGCTTGTAGAAGTCCACGAGGGTGTCCATCTCGGCAGGGCCCACATTGTTGGTGAGGTGGTCCACGCGCACCAGCCCGGGATCGCAGAGGGCGGGGGCGGGGTCAGGGACGAGGCCCGGCCAGAAGGCCCCCGGCTCGCCCTTCCGCTCCACCAGGAAGTTCCAGACGTCGCCCACGCCACGGATGGCGGCGAAGCGGATGGTGCCGCCGTCCAGGGCATGGGTCTGGGGCTCCAGCATGATCTGGGCGTGCTGAGACTGGGCTTGGATCAGGGCCGTCTCCAGGTTCTCCACGGCGAAATTGAGGGCGCAAACGCCTTCACCGTGAGCCTGGGAGTAACGCCCAGCCGGATGGGTGGTGTCCGCCTCGAAGATCAGAATGTCCATGCGCTGCTGCCGCAGGTGGACGAGGCGACCCCAGGGGTGCGTCCCGCCGGCGAAACGCGCGAAGCCCAGGCGCCGGTAGAGGGACTCCAGGCGCTCGATGGAGCCGGTCAGCTGGAAGTGGTCGATGTGGCTCAGGCCCATCGGATTGGTGGCAGATTTCCCGTCCCTTGGGGCGCTGAGAGCGAAGCTGAGCATGGACATGGCAGATCCCCAAGAAGAATCGGTTCACCAGTGTGCCAGTGCAAGAGGCGACGAGGGTCAATGAATGAATGTTTACCCTCTTGTATTCAATATTTGAATACCATTGAGTCAAATATCGATGAGAATGGAAACGGGCCCGCTTCGCGGGCCCGTGAGTGATCTGCGCCAAGCCCAGATCGGGACTAGGTCAGGCTGGTGGCGACCACCTTCTCCTTGCTGAAGAACTCGAGGAGGTCGCCTTCCTTCAGCTCGTCGTAGCCATCGAGGGCGATGCCGCAGTCGAGGCCATTCTTCACCTCGGACACGTCCTCCTTGAAGCGCTTGAGGCTCTTCAGGGCGCCTTCGAATAGGACCTCTTCGCCGCGCTTCACACGCACCTTGAAGGCCTTTTGGACCTTGCCCTCGGTGACGAAGGATCCGGCGATGACGGTGCGGCCGATCTTGAAGAGCTGACGTACTTCGGCCTGACCGTGGACGGTCTCCTTCTCGGTAGCGTCGAGCATGCCGACCATGGCCTGTTCAATCTCCTCGGTCACCTTGTAGATGATGTCGTGGAAGCGCAGATCCACACCCTCTTCCCGGGCCAGTTCCTCGGTCTTCTTCTCTGCCTTGGTGTGGAAGCCGATGATGGTGGCCTTGGACGCTTCGGCGAGCAGCACGTCGTTCTCTGTGACGGTGCCGGCGGCGCTGTGGATGATGCGCACGCGCACCTTGTCGGTACTGAGGCGCTCCAACTGGCCCACCAACGATTCCACCGAGCCCTGGGTGTCGGCCTTGATGATGAGCGCGAGTTCCTTGACCTGGCCATCCTTGATGGTGCTGAACAGGGTCTCCAGGGTGGCGCGCTGCTTCTGATGGGCCGCCTGCTTGGCCTTCTCTTGGCGGAAGGTCGCAATGGTGCGGGCCTTGCCTTCGTCCTCGACCACCTGGAAGTTGTCGCCAGCACTGGGCACTTCCTCGAAACCGAGGATCTGCACGGCACTGGAGGGACCCACTTCGGTGACCTTGCGGCCCAGGTCGTCAAACATGGCGCGGACGCGCCCCATGGTGGCACCGGCCACGAAGATGTCGCCGGCCTTCAGAGTGCCGCGCTGCACGAGCACCGTGGCCACGGGACCGCGGCCCCGGTCCAGGCGGCCCTCGATGATGGAGCCGGCGGCGGGGCAGTCATAGACGGCCTTCAGTTCCTTCATGTCCGCCACGAGGAGGATGGTTTCCAGCAGCTCGTCGAGGCCCTGTTGGGTCTTGGCGCTTACGAGGACCGCGGGCACATCGCCGCCGTAGGCTTCCGTCTGAACGCTGTGCTGGAGCAGGCCCTGCTGGACCTTGTCCGGATTGGCGCCGGGCTTGTCGATCTTGTTGACCGCCACTACCAAAGGCACATCCGCGGCCTTGGCGTGATTGATGGACTCGACGGTCTGGGGCATGACGCCATCGTCCGCAGCCACCACCAGGATCGCGATGTCCGTGACCTTAGCGCCCCGGGCGCGCATCTTGGTGAAGGCTTCGTGACCGGGAGTATCCAGGAAGACCACTTGGCGCATTAGTCCAGTATTTGGATCCTTCACATCCACGTGGTAGGCACCCACATGTTGGGTGATGCCACCGGCTTCACCCGCCGCCACCTTGGTCTTGCGGATGGCGTCGAGCAGCGAGGTCTTGCCGTGGTCGACGTGGCCCATGATGGTGACCACCGGAGGCCGGGGCAGTTTCTCGCCCTGCACCTCGCCGGATTCGTCCGCCATGATCTGGACATCCTCCTCGAAGGTGACGATGTCCGCCAGGAACCCGAACTCGCGGGCGATGTCCTTGGCCATCTCGGTGTCGAGTGGCTGGTTGATGGTGGCGAAGATGCCGCGGTGGAGCAGCTTGGCGACCACATCCTTTGCCGGGCGGCTGCACTTCTCAGCGAGTTCCTTGACAGTCACGCCCTCGGAGAGCATGACGATGCCGATCTCTTCCTCGATGTACTCGCTGGCCACCTGCTGGGCGCGGGACCGGGGCTGGCGGAGCTTCAGGTCGAGCTCCTCCTCCTTGCTCCGGACGTAGCCGCCCTTCTTCTTCTTGCCGCCCTGGTGATTGCCGCGACCGGGGCCCTTCTGGCTGTTGGGATCGATGGGGCCGGTGGCAGGTATGGAAGGACCGCGGCCGGGACCGCCGGGGCGGGAACCCATGCCAGGGCGACCAGGGCCGCCGGGACGTCCGCCGGGACCGCTGGGACGTCCACCGGGACCACCGGGGCGTCCGCCAGGACCGCCGGGTCCGCCGGGGCGTGCACCCGGACCGCTAGGCCGGACGCCGCCAGCAGGACGAGCCTGGGGCAGCTGGATGTAGCGGGCGGGTTCATTGGACCGTGGTGCGGGGGCCGGTGTGTCCGAGGTCTTGATGCGGCTGAAGCCCTGGTCCGTCCGCATCTCGTTGATGGCGGGCGGAATGTAGGGGCGCCGAGTGGGTGTGGGCACGATGGGTTCGTGTCGTACCTCGCCACGACCGGTGTTGGTGGCCATCTGGAGGACAGCCTTCTCCTTCTGCGGCATGCCGGAACGCTGGACATGGCTCGGAGACTGGCCGGGACGCTGGACGATGGGTCGTGCACCAGCTTCGGGGCGGGGACCGGAGGCCGATGCCGAGGTCGGATTCGGGCCCGGACCGGAGGTCTGGGCTGGCCGCTGGGGCGCTGGACCGGAGGGGCGGGCCGGCGGCAGCTGGATGTAGCGGGCGGGCTTATCCTCGCGGGGGGCGGGTGCGGGTGAGGTCGTGGAGACCTTGAGCCTGGAGAAGCTGTCCTGGGGGGCCTCAGGAGGTGCCGGTGGCACGGCCTTCACGGGCGCGACAGCGGTCGGAGGCTCGGCCATGGGGGTCTCGAATGCTGCGGATGGGGGAGGCGGTTGGGGAGCCTCGAAGGTGGCGGCCTCCTTCCCGGACGCAGGCTCGGTTGGAACTTCGGGCTCGGGCTTCGGCTCGGCCTTCTTCACCAGCATGGCAGGAGTAGGCTTGGGAGCCTCGGGCTGGGACTCGGGTTTGACTTCAACCTTGGACTCACCGGGAGAGGCAGGGTGGGTGGAACCCTTGACCACCCTCACGGCGGTGGAGGGCTTGTGCAGGGCGAGGGGAGGAGCTTCGTGCTCCCCCTTGGTCTTGCCCTGGAAGCTCCGGCGCAGTTGATCCGCCTGGTCATCGGTGAGGTTGGAGCTGTGGCTCTTCCCTTGGAGGCCCAGACGCTTCTCACAGGCCTCGATGACCTCCTGATTGGCGACTCCGAGCTCTTTGGCGAGTTGGTTGATACGCAGCATGTAAGCGGACTACCTCGGCCTGGGTGTGGGAAACGGGAAGGGCTGCAGGACTACAGCCTACTCCCCGAAGTGAGCCTGTACGGCATCGATGAGACGGAAGGCCAGATCCTGGTCCATGCCTTCCACCTGCATGAGCTGCTCGGCAGTGACAGTGTAAAGGGATTTGGCGCTGGGATAACCTGCATTGGCCAGACGATCGGCGAGGGCGGCGTCCAGACCCTCCACCTGGAGCGTGTCCAGAAGGGTGGAGGCGGGAGCTTCTTCGACTGGAACTGTCTCGGCACTGATGGCGGGAAGGGCCATGCCCATGGCGACCTCGGCCTCGCGCCGCTTGTCGCCCTCGCTGCGGACATCGATGTTCCAGCCGGTGAGCTTGGCGGCGAGGCGGACGTTCTGGCCCCGCTTGCCGATGGCGACGCTGAGCTGCTCGTCATCCACCACCACCTCGACGCGCCGGCTCTCGGGATCGCCCAGGTTCACGCGGATGGCCTTGGCGGGGTTCAGGGCGTTGGCGATGAACTGGGCCGCGTCATCGGAGTAGCGGACGATGTCGATCTTCTCGTTCTTGAGCTCGCGGATGATGGCCTGCACGCGGCTACCCTTGAGGCCCACGCAGGCACCCACGGGATCCACATCTGGGTCGAGGCTGTGGACGGCCACCTTGGCGCGGTCGCCGGCCTCCCGGACGCAATTGCGGATGACCACGGTACCGTCGTGGATCTCGGGCACTTCGTTTTCAAAGAGCTTAATGAGCAGCCGCGGATCGGTGCGGCTCACCTGCACCTGGGGATCCTTGGCGCTGCGATCCACACTCACGATCACGACCTTGATGCGCTGGCCCTTGTCGAAGCGGTCGCCACGGAGGGCCTCGTTGCGGCGCAGCATGGACTCGACGCGGTCGATCTCGAGAATGATGGCACTCTTCTCGAAGCGCTTGACCTCGGCCACGACCACCTCGCCGATGCGACCTGCGAATTCAGTAAAGATGCGCTCCCGTTCGGCTTCGCGGACCTTCTGCACCAGCACCTGCTTGGCAGCCTGGGCAGCGATGCGGCCGAGTTGGCTGGTGTCCTGGGGCAGCCAGAGGGTGTCCCCCTCGGCGGCGTCCGGATTCAGCTGCTGGGCCTCGGTGAGGCTGATCTCCAGATCTTCTTCCTCGACCTCGGCCACCACCTGCTTCAGGGCGTAGACATGGAACTCGCCGGTTTCCCGATCCATCTGGGCCTGGAAGTTGCCATAGAAATCCTGGGCGTTGAAGAACTTGTCCGCGGCCTTCGCCAGGGCTTCTTCCACCGCCGCGAAGACGTCTTCTTCAGGGATGCCCTTCTCGGCAGCGATCATCTTCACGCTGTCGAAAAAGGTGGTTGCCACGTTTGCCATATCAGGCCTCCTCGTTCTCGACAGCGCTTGTCTCTACGCCACCGGCATCAGGGAATTCAGTCAAACAGGCGGCCAGTTGCTTGGGCCGCGGGGTCTTGTCCTCGTCGAAGGGTGCCAATCGCGCCTTCTGGACTGCTTCAAGGGGGACGGTCTTGAGCACACCGTCCTCCTCGAGGGTGATGTTGTTTTCCATGACGGGGCCGATCCAGCCCTTGAAGCGCTTCTGGCCATTGATGGGCGCAGCCGTCTGAACCCGGCAGAGCCTTCCCGCGAAGCGGCGGAAGTGATCGGCCTTGACCAGGGGGCGTTCCATGCCAGGGCTGCTGACTTCCACGCCGAGCTTCTCTCGGAGGTCCGGGAATTCCACGTCCATCCAGAGCAGCAGGCCTTCATGGGCGGTGGTGCAGTCGTCAAGGGTGACCTTGCGGTGGCTGGTCTCGGCATCGAGATGGTCGATGTAGAGGCGCAGCACCTCATCCTTACCTTCGCGGGCAGTCTCCAGGTGCACCAGCTCATAGCCCAGCAGGGCCAGTTGGCGCTCGAGGGGAAGCTGTACCTTCTTCAGATCCAATGCAACTCCGGGGGGACAACAAAAAAGGTGGGCCGAACCCACCCAGTCTTGGCACCCGAGTCGGGCAGCCATGGCCGAATTGACCTTGGAGTCTATCGCCTTTTGCCTGGAACCTCAAGGCAGGAGAATTGTTGGTGAGGACGTCCGGTTCCATGGGTTTCAATAGAGGAAGGGGGATTCATGGCCACAATCCTGGACGGCAAGGCGCACGCGGACCGCATGCTGGAATCAGTCCGCCTGGGAGTCGAGGACCGCAAGGCCAAGGGTCTCAGGGCCCCCGGGTTGGCGGTGGTGCTGGTGGGTGACGATCCGGCCAGCCATGTTTATGTCCGCAATAAGTCCGCTGCCTGCGCCAAGGTGGGCATCACCTCCATCGAGCATCGGTTGGCTGCGGGTACCTCTCAGGAGGTATTGGACACTCTCATCGACCAGCTGAACGCCGACCCTGAAGTGGACGGCATCCTGGTACAGCTCCCCCTGCCCAAGGGCCTGGACTCCAAACGGGCCCTCCACCGCGTCAGCCCCGCCAAGGATGTGGACGGCTTCCATCCCATGAACCAGGGTCTGCTTTTGGAGGGCCTGCCCGGTCTGCGACCCTGCACGCCCACCGCCTGCATGTCCCTGCTGGCGCATCATGGTGTGGAACTCAAGGGCCTGCGCGCCGTGGTCCTCGGGCGCAGCGAGATCGTGGGCAAGCCCATGGCCCTGATGCTCCTGGAGCAGCACGCCACCGTGACCGTCGCCCACAGCCGCACGAGGGACCTGCCCGCCGTCTGCCGCGAGGCGGACCTGCTGGTGGCCGCCGTAGGCCGTCCGGGCCTGGTGGAGGGATCCTGGATCAAGCCAGGCGCCATAGTCGTGGACGTGGGTATCAATCGGATCGAGGATCCAGCCCTTGGGGAACGGATTTTTGCCGCCGAGCCCAAGAAGCTGGAGACCCTCAAGGCCAAGGGCGCCGTGCTGTGCGGCGATGTGCGCTTCGGCGAGGCCATGCAGGTGGCTTCGGCCGTGACGCCCGTACCGGGTGGGGTGGGGCCTCTGACCATCGCCGGCCTGCTGACCAATACCCTGACGGCTGCTCATCACAATCGATAAACTGCCGTCTGACCCCCGGGTTTCATCCGGAGGGTGGATGGATCGACGAGATCCATGGTGCGGCTCACCCGGTTGCGGTCATGCTTCCAAAGAGATCCCCGATGACAACGCTCCTGCTGGTCGAAGACAACGAGATGAATCGGGACGCGATCTCGCGTCTGCTGGGAAGGCGCGGGTTCACGGTGATCACGGCGGAGGATGGCGAGCAGGGTCTGCAGCTATGCCAGGACTCTTTGCCTGACCTGGTGCTCATGGATCTCGGTCTCCCCGGCATGGATGGGTTCGAGGCGACCCGGCAGATCAAGGCCGATCCCAGAACCGCGGGCATTCCCGTGGTAGCCCTGACTGCGCGAGCCCTGACCTCAGACCGGGAAGCCGCCTTGGCGGCAGGCTGCGACGACTACGACACCAAACCCGTGGACCTCGACAGGCTGATTTGCAAGGTCCGAAACCTGCTGGGCGACCCGGCGATGGGTTAGGGACAGAGCCCTCCATCCACGTTGATGATCTGGCCACTCATGTAGCTCGCCCAGTCGGAGCAGAGGAAAGCCACCACGCCCGCCACCTCCTCGGGCTCACCTTCTCGTTTGAGAATGGTCGGCGCGAGCAACTCCCGGCGAATCTCATCGGGCACGTCCTGGGTCAGTTCCGTGTGGATGAGGCCGGGGTTCACGGCGTTCACCAGGACGCCGAACGGCGCCATCTCCCGGGCCAGGCTTTTGGTCAGGGCGATCACCGCGCCCTTGCTGGCTCCGTAGTTGGTCTGGCCTGCCATTCCGATAATGCCTGTGGGGCTCACGATATTGACGATGCGGCCCCACTTGCGGGCCATCATGCCGCGTACGAAGGCTTTGGTGGCGTAGACCGTGCCCCGGAGGTTCACATTCATGACCTCCTCCCACTTCTCGTCGCCCATGAGGATGAAGGGCCCATCCCGCCGAGTACCTACGTTGTTCACGAGAATGTCCACCGGGCCGAGTTCAGCTTTCACGCGATCAGCGGCCGAGTCCAGTTCCGCCTTCACCCGCACGTCTGCGAGTACCACCATGGAGCGACGGCCTATTGCGCGAACCTCCGCTGCAACGGCCTCGGCCAAGTCCCGGTTCTTCTGCCCGTGGACCACCACGTCCGCCCCCCAGCGAGCAAGTTCGACGGCGATAGCACGCCCGATGCCGCGGGAGGACCCCGTGACGAAGGCGATGCGGCCGAGCAGGGGTGGGGTGGCGAAGGGCATGGCACAACTCGAAGACAACGGATTAGGATGCACCAGGGGGGTAAGCATGTCCAAGGATCTGGTTAGTCCTGACGTCATGGAGGCCTTCCTGAATACGCATTCGGACTGGGTGGCCCAGGGTGACTCCCACGGACTCACCCTTCGCCGACGCTATGCTTTCTCTGCCTATCCCCGGGGCCTTGGCTTCGTGGTCGCAGCGGCTGAACATGCCGAGAAAGTGGATCACCATCCCGACCTTACCCTCGGCTACCGCTGGGTCGTGGCCGTTCTCACCACCCATGTCAGCCGCGGCGTCACCCAGCGGGACCTGGATCTGGCCGAGGTGCTGGATCAGCTGTACCAGGAACACATCTAGTGTGCTGGCCCTGAAATACATGGATCAAGGGGTGGATGGGCCAGCACACTTCCCCCAGCCAACGCTTGCGTTGTCTGGGATCTATGGTCATCGGGGCATGGCCCCTCTGGCGATCCGGTGCGCAGGCGCACCGGATCTGTCACCCCTTGGGGGCACTGTCATGCCCCCAAACCCCTGCCAAGTGTGGTGTCCCATTACTTCGGATGATCCAGCTTCTCGTGGGACACCACACTAGGGCTTGCGAGGTTTTGGCTTCCCGGTCCGAGGCGCGGGTTTGCGGGTGGGCCGGTCTGTAGGCCCTTCCCGGCGCGGGCCGGCTGGACGGCCAGGTGAAGGGAAGCTGCGTCGGGGGCGTTCCTCCGTGTTCTCCTGGCGGGCCCGGGCCGGGCGATCACTGGGGCCCGAGGTGGAACGGGGTCCTGCATCGCCATCTTCGCGGCGGGGGCGGCTCGGGCGTTCGGCGGAACCGAAGGTGCGGCGAGGTCGCTCATCATCCTCGGCCCGACGAGGACGGGCAGGGCGGTCAGGTCCTGAAGCGGAGCGGGGTCTGGTTCCGCCATCTTCCCCCCTGGGCCGGGCCGGTCCACCGACGGAGCCGAAGGTACGTCGGGGCCGTTCCTCGCCCTCATCGCGGCGCGGACGAGTGGGGCGGTCACCGGTTCCAGGTGCAGTTCGCGGGCGCGTGTCACCATCCTCGCGTCTCGGTCGGGCCGGACGATCGGTGGAGCCGAAGGCACGACGGGGTCGCTCATCCCCATCATCGCGGCGGGGACGGGTGGGACGATTGCTGGTGCCGGATGCGGGTCGGGGCCGTGCGTCGCCGTCTTCGCGACGGGACCGTGTCGGGCGCTCGGTGGAACCGAAAGTGGGTCGGGGCTGTGCCTCGCCATCATCGCTGCGGGGACGAACAGGTCGTTCCTTGGGGCCTGAGGCGGAACGGGGTCTGGCCTCACCATCTTCACGATGAGGACGGGCCGGGCGATCCGTGGGACCGAAGGCACGACGCGGCCGTTGCTCGCCCTCATCGCGGCGGGGGCGTGGGGTCCTCTCGGGGGTTTCCTCACGGGTGTCAAAGCGCTTGGCGCGGGCCACGCGCTTGAGCTTGTGATCGCGGCTTTCGGTGGGCTGGAAGATGCCCTCCTCGCCTTTCACGCCAGTAGAGGCTCTGACGATGCGGGCCTGGTTGCGCAGGGCCTTCAGGGCCGCTTCCATGTCTGCGGGCATGGGGGCCGTGACCGTGACCTGCTCCTCAGTGACGGGGTGCTTGAAGCCGAGCAACTCGGCGTGGAGGGCCTGGCGATCCAGCAGGGGGCTCTCGACGCCGTAGACCTGATCGCCCAGCAGGGGGAAGCCGCGGTCCGCGAACTGCACGCGGATCTGGTTCCGGCGGCCGGTCTCCAGCTTGACTTCCACCACCGTATGGCCCGGCAGGCGTTCGATCACGCGGTAGTGGGTCACGGCCTCCTTCGCGCCCGCGGGCATGCGCTTGCCGCCGCCCGGGCCCTTACGGGCAGTGGCTACGGACATCTTCAGGGACTTGGCGTGCTCGATAAGATGCCCCGCCAGAGTGCCGCTGTTCTCGGGCAGTTCGCCCACCAGGATGGCAAAGTAGACCCGCTGGAGGCGGTGGAGCTCGAAGTGTTTCTTGAGGCCGTGGAGGGCCTCGGGGGTCTTGGCGAACACCAGCACGCCGCTGGTGAAGCGGTCGAGGCGGTGCACGATGAAAAGGTTGAACCGTTTGAAGCCCCGGCGCCGGTACGACTCGGTGATGGCCTCGGCCAGGCTGGGCTCGCCCGCTTGTTCAGTCGGCACCGTGAGCAGTCCCGCCGGCTTGAACACGAAGAGCAGGTGAGTGTCTTCCCACAGGGTCTCATAGGGGCCCGCCTGGAGCTTGCGGGCCGGAGGCATCACTTCGTAGGTCTGCTCAGGATCAAAGGCCACTTTGACTGTATCGCCGGCTTTGAGCCGGTGGCCGTGCTTCTCGGAGATCTCGCCGTTTACGGTGACGCAACGGCAATCGATGAAACCCTTGGCCTGCCGGTGGCTGATGACCATGACCCGGTGCAACTCCGAAGCCAGTGCCGAGCCCTCGTGTTCCGCCTGCCACTCCCGTTCGATGCGTGCCATGGCGCCGCCCCCCGTCATCGCCCCGCGTCCTTGCAAACGCCAAGCGGACAGTTAGAAGAACACGAAATGCTATTCCCACCTAACAAAATGGGGAGCGGTGCCACTCCCCATTTTGCTAGGGGTGGGATACCTATTTCTTTTCGGTTTTGGCGAAATCACCGGCCTTGACCACCACGAGCCTGGCCGGGTCGAGGTACCTGCGAAGGGCCGCGTTTACCTCAGCCAAAGTGAGGGCCTTGACCTTGGTTTCCAGCTCCGCCTGGAACAGCACGGACCGGCCAAGGAACAGGGCATTGTTCAGCCAACCCGCGATCTCCTTATCCTCCTGCCGCTGTGCCTCCTCGCCCTGGAGCCAGGTCTTCCGTGCGAATTCCAGCTCCTCCTGGGTGAAGCCGTCCTTCAGGGCACTCTGGACTTCTTCCTGGAAGGCCGCCTCCAGCTTCGCCACGTTCTGGGGGGCGTAGATGGCGTAGGCCTGCCAGGAGGTGACTGGATCCTGGCTGCTGGTATTCACAAAGGAACCAGCGCCGTAGCTGAAGCCTTCCTTCTGACGGAGCCGGTCGGCGATGCGGTTCTTCAATGCGGCGCCACCGAGAATCTGGTTCGCCATGAGGAAGGCAGGATAGTCGGCACTGGTGTCCTGCATGGCCCAGCGTTCCCCGGCCAGGAAGAAGGCCATCTGTTTGTCAGGGGTTTCGAGGACCTTGGCCTGGCCCGCCACTTCCTTCAGGCGTGCGGGGATGCGTTCGTAGGGAGTCGCCGACTTCCAGGCGCCGAAGAGCTCGGACACGAGGCCCTGGATTTCCTTGGCATCGAAGTCACCGGAGGCGGCGAAGGTGGCATGATCGGCCCCGTAGAAGGCCTGGTGGAAGGCCTTCAGATCCTCGACCTTGGCGGCCTTCAGGTCATTGGTCCTCGTCTCATAGGACCGATAGGCCGAGGGGTGCCCCACCGGGAAGGCGTCGAAGGTCTGGCCCATGAACTCCATGACTCTGGCTTGGGGATCCTGGCGCTGGGATTCGATGCTCGTGATCTGCTGCTTCACGAGGGTATCCAGCTCGGAGACGGGGAAGGCCGGCTCGCGCAGGACCTCGGCCACCAGCTTCAAGGCAGCGGCGAGGTTCTCTCTGGGAACATTGATGGTGGCAGTGGCCAAGGTGGCGCCACCATTGAGCATCACTTCGGCCTTTAACCTGTCGAAGGCATCGGTGATCTCCTGGCGGGTGTGTTTGAGCGTGCCGCGCATAAGCATGGCCCCCGCGAGGCCCGGGGTGGCCCCTTTGTTCTGCAAGGCCGCCGCCGTGCCGAAGTGCAGGGTCAGGTGCACAGAGACCATGCTGCCCTTGGTCTTCTTGGAGAGCAGAGCCCCCTTCAGGCCGATGGGCGCGGTGAAGCGGATGGCGCGCTGGTCCACCTTGGCGGGGCTGGCATTGAAGACCTCCCCCTGGGCGATGGTCTGATTGCCCGTGTAGGACTTCACGTCGGCAGCGACATCCGGCACGTTTGGTACCACGGTGCGATCCGGCTTTTCTGTGGGGATGTAATACGCGATGGTACGGTTGCTGGGCTTGAAATAGGCCTGGGCAGCCGTTTGCACCTGCTCCAGGGAGGCCGCCAGGGTGCGATCGCGATCCAGGAACCACTCCCGCCAATCGCCGATGGCAATGGTTTCGGTGAGGCCAATGGCCATGCTCTTGGTATCGGAGAGGGCCTGATCGACACTCTTTTGAGCCTGGACCTTCGCCCGGTCCAGTTCAGCCTGGGTGAGGGGCCTGTCCTTCAGTCCTTCCAGTTCCCAGAGGAGGGCATCCTTGGCCTTCTCCACATCGCCATCCTTGGCTAGCAACGCGCCAAACATCTGGAGTCCGGGCTCGTAGGTGCTGTTGGAATCCTGAAAGATCTGGGCGGCCAGCTTGCTTTCCACCAGGGCCTTGTAGAGGCGCCCGCTGGGCACATCCGCCAGGATGGACGCTGCCAGATCTGTGGCGGAGCGGTCCGGATGGGCTCCAGGAGCCGTGTGGTAGCCGACCATCAAGAGTGGAACCCCGCCAACTCGGCGCACGGTGACGACTCGCTCGCCATCCTGGGTGGGTTCCAGGGTGTAGGTGGGCTCAAGGATGCGGGCTGGTTTGGCGAGGCGGCCGAAGGTGGCATTGATGTAGGCCAGGGTCTTGGGTTCATCGAACTTGCCCGCCACCGTCAACACCGCGTTGTCGGGCTGGTAGTACTTCTGGTAGAAGGTCCGAAGGTGATCGACATTCACGTGCTCGATATCACTGCGCGCGCCGATGGTGGGCTTGCCGTAGTTGTGCCAGTCGAAGGCCACGGCCTGGAGGCGCTCCATGGTCACCCGGATGGGGCTGTTCTCGCCCGCTTCGAACTCATTGCGGACGACGGTCATCTCCCCGCCCTTGCCATCTTTGCCCCAAAGGGTCTCGGCGGTGAAGGTGCAGTTCAGCATCCGGTCTGCTTCCAGATCCAGCGCCTTCTTCAAGTTCTCTTCGCTGGCTGGGAACGAGACGTAGTAGTTCGTACGGTCCAGGCTGGTGGTGCCATTGGCGTCGCCCCCCAGTTCATTCAGGATCTTCCAGGTATTCGGGCGGTCCTTGGTACCCTTGAAGAGCATGTGCTCCAGCAGGTGGGCCATGCCGGTTTCACCGTAATGCTCCATGCGGCTGCCCACCAGGTAGGTGATGTTCGTCGTGGTCGTGGGCTTGCTCACATCCGGGTAGAGCAGCACCCGCAGGCCATTGGCCAGTCGGTACTCGGTGATGCCCTCCACAGAGGCCACCTGGATGGGTGCAGGCAGGTTGACTGACTTGGCATTGGAGGCGTGCTTCCCAGGCGGTGTCGGAGACTTGGGAGCATCCGTCGCGACCAGCGTCAGGGCCAGGGCTCCACACATGGGCAGCAACATTCGACGGAAGAAGGGCATGGCGCCTCCAGGTTGGGAAAGATCCCTTGCGGGAAGGCCAACAGGTTACTGGAGTTGCCAGGCCAGGGCTACCCGTCCATCGAGACCGCAGTGCTTCTTCTCAGCACGGCTGACGGCTGACGGTGAGTTCCCCCATTGAAGGAAAGCCCACATTCCGATCCGGCGATCAAACAGAAGCAACCGCCCTATGGGAAACCTGGTTCTTTTCATGGCGACCTCAGCTTGGCGGACTTAGCATGGAGGCGCTGCGAGGTCTCCCATGCTGGGAAGCCGCGGAACGATAGGGAAGCTTCTGCTTTGCCTCACCTTCAGCCTGCTGGCCTCTGGGCCCGGCTGGACGGAGGGAGAGGCGGTTGATAAGGTGTGCGTGGCGCGGGTCCAGGGGACCATCGGACCTGCCACAGCGAGCTACCTTGGCCGGGCGATCGGCGAGGCCTCCGGTCAGCAGGCACAGTGTCTTGTCATCGAGCTCGACACGCCCGGCGGCCTCCTCGATTCCACCAAAGAGATCATCCAGAGTTTTCTCCGCTCGCCGGTTCCCACGGTCGTGTACGTATCGCCTCCGGGTGCCTGGGCGGGCAGCGCCGGCTGTTTCATCACCATGGCCGCGGACGTGGCGGTCATGGCGCCCACCACCAGCATCGGTGCGGCCCATCCGGTCGGGATCAGCCCCGGAAGTGACAAGCAGGACGACACCATGAAGCAGAAGTTGGAGAACTTCTCCTCCAGCTACATCGAGGCGGTCGCCACCAAACATCACCGCAACGCGGAGTGGGCCCGAGCTTCCGTGCGTGAAAGTGCCGCCATCACGTCCGACAAGGCGCTGGAACTGAACGTGATCGATCTCATCGCCAACGATCTGCCCGACCTGCTGAGGCAGATCGATGGACGCCGGGTGAACGGCAGGACGCTCAAGACCGCCCGAGCCTCCCTCATCGATATTCCGATGACCTTCCAGGAGAAGGCGTTCCAGATTATCGCCCACCCGCAGGTCATGCTGATCCTGATGCTGGTCGTCATGTACGGCATCATCGGTGAATTGACCAGTCCCGGTGCGATCCTGCCCGGTGTGGCCGGATTGATCGCCCTGGTCCTGCTGTTGTATCTCGCGTCGATCCTGCCGATGAACATCGCCGGTCTGGCCCTGGTTGGCCTGGCGATCGCGT
Organism: uncultured Holophagaceae bacterium; assembly: GCA_903927605.1. The sequence goes on from CAIYNT010000195.1 coordinate 25,770, forward strand.
TGTTCCTCATCGACGTCTTCGCTCCCACGCACGGCGTGTTGACGGCCGGCGGCATCGTGGCGTTCTTCCTCGGAACCTTCATGTTGTTCGATCGGAGCGAGCCCTACCTGCGGTTATCGATGGTGTGGATCCTTCCCTCGACCATTGTGACGGCCCTGTTCTTCCTGTTCATCGTCGGGGCAGGCATCCGCGCCCAGCGGCTGCCTGCGAAGACTGGCGCAGAGACGATGATCGGCCAGACGACCATCGCCACGGAGCGCATCGATGCCGCAGGCGGCAGGGTGTTCATCGAGGGCGAATATTGGAATGCGGTGAGTTTTGAACCCGTCGAGACAGGGCAGGCCGTCGAAATAACGGCCAGGGATGGCTTGACCTTGAAGGTGCAACCAGCCACCGCACAGAAGGAGGTACGGCCATGAACGAATTCCTGATTCACATCGGGCCCTGGGCCTTCATCATCCTGCTGCTGGGGGCGATCACCCTGCCGCAGATGGCCCGCATCCTCCGCGAGTACGAGCGGGGGGTGATCTTCCGCTGGGGCAAGCTCAAGGGCGCCAAAGGTCCCGGATTGATCTTCCTGATCCCCTTCATCGACCGCATGGTGAGGATGGACCTGCGCGTGGTCACCATCGATGTCCCCAAGCAGGAGATCATGACCCGCGACAACGTCCCGGCGACCGTGGATGCCGTGGTCTATTTCCGGGTCGTGGACCCGCAAGCGGCCGTGGTGAAGGTCGAGAACTTCCTCAAGGCGTCATCCCTGATCGCGCAGACCACGCTGCGCAAGGTGCTCGGCCAATCGGAACTGGATGAACTGCTGGCACACCGCGAGAAGATCAACCTCCAGCTGCAGGAGATCATCGACCGCCAGACCGACCCCTGGGGCGTGAAGGTGAGCATGGTGGAGGTGCGCGATGTGGTCCTGCCCGACGGGATGAAACGGGCCATGGCCAAGCAGGCTGAAGCCGAACGCGAGCGGCGGGCCAAGGTGGTCAATGCCGAAGGCGAATTCCAGGCCGCCGAGAAGATGGTCCAGGCCGCCGCCATGATGGCCCAACAGCCCATTTCCCTCCAGTTGCGGTTCCTCCAGACCATGGTCGAGATCGCCAGTGAGCACAACACCACGACCTTCGTCCCGCTTCCCAGCGACCTGTTCGGTCCTTTCATGCGGAAGAGCAGCTAGGAAAGTTGCGCCATCAACCGGTCATTCCGTGAGGAGGGCCTGAAGGTTTTCTTGCCAGCCCGCACGCAGATCCTCCAACCTCAGTCCCTTGCCCCGGTTGGGGGCTCCCTGCAAAAGCCCCTGGGCACTGGGGTGGGGGAGGGCGAGGAGATCGAACACCGGGGCCCCCTGCAGTCGTGAGAACACCCACTCGGCCCGCTTGCCGAAGGCGATGACGCGCAGGGGTGAGGTCCGGCCCGCCGCGGCCCGGGTGAGTTCTACCCTCAGCCGTTCCAGGTTGGCGGGGGTCAGCAGGTCCTGGTTTGAGGGCGCGTGGAAGTGGTCACCATCCTTCGTGGGACAGGCGGGGTAGGCATTGCTGAGGGCCGTGCCATGCAGGCGAGGCAGCAGGCCCAGGGTCCTGAACCTCGCGCCATCCCAATCCTCCCATGCGGCTGTCGGAACCTCGGCCCGGTCGGTGGCCACCAGGGCCCGGAAGACCGTGATGCCCGCGCCATCACCCCAGAAGGGGATGCCGGACTGGTCCGCGCCTCGCGGCCCCGGCGCTTCGCCGAAGAGCATCACCGACACTGGACCCGAGTCCGGGAACAGGGCGGGGACGGGGTGGCCGTGGATGCGGGGCATGTCTCCAGCCTGAAGGTTGAGGAAGCCCCTTGTCCAGCGGGCGGTCTCGCGTCAGCGTGAGGGTGGCAAACATGCTGCGGGAGGATCCCTTGACCGACTTCGTCCTTGTCCATGGAGCCTGGCACGGTGCCTGGTGCTGGCGCAGGGTGTTGCCTGCCCTGTGGAAGCAGGGCCACCGGGTCTTTACGGTGAGCCTCACTGGCGTGGGCGAGCGGGCCCACCTCCTGTCCCCCGCCATCACCCTCGACACCCACATCGAAGATGTGGTGTCGGTCCTAGTCGCAGAGGAACTCGAGAATTGTGTCCTGGTGGGGCACAGCTACGCGGGGACCGTGATCACCGGCGCGGCGGCCCGCCAACCCCAGCGCATCGGGAAGCTGGTTTACCTGGACGCGGTGGTGCCCCGCCCGGGCGAGGCCTGGTCCACGGGCCACCCGGAAA
>CAIYNT010000196.1 GCA_903927605.1 uncultured Holophagaceae bacterium
CCGGTGAGGCTGTTCTTGAAGATCTGCTCGAAACCGAGGAACTTCAGCGTGTCGAGGGTGACGTTGGGGTGGAAGCGGATGCCACCCTTGTAGGGCCCGATGGCGCTGTTGAACTGCACGCGATAGCCGGTGTGGATGCGGATCTGGCCCTTGTCATCCACCCAGGGCACCCGGAAGGAGACGGCGCGCTCGGGCTCCACCAGCCGTTCGAGAATGGCGTTCTTCTTGTACTTGGGTTCCTTTTCAAGCACCGGGGCCAGGGAATGTAGGATCTCGGTGGCCGCCTGGATGAAGAGGCTTTCCCAGGGGGCCTTCTTCTTGAGGCCCTCTAGGACTTCGTTGACGTACTGGCTCATGGTTCCTCCAGGATGGAAGGTGTTGAGAAAGATTGGGCTCGGGCCCGGGTCAGGATGGTCTGGAACGGATGCGCCGCAGGACTTGTCCCAAGGGTGCGGCGGCGTGGTTCGGAAGCCTCAAACGGGACGACATGACTCTAGCCCCAGGAATCGGAAGGGGGGAGTGTCGAAGGATCAATTGGTGATGGGAAGCACTAAATTTGGGACTTTTAAGGTCGATTCCAAGAACCGATTTACGGAGTGTCAAGCAAAAGATCATCTCGGGGCTGAATGACCCACCCGTGGTGGGAGAGGGCTTGGTGAGGACCCTCGGGGGGCATTCACCGGCTGGGTTGGTCAGTCCTTCTTGGTTCTACCCTTGGGGACCTTTGCCTCCCCTTGGTAGCGGTAGAGGTGCAGGAGCGCGTGATTGCTTCGAACATCCTGCAGACACACCCCCCAGGGCTTCTTGTCGGACCTGACGAGGGCCAAGACGGACTGCTTCCTGAGTTGGAGGATGAGCACCTGGTGGTCCCTGAAGGCTTCCTGCTTCATCCCCCAAACCTGCCCGGGTCGAAGCTTACGTTCACTGGGAGGCAGAGAGCCCCAGGTTTTGGCCTGGGTCTTTTCGGTTTCGGCCTCCTGGGTGGCCACCTTGGCGAGGGCGGCCTGGACCTTCTGCTCGTAGGCAAGCCGAGCCGGTTCCTCGGCCCACTTCCGGGCCTGGTAATCGCGGGAAAACGGACCGACCATGCCGTCGCTTCCAGGTCGCTGGGCCCACCAGCCCTTGGTCCCCCGCCAGTAGAGGGTGCCTTTTGATCCGACCAGGGAGAAGGCTTGGTGCATCCCGTGAAACGGAACCCACCCGGGTTTGTAGGGGGCAGGCGCCTGCCTAGCCATAGAGCCTCCGCGCGAAATGATCTCACGCAAAAGAGCTCTCCCCACCACTCGAGGGGGACACTTGCTTGACACTCCCTTCGGGACGGGAGTATCCAGGGACAACCCAATTCTTCCAGAGGGCCCATGCCCATGTCTCCCGCCGGATCCTGCTTGGCCAGCCAGCTGTGGTGGGGCGCGGGGCCGGAGTTCTCCTCGCAGGGCCTCGTGTGGGCCGGAAGTTGGGAGTGAAGGTGCGCGAACATATCCCTGACCGCGACCCGGATTTTCCAGAGGCGGCTCCTGCACCGCTGCTGGCGGAACTGCGTACCATCCTGCCTCCGGGCGCGCTCATCACGGATGAAGAGCTGCTACGGCCCTATGAGTGCGATGGTCTTTCCGCCTACCGCAGGCTGCCCCTGGCGGTGGCCCTGCCCGAAGACGAAGCTCAGGTGGTGGCCATCCTGGCCGCCTGTCATCGGGCGGGCGTCCCCATCGTGCCGCGCGGGGCGGGCACGGGGCTCTCGGCCGGTTCCATGCCTCACCCCCAGGGCGTGCTCCTGAGCCTGGCCAAGCTCAACCGCATCCTCCGCCTGGATCCAGTGGCCCGGGTGGCGGTGGTGCAGACGGGCGTCCGCAACCTCGCCATCTCCGAGGCGGCCGCGCCCCACGGCCTCTACTACGCGCCGGACCCCAGCTCGCAGATCGCCTGCACCATCGGCGGGAACGTGGCCGAGAACTCCGGGGGCGTGCACTGCCTGAAGTACGGCCTCACCGTCCACAACGTGCTGCGAGTGCGGATGGTGACCATCGACGGGGAGGTCCTGGAGATCGGCAGCCAGGCCCTGGACGCACCTGGTTACGACCTGCTGGCCCTGACCATCGGCTCCGAAGGGCTCCTCGGCGTCGTCACGGAAGTGACGGTCCGGCTCAGCCCCAAGCCGCAGACCGCCCAGTGCCTCATGGCCAGCTTCGACGAGGTGGGAAAGGCAGGCGAAGCGGTGGCGGCCGTCATCGCCGCGGGCATCATCCCTGCGGGCCTGGAGATGATGGACCAGGGGGCCGCCGCGGCGGTGGAACCCTTCGTCCACGCGGGGTACGACCTTCAGGCGGCGGCCATCCTGCTTTGCGAATCCGATGGCACGGCCCAGGAGGTGGCGGAGGAGGTCGCCCGGATGCGCGCAGTCCTGGAGCAGAGCGGCGCCACGGGCCTGCGGGTGTCCCGGGACGAGGCGGAGCGCATCCGCTTCTGGGCCGGACGCAAGGCGGCCTTCGCCTCCGCCGGGCGCATCTCCCCCGACTACTACTGCATGGACGGCACCATCCCCCGGAAGCGGCTCGGGGAGATGCTGGGCGCCATCGCGGGGATGGAGAAGACCTACGGCCTCCGCTGCATCAACGTCTTCCATGCCGGAGACGGGAACCTGCATCCCTTGATCCTCTACGACGCCAACATCGCCGGCCAGCTGGAGCGCACCGAGGCGTTCGGCGCGGAGATCCTCAGCCTGTCCGTGGCTCTGGGTGGGACCATCACCGGGGAGCACGGCGTGGGCTTCGAGAAGATCAACGCCATGTGCGAGCAGTTCACGACAGACGAGCTGAAGACCTTCCACGCCGTCAAGCGCGCCTTCGATCCGCCGGGCCTGCTCAACCCGGTGAAGGCCATCCCCTCCCTCCACCGCTGCGCCGAGCTGGGGCGTATGCATGTCCACCGCGGCGAGCTGAAATTCCCTGAACTGGAGCGCCTGTGAGCATCGAGGCCTTCCGGGAGCGCATCCTGCACGGCACGCCCCTGTGCATCCGCGGGGGCGGCAGCAAGGCGTTCTATGGAGGCCCCCTGGCCGGGGACCCGCTGGAGGTGAGCGAGTATCGGGGCATCGTCAGCTACGAGCCCTCCGAGCTGGTGGTCACGGCGCGGGCTGGCACTCCCTTGGCAGAACTGGATAGGGTCCTGGCGGAACGCGGCCAGTGGCTGGCCTTCGAGCCACCCAGCTTCGGCGGCGCCGCCACCCTGGGCGGGGCCCTGGCCGCCGGATTGTCGGGACCTGGCCGGGCGAGCTACGGAGCGCTGCGGGACTTCGTGCTCGGGGCGAAGGTCATGGATGGCGAAGGTCGCGCACTCACCTTCGGCGGCCAGGTGATGAAGAATGTCGCCGGGTTCGACGTCTCCCGTCTGATGGCCGGCAGCCTGGGCACCCTCGGCCTAATCCTGGAGGTGTCCCTCAAGGTGTTGCCGCTGCCGGTGGCCCAGGCCACGCTGCGCTTCCAGCACCCGCAGGACAAGGCGCTGGACCTGCTGAACCGCTGGGCGGGGAGGCCGCTCCCGGTCACCGCCACGAGCTGGGATGATCAGGTGTTGACGGTGCGCCTGGCGGGCGCCGAGGCGGCGGTCCGCAGCGCCTGCGCGACGCTGGGCGGCGATCGGCTGGACGCCGCCGCAGCGGCCGACCACTGGGCCGGGCTCCGGGATCAGGGGCACCTCTTCTTCACGGGGGACGCCCCCCTGTGGCGGATTTCCGTGCCTTCCACTGCGGCGCCTCTCGATCTGCCAGGGGCCCAGCTCATCGAGTGGGGCGGCGCCCAGCGCTGGCTGCGGGGCATCCATGAGCCGGCGGCCTTGCGCGAGAAGGTGCAACGGGCCGGTGGCCACGCCACCCTGTTCCGTGGGGGCGACCGGACCGCGGGGGTGTTCACGCCCCTCCCGAAGTCCCTGGCCGGCATCCAGCGCCGCCTGAAGGACACCTTCGATCCGCACGGCGTCTTCAACCGTGGGCGCCTGGTTCCGGATTTCTGATGGAAGCCCACCTCGCGGATTTCATCAGGGGCACGAGGTCCGGCGAGGAGGCCGAAGCCATCCTGCGCGCCTGCGTGCACTGCGGATTCTGCACGGCCACCTGCCCCACCTACCAGCTGCTGGGGGATGAGCTGGACGGGCCCCGGGGGCGCATCTACCTCATCAAGGAAGTGCTGGAAGGGCGGGAACCCACGGCGAAGACGCAGCTGCACTTGGACCGCTGCCTGAACTGCCGGTCCTGCGAGACCACCTGCCCCTCGGGCGTGCAGTACTCGCGGCTGCTGGACATCGGCCGCGAAGTGGTCGAGGCGAAGGTGCCGCGCCGGGGGCGGGATCGGGCGCTGAGGAGCGCGCTGAGGACGGCGCTGCCCCGGAGTGGGCTCTTTGCTGCGGCCCTGAAGCTGGGCCGACTGGTGCGCCCCCTGCTGCCGCGACTCCTGCAGGCCAAGGTGCCCCCGAAGTCCGCGGCGGGAATCCGCCCCCGGGCGCTCCACGGCCGGAAGATGATCGAACTGGCGGGCTGCGTGCAGCCCTCGATGTACCCCAACATCAACATTGCGGCGGCCCGGGTGCTCGACCGGCTGGGCATCACGCTGCTGGAGGCCCCCGGAACGGGCTGCTGCGGGGCCATCCGCTTCCACCTCAACGATGCCGAGGCGGCCCGCGCGGATGCGCGGCGCGTCATCGACGCCTGGCTGCCGCTGCTGGACGCCGGGGCGGAGGCCATCGTCATGACGGCTTCCGGCTGTGGCGTCCATGTGCGCGACTACGGCCATCTGCTGCAGGGTGATCCAGCCTACGCGGACAAGGCGGCGCGGGTGGCCACTTCGGTGCGGGACCTCAGCGAAGTGATCGCCCAGGAGAGGGAGGCCCTGCTCGCCCTGCTGGAAGGCACCCGTGCGCATCGGGAGGACCGCTCGACCGTGTTCCACAGCCCCTGCACGCTCCAGCATGGCCAGCAGGTCCGCGGTGCGGTGGAGCAGGTGCTGGTGGGGGCCGGATTCCAGCTCCAGCCGGCGGCCAATGGTCACCTCTGCTGCGGCGCGGCCGGCACATACTCCATCCTGGAACCGGAGCTGGCGGTGCAGCTGCGGGACCACAAGGTGGACTCGCTCACGGCTGGAGCGCCGGGGGTGATCGTCAGCGCCAATGCCGGGTGCATCGCCCACCTGCAGGCGGGCACGTCCGTGCCCGTGCGGCACTGGATCGAGCTGATCGACGAGAGCCTGGGAGCCTAGGATAAGAGGATTGGCTGGTCCTTTGCCAATTCGAGGCAACCTCCCCATGGGATGGTTGTATGCTTTGATCTCACGTCGTGTGGAGGAGGACTTATGGTTGACCCAGGAACCAATGTCGCCGTCAGCGAGGCACTGGCTGTGCATCCCCCCAAGCGCTTCCTGTTCGGCCCCGGGCCGAGCCAGGTGCATGCCCGGGTCTACCAGGCCATGGCGCAGCCCGTGGTCGGGCATCTTGACGCCTACTTCTTCGAGATCAGCACGGGCATCAAGCAGATGCTCTGCAAGGTGTTCGGCACTCAGAACGAGCTCACCTTCGTCATCTCGGGCACCGGCAGCGCCGGCATGGAAACGGCCATCACCAACTTCGTCGATGCCGACACCAAGGTGGTGGTGTTCGCCGCCGGCTACTTCTGCGACCGTATGTCCGAGATGGCCAAGCGCCAGGGCGCCAATGTGGTTCGCTTCGAGAAGCCCTGGGGCGAGTTCTTCGGTGATGACGAGGCCGCGGCATTCATCCGCCGCGAGAAGCCCCAGGTGGTGATGTACGTGACGGCCGAGACCTCGACCGGTGTGTTCCAGCAGGGCGCAGCCATCTGCAAGGCCGCGCATGAGGTCGGCGCGATCGTGATCGCCGACTGCGTGACATCGCTGGGCGCCATGCCGGTGGAAGTGGACAAGACCGGTATCGACGTGGCCTACAGCTGCACGCAGAAGGGCCTGAGCTGCCCTCCGGGACTGTCTCCCATCACCGTGTCGCCGCGCGCGGCGGAGCTGCTGAAGCAGCGCACCAAGGTATGCCGGTCCTGGTATTTCGACATCGGCCTGATCGCCGACTACCTGATGGTGTCCCACCGCTACCACCACACCGCCTCGGCCACGATGTTCTATGCCTTGTTCGAAGCGCTGAGCCTGATCGAGGAGGAAGGCCTGGAGCACCGCTGGGAGCGCCACCGCTTGGCTCACCTCGACTTCGTCAAGCAGATCGAGGCCATGGGCCTGCAGATGCTCGTGCCGGAAGGCCACCGCATCTGGAACCTGAACACGCCGCGTATTCCCGAGGGAGTCGATGATGCCAAGGTCCGCGCGACCCTGCTGAAGGAATACGGCATCGAGATCGCGGGGGGCTTCGGCCCGCTGGCCGGAAAGATCTTCCGCGTCGGCCTGATGGGCCCCTTGGCCACACCCGAGCACGTCAGCGACTTCCTGACCCATTTTGGCGACGCGCTCAGCAAAGCGAGATAGTCCCTAGAGGATATGTTCCAGGAAGCGCCGCGTGCGCTCCTCCTTCGGGTTGTTGAACAGCTCGGCGGGTGGACCGGCCTCGACCACCATGCCTTCATCCATGAAGATCACCCGATCGGCGGCCGCACGGGCGAACCCCATTTCGTGGGAGACCACCAGCATGGTCATGCCTTCTCTGGCCAGATCGAGCATGACGTCCAGGACCTCCTTGATCATTTCCGGGTCCAGGGCGCTGGTGGGTTCGTCGAACAGCATGATCTTCGGCTGCATGGCCAGGGCGCGGGCGATGGCGACGCGCTGCTGCTGGCCTCCCGAAAGCTCGTCGGGATAGGCGTGGGCCTTATCCGAAAGCCCCACACTCGCCAGCAGCGCCCTGGCGCGATCAGCGGACGTTGCGTCGTCGTCGCGCTTCACGAGGCCCGGCGCCAGGACGATGTTCTCAGTCACGGTCAGGTGGAGGAACAGATTGAAGCTCTGGAACACCATGCCGACTTCCTCCCGGATTTTCCGGATGTCGGCGTGGGCGCTGGTCACGCAGGCGTCCTCGACCCAGATCTCTCCCGAAGTGAGCGTCTCCAGGCGGTTCACGGACCGGAGCAGGGTGCTCTTGCCCGAACCCGAGGGGCCGATGATGAGGACGACCTCGCCTCTGGCCACGTCGAGATCGACGCCACGCAGGGCCTGGACCGGGCCGAAGCGCTTCCGGGCCTGCCTGATCCTAATGATGCTGTCGGCCATGGGTCCGCAACCTCTCTTCCATGAGGCCCACCAGACGGGAGAAGAAGAGCGTCAGGATGAGGTAGATGAGGGCGACGACCGTATAGGCCTCCAGGTAGTCGAAAGTCGTGGAGGCGTATTCACGGCCCCGGCGCAGCAGGTCCGACACGGCCAGGATGGAAACCAGAGAAGAGTCCTTGAGCAGGGCGATGAACTCGTTGCCGATGGGCGGCAGGATCACGCGGATGGTCTGGGGCAGGATGATCCGCCACAGGGCCTGGGTCCTGGACAGGCCCAGGGCGAGCGCCGCCTCCATCTGCCCTTTCGGGATGGACTGTATGCCGGCCCGGAAGATCTCCGCCAGGTAGGCGCCGTAGCAGATGGACAGGGCGGCGATGGCCGCCACGAGCCCGTTCAGGTGCAGCAGGGGGCCCAGCGCGTAGTAGATGTAGAACAGCTGGACCAGCAGCGGGATCCCGCGCACCACTTCCACGTAGACCGTGGCGATCCGGTTGATTACCGTCGTTCGGGCGATGCGTCCCAGGCCGGCGAGCAGCCCGAGGACCAGGGCGAAGCCGATGGACGCCAGGGTGACCGTGAAGGTCGCCGTGAGCCCGTCGGGCACGAACGCGAGGATCTCCCGATACGGGTGCGGCCGGAAAAGCGGCAGCGCCACGGTGAGGGCGATAGCGCCGAAGAAGGCGATCTTCCAGGCCGCGATGGTCTCGCGGTCCCCCGGAATGAGAGAGCTTTCGTTGAGGTGCATGGCGCGCTTCGGCTCTGCCGAAGGTTGGCTGCGCCCCTTCACGATGGCCGGGACAGGGTCGGTCATCGGGGAGCTAGTCCAGCCACTTGTGGGCGAGCCTGGCCAGGGTCCCGTCCTTCTTGATGCTGTCCAGGCCCCGGTTGATCAGCTCCAGCACTTTCTGGTTGCCCTTCTTCACGGCGATTCCGTAGTGCTCATCGGTGAATGGCTTGCCGACGATCTTGAGCCTGGTCTTGTAGCGGTCATTCCGCAGGACATAGTTCCGGGCCGTGGGAGAGTCCAACACCACCGCGTCGATCCGGCCGACGTAGAGATCCTCCACCGCCAGACCGGCCTCGTCGTAGGACTTCAGCGTGATGTTCTTGTACTTGACCACCTCGAGGGCGCCGGTGGTGCCGATCTGAGCGCCCACTTTTTTGCCGCTGAACTGATTTAGGACCGAGGGGCCGCTGAGGTCCTTGTTGACGATGATCACCTGCCCGGCATCCAGGTACGGGCTGGAGAAGCCGAGGGTGCGGGCCCGCTCAGGAGTGATGGTGACGGAGGAGACCACGGCGTCGAAGTCGCCGGCGGCAAGTCCGGCGAAGATGCCGTCCCAGGCCGTATTCTTGACCACCGCCTCAAAGCCGGCGGCCTTGGCCACCGCCTGGATCATGTCGATGTCGAAGCCCACGATCTGCTTGTTGGCGTCCACCATCTCCATGGGCGGGAAGGTGCAATCCGACCCGAACACCAGTCTGGGCTGAGCGGCCATGACGGGCATGGCGGCCAAGGCGAAGGTGGCGAGGACCAGGCGTGCTTTCTGGAGCCAGCTCATGATTTTCTCCGGGAAGGACTGTGGGGTCTGCGGTGATTGTCCCACAGGGACTTTCTCGCTCGTAATCCTGTCGCCTGGCTTCTCGTGCCAACGTCGGCTCTTTCAAATACCGCAAGGAACTTCAACCACCCCCGGGTCTCTACTTCGGGGGCATTCGTCCGGGCCAGAAACGGCGCACCAGGATGGGCAAGACAATCATCGCGCCAAGCACGACCAGCACCGTCGTGTTCGGGTCCCGGAAGTAGGCGTTCAAGCGCAAGGTCGCGAGGGCGATGACGGCGTAATAGAGCATGTCGCCCAGGATCGCCAGGGCCCAGCCCGTCAGGAATCCGTGGCCCGCGGCGAGGGCCGTGGCGCGCCCGGTCATTGGGTCCACGCCGAAAGCGATCAGAATAAGCGTAAAGGGACCCGCGCCGGTGCCACCGAAATGGGTGGTGCTGCGGTCCACGACAGCCTTCATCGCCGCGCTGAGCCGAGCTAGAAAGGGGACCTTTCTTCCCCACGCTACGAAAAACCGAAGGATCGGTTCAAACGCGAGGGCGAGGATCACATCGGAGACAAAGTAAAGCCCTGCGGTCAGGGGCCAGGCCAGGCCGCGGGCCCGGGCGAGCAGCACGCCGGCGGGGATGCCACCTCCGACGGGCAGCAGGAAGAGCATGAGCACGGGCAGCATGAGGGTTGTCAGTCGACCAGCTCCCAGCATTCCAGGCCTTGGCTCAACTCGAAAGGGGCGATCGACTCCACAACCAGAGGTCCTCGGCGGCTGTCGCTGGATCCGATACCAGCCTGGGTTCGCCGAACTCGATCTGAGCCCTGACCGGACCGGATCGGAGCAGCCGGTAGAGGTGGGGAAGCAGCGTGTCCTTGCCGACGAAGGCCGCCAGAGCCTCTGGATCGTAGGACAGACGGAAAGGCTGGATGGGGACTTGCCCTTCCTGCGCTATCCGGAAAGCACCGGAGCGCCAAGGACGTCGCTCGTCCAGGCTGGTCGTTCCTGAAGGGAAGAGACCAAGGCTCATGCCCCTTGTCTGCAGGCACTCCAGGATGGCCCGCGAGGCCTCCCTTCGGGAGCCGTCCGATTCGCGCTGGACGAAGACCATGCCCGCGAGGCGACCGGCAGCCCCCAGAATGGGCCATTTGGCGATCTCCGCCTTCCCGAGGAAGACCACCGGCACTTGGCTCATGAGTAGAGGGACATCCAGGTAGCTGAGGTGATTGCCCACGAACAAAGCGGGAGTCTCCAGGGGCGCGATCAGGCCGGCCCGCCGAACCTCCACCCGCAGGAGCGGCAGTACCTCTTTCGCCCAACCCGAGATGAACCCCTTGAGGTTCTTCTCGGGCATGTGACCGCCGTGAAAGGACTCGCACCGCGCCGCCATCCGATGGTAGCGAACGATGGAAGCGAACACCCGGTACAGGCGCCAGAGGGTCGGTTCGAACTGGCCGAGCCGACTCACGCCTGCGCCGAGGAACGGAAGCGAGGCTGCCCTCGTGGGCTGGAGGAAGGCAGAGGAATGGCCGTCCACCCCGAGTTCATGGACAGACTGGGTTGCACCCACGGAGCGGGGCGGGAAAGGTGCACGTGACGTGCTGGACACAGGCATCTACGCCTCCGGGATCCGATGCGTCATGGAGTAGGTGCAAGCGTGATCAGAGGCAGCCTAGCCCGTCCCCGTAAACGATCCATGACCAGGGTGTGCCCGGCCTGCACTTCGGAGCCTGGAAGATGTCCCACTGAATTCACGGCGAGGCCAGGGCCTGGGTGTTACTGATGGTGTGGGGCGCGACATGTACCATGGCGAGCGATTGAACAGCCTGACTCACCTGCTGGGTCTGGCGCTTGCGGTGGTGGGCTCGGCAGTGCTGATTGTGCGGGCGGCTCATGGTGGAGATGCCCTCCAGATCATCAGCTTCACGGTGTTCGGCCTGTCGATGATTGCCCTCTATGCCGCCTCGACGCTGTTTCACAGCGTCCAGGGACCGACCAAGGAACGTTGGGCGAAGGCGGACCACTGCGCCATCTACCTTCTGATTGCGGGGACCTATACGCCCTTCAGCCTGGTCACCCTCCATGGTCCCATGGGCTGGGCCTTGTTCGGCTTTGTCTGGTTCATGGCCGCCGTCGGCATCTGCAAGGAATTGTGGTGGAAGCCCGGTGCAGTCCCCATGGTGCCCTTTTATGTGCTGATGGGCTGGTGCGGTGCTGCAGTGGGTTTCCCCCTGGTGAGTGGTCTGCATGGCCAGGGTTGGATGTGGCTCCTGGCCGGCTGCCTGCTTTACAGCGTGGGCATCGTGTTCTATGTCCTGGGCGCCCGCGTGCGGCATGCCCACGGCATCTGGCATCTCTTCGTGCTGGGGGGGACCGCCAGCCACTTTGTCACCGTGCTGCGGTACGTGTCCTGATGCTGACGCGAATGTGTCGTGAACGAAAAGATGTCCGGTTCAGGAAGCATAATCTGTCCGAATAGACTCGATTTCACCCCCTTTTGAGGGCCAGAATCGACCAATCAGACCAGGTGCTGGAACCATAATTTGTCCGGTCGTGCAAAGTTGGAAGCATAAGCTGTCCGATCGTGCAGAAGCGATGCAAAATAAATAGAATCAACAATTCAAACATCTGAATAATTCAGCAGTCGGTTCCAAACGAGCACTCTATCCGAGCCTTGTGCCGGATGGCCAATCCGAAGACCTGATGGTGGGGTTGACGTCCTCCCGCAAATTCACGTCATCCAACGTTTTGCCTCCTGTTTCCCGCGTCCTCGATCAAGCGGATTCTGCTGATCATTCATGGAACCTTTGTCAGACCGGGCCACCGTAATTGGACCTAGCACCAGGGCTACTTCCGCCGCCAGAGATCGAAGGGCCGGGCGCCCAGCAGAATCGACACTCGGTTCTCGTGCTGGGAGGCGGAGCCTCGGTGGAGGTGCACCCAGCCGGCTGACAGCTCCATGAAGAATTCCCGGAAGCCGGTCCTGGCCACCAGGCCCAGCCCTTCCATGCGCAGGCCGTCGCCCAGGGTGGACGGCTGGTCAGAGGCGCGGCCCAGGTCGAAGCGGGGGCCGACCTGCCAGCCCGTGCCCACGACCGAAGCCTTGGTGTAGGGCAGGCCGATCTTGAGGGCCGCCATGTTCGGCATGAGGTAGCCGGCGCTGCGGGTGCCGATGAAGGAATCGCTACCACCCGCGATCCACAGGCGGTCCGGCGGCGCATCCTTCGACAGGGCCACTTCGGTGTCCACCATCAGTCCCCAGTTGGAACTCAGGGGCTGGTGCCGCTTGGCCCGGGCATAGCTGCGCCAGTACGGACGGGCATCGCCTTCAACGGAAAGGCTCCGGTCCGCCGAGACGCGGAGGAGGGTGCCTTCAGTGGGAATGGTGTGGTAGTTCAGATCGTCCCACTCCAGCCAGCCCCGCGCCACTGTGGCATTGGGTGTGTCGGCCTCAGCCCCGGCGTGGGTGAAAGTGCCCCTGTGCTCGAAGGCCGCAAGGCCGATGCGGCCGCGGCCCTCCTTGCCCCAGCGCAGGATGGCCTCCAGCCCCAGTTCCTTCCGGGTGAAGCGCGAAGCCAGGTCGGCCGTGGATTCCACGAACAGCACGCCGCCGCTCACGTCGTTCTGCGACCAGGTGCCGAAGGCCCCCAGGCTCAGGTCCGGCAGGGAGGGAAAGTTCCAGGCCACGTGTCCTTCCAGGCGCTTCTGGAGATTGTCGGCCGCCGCTTCGAGAGAACCGCTCTCGCCGCTGCCGAAGAGGTTCCGCCCCCGCATGAGGATGCCGCCGTGCGGGCCCCAGTCGGTTTCGTAGGCCAGGGTGAGGTTCAGCAGAGTTGGTTGGCTGCCCACGGGGCGGAGTTTGAGGATGAGGCCCTCGTCGCCCTCCTGGAGGCGGGCCTCCAGCCGCTGGAAACCCATGCGGTCCTGGGCACGGCCTAGAACCTCCTCCATTTCCGAGGCACGAAGTGCCTGGCCTTCCATTACCTGGGCGATGGCGCGGGTGGCGGACGCATCGGGGCCGGGCTCCACCTCCACGCGCACCAGCTTGGGCTCGCGCACTGCGTAAGTGAGCACCCCGTCTGCGAAGCCGCTGCCTCGCAGATCCAAGACAGCCGCGCCCTTGCCGATACCCTCGGCGAGGAGTTCCTGTTCCAGCCGTCCGAAGCGGGCGGCGTGAAAGGGCTGACCTGGTACCAGGCCGCTTTCGCGCAGGACCTGGGCCACGCGGGCTTTGTAGGGTGCGGCCCAGTCCGCGGGAAGCTCCAGCTTCACCTGCTGGATGAGGGCGGCGGGCTCCCAGTGGAAGGTGGCCTCGCCGTCGGCCCCCGCCGGGAGGTCGACCCAGGCCCGGGCCAGGGGCAGTCTCCGGTGGGCGCGCCGGAGCAGGCGCCAGAGGTCGGCGCGGTGCCAGGGACCGGTGCCTGGCCGGGTGTCGGCCAACAGCCCAGCAAGATCGGGATGGGCGGGGCCATCCACCCTCAGGGTGGCGGCGGCCGGGACTCCGGAATCCGCCATCAGGAGCGCCTCCAACTGAGGCAGGGACCCACTGAGGGCCGTTGCCCCGGCCTCGAAGAGCAGACGCTCCTGGCCCTGGTAGGCGAACTCGTCTACCTTGCCGGTTTCGGGTCGGATCACCAAATCCGAATCAGCCTCACTGCGCGCTTCGGTGACCCGCATGGCCAGAGCGAGGCTGCGATCCAGCAGGGCCAGGATGTCGGAAGGCGGCGTGGAATTCCAGGTGCGCCCAATGTTCACGGCGAGGATGCGGGCGCCAGGAAAGGCCGAGTGGGCGGCCATAGCGGGCAGGTTCTCCACCAGGCCGCCGTCCACTAGGCGCTCATCGCCGATGGCCACCGGGGCCAGCAGCCCCGGGATGGACATGGAGGCCTTTACTGCATCCACCAGGTCCCCCTCAGCCAGGATGCGGGCCTCGCCTCGGGTGAGGCTGGAGGTGACGACCCGCAGGCGGGAACCGAGGCGGTCGAAGTCCGATCCGCCCAGGGCCTGCGCCCGGGCCAAGGTCTCGAATAGGGCAATGCGCAGGCGGCGCGCGCGCTCCTCGCCGGGCACCAGCATGGGCCGGCCGCCGACGAAGGAGAGTCCCATCAAGGTACCGTGCAGCTCCTCGTCCTCGGAAGCGCTCAGGCCCGGTGTCCGCCGGCGATCATCGAGCACCAAGGCGAAATCGCGGCGCTCGAAGACCCGCTCGGCACCGGCACCGCCGAAGCCGCTGGCGTAGAGCGCCGCCGCGAAGCTTCCGGCGCTAGTGCCCACGAGCCCCTCCGGGTGCCAGCCTTCTTCCTCCAGGCGTCGCAGCACGCCGGCGTGAGCCAGGCCCTTGGCGCTTCCGCCCCGCAGTGCCAATACGAGGGGGCGCTCGCCGGGCGCGTGCAGCACCGGCAGGAATTGAAACCGCTGATCCGGTGGGCTGACAGTTAGTGCGAGGCGTTCCTGGGCCTGAGCCCCCAGACACAAACCCAGGATGGGGATGGCGAGGCAACGTCGCAGGCGGATTAGAGTCCGAACCATCGCTTGATCTCCTCCCGCGCCAAATCTCGGCGGCTGGCCATCCGGGGCAAATCAGACAAGTGCCCAGACCTGGATTCCTTCAGCTCGACCAGGCCCTCCACCAAGTGGGGAGCGTTGCGCAGGACGCGCTCGAAGGCAGCCTTGGGCACCTCCACCAGCTCGCACGCCGTCGCGGCTACTACCGTGGCCCGCCTGGGGGCGCCCGTTAGCAGGGAGCCTTCGCCGAACCAGTCCCCCGGGCCGAGTTCCCCGATCACCTCCCAGAACAGCCCGGTGTAGGGCTCGAAGCCCTCGACCACCTTTACCGCCTGCAAGGAGCCGGTCATGACCATGAACAGGGACTCGCCTGGATCCCCTTCCCGGATCACCCCTTCGCCTGGCTCGGCCCGGCGCGGGACCACGCCCTCCTTGAGCCCCTGCGCCCACTCCCTCGGCAGCCCAAAGCGTTCCAGGATCACATCCAAGACCCCGTCCTGGAGCACCACTGGGTTGGTCCAGGTGGGGGTGGGCCCATGGGGCCCCACCAGTGGCACCTCTAGGCGGTTTAAGACCGACTGTGTCAGGCGCACCGCCTGGAAGTTAGCGGCCCGACCGTGCCGCCAGCCCAGGGCCCAGAAGCGCACCTCAAGCACCACACCGCCCAGGTCGAGGCTGTGAGTCCTTACCTCGGGCTTGTGGTCGGGGTGGTGGGGGATGCCTCCCAGGGCCTGTTCCATGGCCGCCAGGGTGGCCGCCATGGTGTCGTGGGGGGCCACTGTCACCTTCAGGGTGCGCCGGTGCAGGCCGGAAGGAGCGTACAGGTTGGTGACCACCGCCTGGGCGAGGATCCGGTTGGGAAAGATGCTGGTGTCGCCGTTCTCGGTGATGATCTGGACCGTGCGCCAGGTCATGGCATCCACCCGGCCGACAAAGGTCTCCTGGCCGCTGCCGCCCCTCAGGTTGCCGGTGACCTCCACCCAGTCGTCCACCCTATACGCCGGGGCCAGGCTCATGGAAATGCCGGCGAACAAGTTACCCAGGGTCTCCTGCATGGAAAGTCCGACCACCGCGGCGGCAATGGCGCCTGTGCCCATCAGGGTGCCCAGGTTCACGCCCACGGAACGGTGAAGCAGGTACACCGCGCTGCCCAGGTAGAGGGCCACCACCACCAGGTCCCGGGTGAAACCGGGTGTGGAGGTGCGCCAATGGCTCAGCAGCGGGTCTAGCAGCACGTGGGTGAAGAACCGGATACCCAGGTAGCACCCCAGGGCCCAGAACACGAGTTCACGCGCCAGTACCAGCGCGGGGTAACCATGGCCATCGCCCAGCACTGAGACGGCGAGGACCCCCGCCGTCAGCAGAAGACCGAGGGCCACCCAACGTCGCCACGGGCTGACGACGGTCCTCAGATCCCTGAACACGGCTGAACCCGGCTTACAGAACAAGAAAGATCACACCCCAAATCGACGAACGCGACCATGTTCTCCCGCATCTTCTTGCCTGTGTCCTCCAGTTGGTAGTCCGCGGGCAGGTCGAAGGCCGAGGGGGGAATAGGCCCTTCCTCGATGTGGGTGGTGGTGGTTGTCATCTGTCCCACGACGGGTAAGGAGATGCGGTACTTCAAAGCGATGCCCTGCACCTTGGCCAGTTCCTCAGCTACCTTGAGCATCGAGGCGGCACTGGGCTGCAGCTGGCCGATGACGTTTTGAAGCCTGAGGAAGCGCTGATAGGGGATGGCGGGCACCGGGGGATCGAGGGAGGGGTCATTGCTGCTCTCGATGAGCACCGGGCCCATGGTGATCTTCCACTTGCGGCAGTCGCGGCCAAGGAGGATCTCGGATCCTTGGTCCTCCACGGTGACGGGGGCATCGCTGACACCCATCACCTTCAGGACCAAGGGCGGGAGCTTCTTCAGCTTCTCCCCGAAAGCTTCCGCCGTAACCTCAAGGTCATCCCAACTCATCTTCTGAATGAGTTTCTTGTTGTGATCGATGTTGTAGGAAACTCCCTGGGTGAAATCGACCAGAAAATCTACTTGGCTACCAGGTTGGTTGATCCGCATGTATCGGGATGACCAGAGTTGAGTTTGTTCCCCTTCATGGCCACGACCAGTGCCGGTCTGGGTGAGTGTGAGATCAGCAGCCAGGAGGCTGCCCCCGGTAAGGAGGACTGCAATCATCGATGCCAGGAAGGTTCGCATGAGGGTTCTCAATTCAAGAGGCATCTAGACGACGATCCCAATCCTTGCCCCAGGGCCAAGGTGACCAGCAGCAGGACCCGGGATCCTCGGAACGGATGGCACCCTGGGATTCGCGGATGGCGAGCCCCCTCGCTCCTAGCCAGACTTACCTCCTGAACCTGCTCCACAAATCACCTCCAAATCGGGTCGGTGCAGTAAGGGCAGGTAAGATGCCAAGTCGGTGAAATTTCATAACTTAAATTAAAATAAAATTTAGAAAATACAAATGCCGTGTGCCCTCGACAAGGAAGCGATTCCGTGGCTTGATTTCGTCGCGACGACTCTATTTCGTCACTGGTCGACCCGTGCTTTTTGGCGAACATTCCGGCGGTCATCTTGACGCCACGCATCGAGCTCAGTTCTACGCGGTGTGCCTGTACGCCTGGACAGGCATCCCACTCGGCCCCTGGCGAAACGGGTCGAAAGATGTAGCCTGCGGATCTCGATCCTGCCTCGATGATATAACCCCGGCGAAGGAGGCCCCATGCGAGACGATCACGTGCCACCTCCCCCACGCCAAGGGCGATCTTCGCGCCAGAGCGCGGGAGGACAGAGGTCCGCTGGCACCCGTGGGGAACCAGTCACTTTTCGCAAACTGACGATGCTCCAAGATCTTCGTCGCCGGTTGAACGAGCTGACGCAGGAACGCGACCAGCAGGACCTGGTGCTGCATATCAACCAACTGCTCCTGAACAATCTGGACCCGGAGCAGCTCTTCGGGGCCATCTCCACGGCCTTGTGGGAGCGCACCCACCACGATTGCATATCCTTGACCACGCTTGAGCCGAACAGCGCCATGGAGCGGGTTCGATTCCTGGACCTTCCACTGGCCAGAGGGCAGTTCAAGGTCGGGGATTCGATGGTCCCTGAATCCCTGGAGCTGGCTTTCGGGGGACAGGACGCCAAACAGATCGACATTCTCGGGCGGGAACGGATCGCCGCCTTCCAGCAGCCCGAACTCGCTCGGCTCCTCAAGCAGTGGCGTATCCAGTCAATCTGCCTCGTTCCATTGCACTCCAAGGGCAGGGTGCTCGGGGTATTGGGCCTGGGGAGCCAGAAGGAACATCACTTCCAAGGCGCCAACCGGCGCCTGCTGGAGCTCGTCGCGGGCCAGATCGCCCTCGCCCTGGACAATGCCTTGGCCTTCCAGGACATCCGCCACTCTCGCGACAAGCTGGTGGAAGAAAAGCTCTACTTGGAAGAGGAAGTGGCCCAGGACTTCTCGACCCAGGAGATGGTCGGGGCCAGCCCCTCCTTTGCCAAGGTCCTGCAACAGATCGAAACGGTGGCCCCTTCCGACGCCACAGTGCTCCTGCTGGGAGAAACCGGAACAGGCAAGGAACTGCTGGCGCGAGCCATCCATGAACGGAGCCGACGGAAGGCGCGCACCTTCGTCAAACTCAATTGCTCGGCCATCCCGATGGGCCTGGTGGAGAGCGAATTGTTTGGGCACGAACGAGGAGCCTTCACCGGGGCCATCGCCCGCAAGGTGGGCCGTTTCGAACTGGCCCACCTGGGTTCCCTGTTCCTGGATGAAATCGGAGACCTGCCCCTGGAACTCCAACCAAAACTTCTGCGCGCCATTCAGGAGCGCGAGTTTGAACGCCTGGGCAGCACACAGACCATTCGAGTCGATGTGCGGCTGATCGCCGCCACCCACCGGGATCTGGCCCAGATGGTCGAGAGCGGAAGCTTCCGCCAGGATTTGTTCTACCGCCTGAACGTGTTTCCCGTTCGGGTTCCGCCGCTGCGGGAGCGCAAGGAGGACATCCCCAACCTGGTCCGTTATTTCACTCAGAAGTTCGCCAGGGCCATGGACAGGCGCATCGAGCGCATTCCCGGCGAGACCATGGAATTCCTGGTCCGATGGCCCTGGCCCGGCAACATCCGGGAGTTGCAGAACCTGGTGGAGCGGTCGGTCATCCTCAGTCCAGGCCCTGTTTTGCATGTGCCCATGAGTGAGATGGTCCTTCCCGTGGACCATCCACCGGTTGCCGCCACCCAGACCTATGAAGACCTGGAACGCCAAGGCATCCTGGACGCCTTGAAGGCAAGTGGTGGCGCGGTGGGGGGACCCGACGGCGCCGCAGCGCGCTTGGGCCTGAAACGCACGACCCTTCACTCCAAAATGAAGCGGCTCGGCCTGGACCGGGCCAAGTGACGAAATGAAGTCGACAGACTCCATTTCGTCTCGCCGAGGCAGTGCTGTCGTTGGATCCAACCGACAACCGCGAATTAAAATTAATTAAAACAACATTAAAAACGATGTCGGCAGTTTGGCATTGGGTGTGCCCAAGGAATCCATGATTGGAGATCCTGGGTGCTGCGAATCCACGTTGAGAACGAACAAGATGCCGTGCGGCGAGCCAGTGCTCCACGAAGCACAGCCGGGCGAATTCTGATTCGATTCGTGGCATTTCTATTGGCGCTGCTTCTCCTCCAGGTTTTGCTGGCATGCAAGGGACCTGATTTCACCGGGACCACCATAGAGAAGGATCGCCTCACCTCATTGAAGACCTTTAGCATCGACAGTCAGCCAGATCCCACGCTCTACATCTGGTACATGCGTCCCATCCCTTTCGATGAACTGAAGACACTGGTATCTGACCGACTCGTGGAGAGGGGTTACCGGCTGGCTTCGTCCCAGGACGCGGATTTCCGAATCACCCTGACCACCTTCACCGAGGAATCGACCCCACGTAGCCGAATTGCGATTCTTGAGATGTTCGAGCGTTCCTCCTCGCGGAAGCTATGGTCGGGGCGTGCCGAAATTCCATACCAGATAGATCCGATACAGGGGGTGACGAATCAACCCACATTGGCGGGATTGCTGGATCTCATTCCACCACCCACCGAGTCCAACCGCGCTTCATCCGCCCCAATGTTGAAGCATTGATACGGAGCCATTCCCTGCCAAGTAGAAAGTTCTGCATAGCCCACCAACCCACTCCCGAACTCTTCAGTTGGTTCCAAGGTTGGGGAAGGACCACCGGCTCACGGTTCCTTCCCGCCTGGACACGGATACCCTCATGCGCATTCGGCCACTCTACCCCCTGCTACTGGGCGCGCTCTGCACTTGGGCCCTCGCGGGGACCGTCGAAGAACCACAGATGGCCCCAGTGAGGGCCGACACCGATCAGGCGGTGAGCGTGCCCTTCGCCTTTTATAGCGAATTCTTTGGCGCGGCCGCAGGGTACACCACCTTCCGACTCGGCTATCCCCAGCCGCAGGCGCGGGTGCTGGGCACGGTCATGGCCGGCAGCAAGGGGTCGGTGATGGGTTTCTTCATGGGCCGTGACATCCGGATGCCCGGCACGGAGCGTCTGTTCTTGGATCCCTGGGTCTCGCTGGGCTATTTCGCCGATATCCACGCCTACGTGAACGGGAATCCGGCTTACCCCAAGGAACGCGCCGGCAGCAACGATTCCCATCTGGACAACTACCTCACCGGCAACGGACAGGACTCCTTCACGCGCCTGCGGTTCAAGTACCTGCTTCCCACCGGACACGGCCGGGACCAGGCCGTCAGTCAGTACCAATTCGAGGACGGCCTGCTGGTCTCCGGAGCCACCGGCGGAGATTCTTGGAATCCCCTGGAGAGCGGGAAGACCTTCCTGGAACTGCAGCCGTTCTACCGTTCCCTGCGAGTGACCAACTCTGAGGCCAACATACACTCCACGCGCCAGACCAGCGGCTTGGATGGATCGATCTTCTGGGACAACCGTGACTACCCGGACAACCCGACCCGGGGCGGGTCAATGCGTGCCCGGGTCTCGCGCGACTGGGGCATGGCCGGCAGTTCCGGCTCCTGGACCGTGGTAGAAGGGGAGGCCGACTGGTACCACCCCCTCGGAAAGCCCGCGGGGATCCGCCAGCAGGTGCTAGCCCTAGACTTCTGGACGGCCTACTCGCCCACCTGGGAAACCAACCCGAACGGCACTGTGCGCCATGGCCCCCCGGGATATACCGGGGCCACCCTGGGCGGTTTGTGGCGCTTGCGCGGCTATCCCGCCGAGCGCTTCAGCGACAAGGCCGCCGCCTTCACGGCGGCAGAGTACCGCGTCATTCCAGAATGGAATCCCTTCGATCGCCTGCCCGGGATCCAGCGCCGGCTCGGCGTCCAATGGATCCAGTTGGTGGCCTTCGTCGAGGCGGGCCGGGTCGCCCCTGTCTGGCAGTTCGAGCAGTGGTCCAGCGCCCTCAAATGGGATGCCGGGCTGGGTGTGCGGTTCCTGGCCAAGGGCCTGATGGTGCGGATCGACTTCTGCCGTTCCCGGGAGCAGACCGGAGTGCAGATGATGGTGGGGCATCCATTCCAGTTCTGACGGGAAGGCCGCCGTGCGAGACGGCATGCTATCCAGCTCTAGGAACGGCGCCAAAAAAATAGGTTCTTTCGGCAAAGCGTGAGGTGAAGTTGTAGACAGGAGCCGGTGTTCAGGCATGGAAAGGTAGATGGATCCGCCTTGAAAGCCTTCGGCTTCCCACAGCGAACGGGCCGATGTCCCGCCCTTTGGGGCCACGACCCTCCCACAGGTAAGATCCCCCGTTGTCTTCCCAACCAACAGGATCGCCTCATTTGGCAGCGCGTCTTTCTGGTGATGCTGACCTGCGTCTGGGCCCCCGGGCCATCCACTCCTCCTTACGGAATACCGGAAGACCCGACCGTGGGGCCCCAGCACGCGGGACTCCAGGGATGGGGCAGGCATCACTCCGGGTCTGGCATCTGGAAGTTGCTAGGGAATGCGAAAAGCCAATGCATCCTGGTGGCCCTGAATGCTAGTGGTGGCGGGGTGGCTGGAGCCGAAGGCAGCGCTGCTCACCGGGCCGGTATCGCACGACCCTTCACGCCAAGACGACGCGACTCGGCCTCGACAGGACTAAGTGACGATATGAAGTCGCGAGACGCCATGTCGTCTCGATGTGACCCCCGTGTCGTCGAATCGAAAAAACAGTAATCACATTATTTATTGATATAACAAAACTTACAAAATTTAAAGAAACTGGCACCGGGTGTGCCCTTGAGACTCCATGAAGGGAGGTCCGGGGTGCTGAGAATTCACGTCGAAAACGAATCAGAGGCCGTGCGGTTGCGCCTGGAAGGGAAGCTCATTCATCCCTGGGTGGACGAACTCTTCAGGATCTGGATGGAGGTCTCGCCCCGCATTCCCGGTCACTGGGGAGTGCTCGTGGACTTGTCCGAGGTCTCCTTCGTGGACGCCCGCGGCAAAGCCATGCTCGCAGCCATGCGTAGGGCCGGGTGTTCGCTGCAAGGCCCAACCCCATTCATTGAAGCCGTCATCGAGGAAGTTGAATCCCTTTCCAAGGACTAATCCTTGCCATTCCAGGAGAACACCATGCAACACAAACTACTCTTCCTTTCTCCCCTCTGTCTGATCCTTGCCTGCGGGAATCACCGGGAAGCTGCCGAACCCGCCAAGGCCAACATCGCCGTGGCCCAGCCCACCCGTGTCCAGGAACTCGAACGGATTGGCGTCAGCGGCACCTTGATGCCCCAGGGGGCATCCTCCATGGTGGCCTTCCAGGTGCCGGGTCGGGCGATCCAGGTCCTTTTGAGGGAAGGCGAGCCGGCGCGGAAGGGACAGACCCTCGCTACCCTGGACGCTGAGAACCTCACTCATGCCCTGGAAGCCGCCCGTGCCCAGGTGGCGGCCGCGAAGGCGGGTGCGGATCAGGCTGAACAGGAATTCCGCCGCATGAAGCAGCTGTTCGACAGCCAGAGCTTGGCGCCCAACGATTTCGCGAAATTCACCGCCGCCCGGGATGCCTCCCGCCAGCAGCTTCAGCAGGCGATCGCCGGGGAAGGCGTGGCTCGCAAGAACCTGGCCGAAGCCAGGCTCGTGGCGCCCATCAACGGCTTCATCGCGCGGCGGATGGTGGAGCCTGGCGTCATGGTGGGCGTGGGCCAGCCCGTCTTCGAAATCGCGCAGCTGGATCCCATTGAGGTGAATGTCGGAATCCCTGAGACCGACGTGAGGCTCGTGAGGGTGGGGCAGTCCGCCTCAATCACGATCCCCGCGTTGCCTGGCCGCTCCTTTCAGGGCACCGTGCGGGTGGTGAGCGTCTCCGCCGACTCGGCGACGCGCACCTACATGGCTCGCGTCAGCGTCCCCAATCCGCAACGGGAACTCAAGATCGGCATGGTCGCCGAAGTCTCCATTACCGGGTCGCAGCACCTGGATATGCTCACCGTCCCTTCCGAAGCCATCGTCCGGGATCCCCAAGGCGCCACCCAGGTCTTCCAGTACTTCCCCGATCAGCAGCGGGTCTACACCAAGCGTGTGGAAGTGGGGGCCGTGTACGGGCGGAGCATCCAGGTGCGCTCCGGCCTCGCCGGGAACGAATCCATTGTGGTGGCCGGCCAGAACTCCCTTCGTAACGGCATGGGCGCCGAACCCGTGAAGGAGGGGAAGTAACCATGAATAAAGCCATCAAAGCCTTCCTGCGCTACCCGACCATCACGGCCATTCTTTTCATCATGACCGTGGCGATGGGGCTCCACGCCCTGATGGGCATGCCTCGCACTGAGGACCCAACCATCACCATCCGGACCGGCATCGTCGCGGCCATGTATCCCGGTGCCACCTCAGAACAGGTAGAAAAGCAAGTCACCAAGACCCTGGAATCCCACATCTTCAAGTTCCAGGAAGTGCGCAAGGAGAAGACCTATTCGACCAATCGCCCCGGCATCGCGATCATCAACGTGGAGCTGGAGAAGAACGTCAAGAACCCGGATGTATTCTGGGCGAAGCTACGCCACGAGATGAACCTGGTGAAGACCACGGAGTTGCCCAGCGAGGTGATGGGGCCGGTGGTGGACTCGGATTTCGGGGACACCGTGGCCATGCTGATCGCGGTGAGCGGCGAGCGCTACGGCTACCGGGAGCTACGCGACTACGTAGACCAGATCCAGGATGCATTGCGCACCGTGCCCGAGGTCGGGAAGATCGCGGTCTATGGCAGGCAGAACGAGCAGGTCTGGGTGACCAGCAACCTGGAGCGCATGAGCCAGTACTTCACCGACCCCCGGCAGGTCGCGGGGGCGCTCAACCAGAGGAATGAGGTCCAGGCCACCGGGAGCGCCCGCACGGACAATGGACAGATCCCTCTCCACACGACGGGAGCCTTCAACACGGAAGAGCAGATCAAGAAGGTGATGGTCGGCATGTCCCCGACTGGGCAGCCGATCTACATCGGTGATTTCGCCAACGTGGAGCGGCGTTACCAGGATCCGGACTTCATGGTTCGCTACGACGGCAAGCCCGCCCTCATGATCTCCGTGGAGATGCAGAAGGGGCACAACATCGTCGAGATGGGCGACAAGGTCACCGAGGTGATCAATCATCGCGTCAAGCCCCTGCTCCCGCCTGACCTCCACCTGGATTACATCGCGAACCAGCCGAAGGTCGTAGAGGAACGGATCGCCGGTCTGGGCCACGAATTCCTCATCGCCATCGGATGCGTCATCCTGGTGACCATCCTGCTCCTGCCCATGCGCGTCGCCGTCATCGCGGCCCTGGCCATTCCCACCACGATGCTGACCACCGTCGGCGTCATGAACGCCATCGGGATCCAGCTCCACCAGGTTTCGATCGCGGCCCTGATCCTGGTTCTGGGCATCGTTGTGGATGACGCCATCGTTATCGCCGACAACTACGTGGAGCTGCTGGACCAGAAAGTGCCGCGACCCGAGGCCGCTTGGCGATCCGCTTCGGGTGTGCTCGTACCGGTGCTGGTGGCTACTCTCACCATCATCGCCTCCTTCCTGCCCCTGACCATCATCTCCGGCAGCTCAGGCGAGTTCATCCTGGCCCTCCCCATTACCGTGGCGGTGGCCCTCTCCGTCTCGTTCCTGGTCGCCGTTTTCCTGACGCCGCTGCTTTGTCGCACGTTCATCCTAAAAGGACTTCACGACCATTCGGCGGAACCCGTCGAAGGCGCCAAGAAGTTCAACGCCCTGGACCTCCTCCAGGCGGGCTACAAGAAGGCCATCACCTACTTCATGGCCCGTCCCATGGTGGCGGTCGGGCTGGGCGTGGCGGGGATCGTCCTGGGCGCCTTTCTGTTCCGGTTCGTCCCCCAGCAGTTCTTCCCCAACGCGGAGCGCAACCAGTTCGTCATCGATCTCTGGATGCCCCAGGGGACCCGCATCGAGGCCACGGATGTCGTCATGAAGCGCATCGAGGCTGAGCTGCTCCACGACAAGGAAGTGGCCCATATCGCCGGCTTCGTGGGACAGAGCTCTCCCCGGTTCTACTACAACGTGAACCCGCAACAGCCGGATCCTGCCTACGGCCAGTTCATCGTGAACACTCAAACGGTGAAGGGCTCCACGGCACTCGTGGCGGACCTCAGGACGCGCCTGGCTCGTCTGGCGCCCGAGGGCATGGTGCTGGTGCAGGAGCTCCAGCAGGGAGCCGTGATGGAAGCACCCATCGAGTTCCGGATCTCCGGCGATGACGAGACGAAGCTGAAGGCCATCGGCGAGCAGATCGGGGACATCCTCCGCACGGACCCCAAGGCCCAGTTCATCCACACCGACTACCGCAACGATTCCCCCTTGGTGAACGTCAACCTCAACACGGAACTGGCCAACCGCCTGGGCATCACCCATATGGGCGTGTCTAACCTGCTCTATGGCGCCTTCGATGGCGCACCTGTCAGCACGTTCTGGGAGGGCGACCGGGCCGTGAACATCGTCCTCAGGGTCGACCCCGCCCACCGCGCTTCCTTCGATGATGTGCGAGACACCTACGTGGGGTCTTCCATCACGAACGGAAGGCTGCCCCTGCGGGCCGTCGCGGAACTCGCTCCCGCGTGGCAGACCAGTCGCCTCGTTCGCAGAAACGGAGTGCGCACGCTGACCGTACGGTGCCTTGCGGCTCCGGGGACCTATGCCGCCGATATTCTAAAGGGCACGCTACCAAAGGTGAAAGCGCTTGAGCTGCCCCCGGGCTACCATCTCGAACTAGGCGGGGAATTCGCCAATCAGGAAGAGACGCAGCCCGAAATGGTAGCGGCGCTTTCCATCAGCCTACTGGCCATCTTCCTCATTCTCATGCTCCAGTTCCGGAACCTGGTCGAACCCTTGGTCGTCATGGCTTCCATTCCCCTGTCGCTGTTCGGCGTGGTCGTGGGCCTTCTCATCACCCGCAATTCCTTCGGCTTCACGGCCTTCATGGGCATGATCAGCCTCTGCGGCATCGTGGTTCGGAATGCCATCATTCTCATCGACTACATCAAGGAGAAGCTGCACGAGGGGGTGCCTCTCGTCGAGGCCGCCACCCTTGCGGGCGAGCGCAGACTGCGCCCCATCTTCCTCACCACCATGGCTGCGGCCGTGGGCGTCACCCCTATGATCCTGTCCGGTTCCAAGCTCTGGAGTCCCCTCGCCAGCGTCCTTGCCGTCGGCCTGATCTTCTCGATGTTCTTCACACTCCTGGTGGTCCCAGTCATCTACGTGCTCGTGTTCCGGTCCAAGGAGAATTCATCTACTGGAAGCAACGTGGCTTCGATCATCCCGTTGGTCCTCCTGGCCTTGGTCCTGGCCTCCCCGCTCAGTGCGGGGGCGCCGGAGCCGAAGCACCTGACTCTCGAGAGTGCCGTGGCCAGTGCCCTCGACCACAGCGCGGGAGTCCGCATCGCCCGGGCCAAGGTCGAAGAAGCTTCAGGTAAAAAACAAACGGCGCGAGCCGACTATTTTCCCCAGCTCTCGACCGATGCCACCTGGTTGAAGCGCAACGACCAGCCATTCATGACCGTTCCCGCGGGCTCCCTAGGCACCGTGCCAGGGCTGGGCCCCTTCCCGACCCAGGACGCCACTCTGGGTCAGGGCAAAACGAACCTATTTATTCAAAACCTCACATTGAGTCAGCCCCTCACCCAGCTATTCAAGATCCACCATGGGAGCGAGGTGGCCTCTGCCGAGGAGCGGGTTGCCCAGGCCGAGCTCCGCAAGATGGAAACTGAGATCGCCTACCTGACTCGCCAGGCTTACTTCGGCCTGCTGATCGCCCAGGCCCAGATCACAGCTGCCCAGGCCGGCGTGGCCGCAGCCGAACAGCAGGACCTGGATGCAAGAGATGCCGTCAAGGCGGGGAATGTTCTGAAAGTGGTCCAGACCGGGAGCCGGGCCAAGTTCCTCCAGAACCGCCACAAGCTGCTTTCCGCCCAGGCCACTGCCGCCGATCTCACCTCAGAACTCAACGACCTGATGGGTGAACCCCTCCAGGCACCCCTGGACCTGGCCCCCGTTTCTCCGGATGCACGGCCGCTTCCGACGCGCGAGGCGTTGCTGGACCAAGTCCGGCAGGCCAATCCCGATCTGGCGGTTGCCCAGGCGACGCTCGATAAGAGCCGCAGTGCCCTCAAAGCCGGCAAGTCTGAATACATTCCTGAAGTGGGTGCCTTCATTCGTCAGACTCACCAGGATGGCGTTCCTTTCGTCCAGGCCAACTCCACCTCATATGGCCTTTCCTTGAGCTGGAACATCTTCGATTGGGGCAAGCGATCCGGTGTGGTCAACCAGCGGGCCGCCCTGGTGAGCCAGGCATCGAGCAACTACGACAGGCTTCGCAACCGCGCGGAGATCGATCTGGACAAGCTGCTCCGCAAGTTGGATACGGCCCAACTCCAGGTGGAGGCTGCGGAAGAGGCACTGGCCATGAATGCCGAGCAGGCGCGCCTGGCCGGGAATCAGCATCAGTCGGGACTCATTCCGGCCTCCAAGAAGGAGGAAGCGGATGCGGAGGCCAAAGCTTCTGAGGCCGAACTCCTCGCCGCCCGTTTGGGACTTGATCTCACCCGTGCCGAGCTGGATCGCCTTCTCGGTGGAGGTCTAAGCCAATGACTGAATTCAGAAATAGCCAGGAAATGAATTTGCCAACCACCAACTCGCGACTTCGGCTTCTGAAGGCTGCCATCCTGATCTTCGCCGAGAAGGGATTCGAGGGGGCCTCCATCCGTGAGATCGCCGATGCGGCAGGCGTCAACAGCAGCCTCATTTCCTTCCACTTCGGAGGAAAAGCCGGCCTGCATGCCGCTGCGCTACACCTCGCCGCCCGCATGGCGAAGCACACCGCCAAGACCCTGCCAATGCCGCCATTGCCTGTGGGCCCATTTGCGGGCAAGTCCACAGTGCTTCGACAGGCGGTCACCGCACTTCGGGCCTACATCCGCGAATTCATCCGGATGAGCCTCCGCCTCCATTCCAGCCTTCCAGCAGAGAAGGATCCTGAGCTGGAACGATCCATCCTAGTGCTCATCGCGAAGACCATGATCTACCCCCCTGAAGAATCCATGGGTAGTTTGTTGGAAGCGATTCAGCCACACATCGATTACTTGCACCGTTGCCTTCGCGTTCTCAGATCCGACCTGGATCATGATGGGATGGTCAGGATGGGGATGAGCATTCATGCTCAGTTGCTTTTCTTCCTTTGCCACCAGGACCTCCTCGCCCGCCTTTTGAACGAGCCACCCTGTCACGAGGATGACTTGCCCCGCCTTGTGACCCACTTTTTCAGGTTCAACCTGAATGGACTGGGAATCCCGGACGAATACCTCGAGTCCGAATCGACATGAATGAAGGTGCCAGGGCCCACGAATCATGCGTGGTCTCAATCCGGATCGCGGACTGAACAGTCGATCTCCGCCATGGCCTAACAGGAAGTTTTCGTTTCCCCTTCCGATCCTTCGATCGGAATTATCCCCCCATCCCAATCGGGGATGGTTACTCACCAAGGAGTGAATCATGCGTAAAGTCCACCACCTGGCCCTAGGCCTGTCCGCGCTCGCGCTCAGCGGCGTCTCCCTCTCTGCTCAGGAGTACAGCTTCGGCGGGCAGGTTTCTGCGGCCATTCCAGCCGGTCCTTTGTCCAGCAAGGATTGGCTGGACGGTAAGCCTGGCGCGGGCGTCGGCGCCCACATGGTCATCGGCTTCCAGGGCGGACATGCCATCGTACCCCGGTTCGACTACACCTACTTCAAGAAGACGGAGTCCGGGGTGGATCGCAAGGTCCAGACGTACCAGATTGGCGCCGACTACAACTACTTCCTCCGCGGGAAGGTGAATGATGGGCCCTACCTCGGGGCCGGACTCGGCTTCGGCTCGGCAAAATTCGAGCTCACCGGCCACGGATATGCATCCAGCGACACCCCCAATTCCGCCTACGGCGCCGTGTCGGGCGGCTGGATGTTCACCAAGAACCTGGGCGCCGAACTGCGCTACACCATGAGCCGGTACAAGCCCGAAGTGGCCGATTTCGCGCCTCGGGGTTACAACGGCAAGCCCACAGTGGATTCCCCTGCCATCAGTGCGAGCTTCATCTGCCGGTTTTAAGCCGGATTGCTCGTAGGAATTTAGGGTGACCTCCCCGGTCCGGAGGCGTGATCAGGGCAGGCGGGAGGCGATCGCACGATCGTCTCCCGCCCGGCCGCCCCTGATGAAACAGGTCCGGAGGTCCAACGAGCCTTCCAGGGAAAACCTAGGATGCCGCTGGCATGCGTGAGATCCAGGGACTGATTTTGAATGAAGTTGGCTAGGAGATCCTTCCCAGCCTCACCAACGTATTCAGCCTTCGGGGATTGGGGGCTGGGAACGTACTCCTTACCCCCCCGTTCCAGTGAACCTTGAACAGCCTCCCTTCCAAGGAACCATGAATACCTTTCACCGCAGCTTTATCCGCCGGATTGCCTTCGCCTGCATCCTGATATCGGTGCTTGCCGGACTCGTGGGCCTCCTTCTTGAGATGGTGAAGATGGACCGCATGGCGGAGTCTTTGGCCCGACAGGAGGCTGCAAGCCTCATTGCCCGGGGCAAGGGCTCCGAACCCCCGCCTCCCGAGGCATTGGACCATTGGCAGAATCTCGCCCGCGGAATTCTCAAGGAGAACTGCCTGCTGCTTCGGGTGTACGGCCTCCAGGGTGAACTCACCTTGGAATCCTGTGCTCCCGCCGTGGTCCCCCACACCAGGGAACTGGGGGCCAAGCTGAGGCCGTTCCAGCGGAACCGCGGGATGGGCATGCACCGGTTCGTCTTGGATGGGCGCCCCATGGTCCAGGTTCAACAACCCCTGACGGATTCCAATGGAAGGCTGACCGGCATGCTTGACGCCGTGTACCTGCTCGACCCGAAAGCGGTGGCGCTTCTGAAGGGTTACATCCAGCGCCTCAGCCTCGCGGCTTTGCTTTCCACCCTTGCTTCCGGCGCGGTTCTATACCCCCTGCTCCTTTCGCTCCACCGCCGAGGCATGAGGTTCTCCGAAGATCTCGCCAGTGCCAACCTTGAACTCGCATCCGTTCTGGGCTCGGCCATCGCTCAGCGGGATTCTGGCACCGGGAGCCATAATTTCCGGGTCACCCTTTACGCCATCCGACTCGGTTTGGAAGTGAAGGACCCGGCGCTGGACATGCGGGCATTGATCCTGGGTGCCTTTCTCCACGATGTTGGCAAGATCGGGATCCATGACGCGATCCTCCTCAAGCCCGGCCCCTTGACGGCTGAGGAGCGCGTGGTGATGTGCAGCCACGTGGAGCGGGGAGTAGCCATCATCGAATCTTCCAAGTGGCTTCATCTGGCACGGAACGTCATCGAATGCCATCACGAGCGGTTCGATGGGGAAGGCTATCCGAGGGGCCTTGCGGGCAGGAATATTCCCCTGGAAGCCAGGATCTTCGCCATCGTGGACGTGTTCGATGCGCTCACCAGCAAGCGTCCCTACAAGCCGCCGATACCCTTGCCAGAGGTGATGGCGACCTTGGAGCGGGAGGCTGGAAGTCACTTCGACCCGGATCTGCTGGCCCGCTTCCTCAGGATCGCGGCGAAGGCCTACCGGGACATCGGCGGGGCTGTGGAGTTCGAACTCCAGGCACGGCTGAAGGCCTGGGTCGACCAGCACCACTCTTTCCTGCACACGGACAAACCGGTGATCTGGAAATCCTTGGCCGGCATCCCTCGTGCCGTGCCGAAATGCTCCAACGAGTTCTCGTGCTAGTTATTTTTCTTCCATCACGGCGGAGAACGGTTTCTAACTCGGATTAGGTGTAAACCACAATGGAAAAGATCTCCTTTTTTGTTCCCCCCTTGCTTCCGCCTTACTGGAGGGCTGCCTCCATGGCTTGGAAATGGAGTCAGCGTGTTTACTGTTTCAATTCGAACGGCCTGAGCTTATTCAAGCGTCATCTCCGGTGGGCCACCGCGGCAGCCCTCAGCCCCCAGGAAGCTCTGGACTGGTTTGCCTTCCATGACGAACCGGCCATCCGCGGATTCTCTCAAGCCAACCCCAGACTCATCTTCCGCGCACTGACGAGCTACATGTCCGTCCGTTGGGACTTTGCACACCGGACAAAGGTCATCCAGGACACCTATCGCTTCCTGGTCAGCCAGGGGGGCTTCCTGGAAAAGGCCATGCAGAGCCCCGGAGGCATGACCCTGGCGGAGTTCGATCTCGATCGTGGCCAGAAGGCCCGAATCAGGATTGGGAGCGATGCCCAATTCCGCAAGGAAGGCGAAATTTCCCTATTCCTGGAACTGGTCGGCATCGATGGCCCCGTCACTGGCCTGGCCTTCTCCCTGATTCAGGACCGCGGGTGGATCGCTCTCATTGGCGGCTTCCAGGGGCGCAAGGGCGGGGACGAGGAGACCATCAAGCTGGCGACGAAGGCCATGCATGGGCTACGTCCCAAGAACCTCTTGGTTCTGATGATTCAGGAATTGGCCCGGACCCTTGGGATCTCCGAGTTGCGCGGTGTTGGCAACCGCGTCCAAGTATTCAGGGCCCGGATGAACAACCCTCTGGTGCCTGCCCGAAACATCCGCTTCAATTTCGATGCCCTGTGGACGGAAATCGGCGGAGAACTACAGGAAGACGGATGGCACGGCCTGCCCCTGACAACTCCCCGCCGCAGTCCCGATCAGATCAAGCCCAACAAGCGTTCGATGTACACCAAGCGTTATCTGCTCCTGGATGGCCTGTCCCGTCAGATCCGGGAACACATGAAGGTTTGACTATCATACAGATCGGCGGTGTCCTCACGGTGAGCATGCTCACCGGAAGGACACCGCAAACCAGGGTTCCTTGGAATACCACAGCTGCTGATGGACCTTTCTGAACCCGTCTTTAGAAGTGGGCGGTCAGGCTCACCCCAAGGCCCATGTCGGCCGTGTTCCCGTTGTGGGAAATGTTGTTGAGGTAGCGGAAGGTCAGGGTGGTGTGCGCGGTCCAGTGCCAGTGGACGCCGATATCATGCTGGAGGCTCGGCTGGTCGAAGTGCTGATAAGGCTGGGGCGGAAGGTAGCCGCTCTGCCAGTAGAGTTGGACGTAGGGCTGGACCGTCCGCCACTTCCGGTACTCCCAGGTGGCGTGGAGCCCGACTCCGTCCCGGAAGCCGAGGGCCGAGTAGCTGGAGCTCCCGCGGGGGCGCTCGATGAAGGCTCCGCCGAAGTAGAAGACGTGCCGCTGGGCGGCCCGCCACTGGGCCGTGATGCCGTAGCTCTGGTCCCAGCCTGACTGGTAGACGTCGTAGGTGTGGGTGAGGGGCGGTTTCAGGCTGAAGGTGCCCGAGACCGTCCAATCCCGTGTCTGGAGGAGGCGCTGGGTGATGCCGAGCACCGGATCCTGGGTCTTGCCGACGATCCGCTCGTCGCTGAAGAAGGTGACCTTCCCGTTGTTGGCGACGGCGAGGGTGACCTGGTTCTTCGTCACCAGGTCGCGCCCATACTGCTCGAATCCAATCTTGTGGAAGCCCTCGATGAGGGGGTCCAGGAAACCGCCGGTGTGGTTCTGGATGGGCAGGAAGATCCACAGGTCCGTGCGATCGGTGAGGCCATAGCGGCCCTGCAGTTCGAAGCGGGCGATCTCCTCATCGAAGAAGTAGAGCGTTGGGATGTCCGGGTGCTTGGCCACGACGGACGCGAAGTAATCGCGTGTGACCGCTAGGCGTCCCGACTGATCGCGGGGAGCATGGTCCTCGAAGTAATCGGAGAACTGGAACGTGTTCGCCTCCATCCAATTGAGGGCCCACCGCCATTGCCCATGACCGAGGGGCACCGGGTCCACGGGTTGGTAGGCCATGGTCGGGAGGTAGAGCGGAAACATTTCCCGGGTGGGGAAAGGACCCATCTCGTGGAGGGGCTCTTCCGCCGCTAATTGAAGAGCAGCCAAGGCGGCCAGCCAGACGCGACGCATCACGGCTCCCTGACCTTCAGGTCTTGCTCTAGTCCTAGAGACCGCGGTCGCTCCTCTTGCCCAGACCGGTCCGGCGTCTGGGCGGGGAGCCTGAAACCAACAGATCGGGCCCAGGCGACCAGCGGCAGAACCCGCGATCCACGTGCTGGATGGCACCCTGGGATTCGCCGATGTTGGCCACCCCCCAGCCTTGACAGACTTCCCTTATGAATTTGCCCCATGGCTCACCTCCAAATCGGGTCGGTGCAGTCAGGGCAGGTAAGATGCCAAGCCAAAGCCAAGTTGGAACCAAAATCAATTGAATGATTAATAAAGAGAAACAACCGCACACACTCAACATGGACGCGAATCAGTGGCTTGATTTCGTCGCGACGACTCTATCTCGTCACTAATCGGCGACTGTTGCGGTACTCCGTCGAACAGCTGATGTCCTCCTCAAAAACTAGATCAAGGGATTTCTGGACATCGTCGCCAAGGCTGAAGGCGGTGAATACAATGTTAAATATGGTGGCGGAACCTTCACTGACATGAGTACACATCCTGGTGCGGGCAAAGACGGATTTAGCGCTGCAGGTGAGTACCAAATGACGATAGGTACCTGGCGCGGGCTAACCAGGACACTCGGTCTGTCTGACTTCTCCCCGGGAACGCAGGATTTGATGGGTGTTCAGCTTCTTCGAGAATCCGGTGCCTCAGGAAGTCTACTTAACAATGACTTGCCTGGGGCATTATCGGCTGCGTCTCACACTTGGGCTGCACTTCCACAAGGTCCTGGACTCGGGACTCGTTATCCTCCTCAGCCATATATGACGTTCGATAACTTTAAGACTAATTTTGATGAGGCCGTGAAATGAAATATTTTGCGCATCTATCTAATTTAAAATATTATAAATTATGTTTATTTAGTTTGTTATTTCGTTTTAATTATCTGAACACCCAAGGAACCGCGCCGCCAGTCAAGGGCAGCATTGAACCCATTGTTGAATCTGTCCAGTCGTTGGATACCGATATAGTAAATGCCATTAAAAATAACGATTGGAGTGCAGTAAGAAGACTCTTGGTTCTTGGAGCCAAACCACCATCTGATTTAAACCCGGCGTGGTCTTCCCCCAAATTTGAGATCCAATTGAAAGGTTCGGGTTCATCCTTACCGAGGAGAACCCGAAATGAGACCGAGCAAGCTGACAGACGAGCAGATCGTGGCGTTGCTGCGAGAGGCGGA
>CAIYNT010000197.1 GCA_903927605.1 uncultured Holophagaceae bacterium
CGGCGATGGCGCGGGTGATGGCCTGCCGGATCCACCAGGTGGCATAGGTCGAGAACTTGAAGCCGCGGCTGTATTCGAACTTGTCCACCGCCTTCATTAGGCCGATGTTGCCCTCCTGGATCAGGTCCAGGAACTGCAGGCCGCGGTTGGTGTAGCGCTTGGCGATGGACACCACGAGGCGGAGGTTGGCTTCGATGAGCTCGGCCTTGGCGGCGCGGCTGATGCTCTCGGCGCCCTTGAGACTGTTGAAGTCCTTGTGGAACTGCTCGCTGGTGGTCTCGTACTTGATGAAGAACTCGGCCAGCGTCTTCTCGATATGAGCCAACTCGTCCTTGTATTTCTCCTTCAGCTTGACGAAGGCGGGGTTTTTCAGGCGGTCGCGGAGTTCGCGGCACTTCCGCTCGCCGGCCATCACCTGGCTGTGCTGGTGGGTGATGCGGTCGATGAGACGGGTGACGGCCAGGCTGTTGAGGCCCAGCTTGCGGATCTGGCGCGACAGGCGGCCCCGGGCATAGAGGATCTCGCGGCCGAGCTTGCGCCGCTTGGGCAGCGTCTTAGTACCGGCGTCCACCTGGACCTTGAGCGCCAGGAGGTCCTGCAGGGCCTGATCGTAGACCAGCAGTTTCTCGAACTGGTGGTGCACGTGCTGGGTGGCCGAGGTGCTCTCGGCATCCTCATCGTCGTCCACCTCGTCGGACAGGCCCACGACCTCGCGGATCTTGCCGGGATTCTCCTTCAGCATCCGGCCGATGTCGATGAGCAGGCTGGCGGCCAGGCGCGACCGGGAGAGGGCGCGCATGACGCTGCGGACGCCCACTTCGATGCGCTTGGCGATCTCGACTTCATCTTCGCGCTTGAGGAGGGGCACCGTGCCCATCTCCTTGAGGTACATGCGGACCGGGTCGTTGAACTTGTCGCTGTCGGGGCTGTCGATCTCGACTTCGAGATCCTTGTCAGCCTTGCCGCCGCCGTCCACCAGGATGAATTCAGGTTCGATGGCTTCGCGGGCGGTCTGGGCTTCCTCTTCGGTGGCGCCAACACCCACGCCAAGACGCGCCAACAGGCCCAGGACCACCTCGAGATCCGCCGGGTTGGAGGCGGTCATGGGGAGGAAGTCGTTGAGCTGGTCGACCAGCAGGAATCCTTTTTTCCTTCCGATGGAGATCAGGGCTTTGGTCAGGGCGTAGTAGCTGTCGCGGGGCGGCGTCGGAACCATTCGGACCTCAAAGAGCGCTGCGAACGTCGGACCGGTGGACCCGGTGACCGAGGGATATGCAGAACTCGGCCAATGTACCGGCCGAGTCCGGAACTTTTCAGTATACGGAAAATATCGATTCAGGCAAGGGGCAGGGCTGGTGGCGTGGTCAGCGCGGCCCCCGTCGTCGGCGGGAAAGCTCCTTCTGGCGGGCCAGGAGGTCGTTCTGCCTGGTCATGACCCGATTCATGAGTGCAGGGTCCACGATGGTGGCTGGATCCTGGAGCAGGCGGTTGTTGGCCTGGAGCTCGCGATCCAGATAACGCCCTTCAAGTTTGGCGAACAGGGCCGCGGTGTCCCGGCCAGCCTCATCCTGACGGCTGGCCTGGGCCTCCAGGTGGCGGAGGCTCGCCATGGCGCCCTCGGGAAGCTGCGTCACATCCCCCTCTGCATCCAACAGAGCCTGGAGCAGGGGCGCGCCCTCCAGGCTTTCCCACCAGGCGGGGGGTACCCCCTGAACAAGTTGCCACTGGCCGGCCGTGCTCATCAGGAGGAGTCCGCGGATGAGGTCGTCCAGCTCCGCTGTGACCTGAACTGCCTGGGTGGGCGCTCCCGATTGTTGACCGGCTGCCTCCTGCCGGCCCCGTACGGCCCGGTCCAACTCCTGCAGGGGCACCTGGAGCTGGTGGGCCAGGCTGGCGAAGAGGTCGCGGCTTTCTGTGGTGCGGGGCAGGTAGGGCAGGAAGTCCAGCAGGTCCTTGAAGGCGCCCATGCGGTCGGTGATCCGGCGCAGGTCCTTACCCTCCATGGCCCGGTCCACCATGAAGGCCGTCCAATCCGGCGCCGCGCGCAGCAGGTCGTGGAAGGCCTCGCCACCCAGCTTGAGACACCAGGTATCAGGGTCCTCGCCTTGGGGCAGCTCCAGCAGACGCATCTCGAAGCCCAGCGGGAGGGCCATCCTCAGGCTCTTCTCCATGGCCCGTCGGCCCGCGGCATCGCCATCGAAGCAGAGGATCACCCGGCGGGTGAAACGGCCCAGGGCCTGCAGGTGTTCCTCGGTGAGGGCCGTGCCCAGGGGCGCCACCGCCTGGTGGATGCCGTGCTGGTGGAGCTGCAGCACGTCGAAATAGCCCTCCACGATCAGGGCCCCGTCCTTCATGACGCCCTTGGCCCGGTGAAAGCCAAAGAGGGTGCCCCCCTTGTGGAAGAGTGGCGTGTCGCGGGTGTTCAGGTACTTGGGCTGTCCTCCACCGTATCGCGCGCCTTGCGCGCTCCCGCTCGCTTCGCTTGCGGAGGTGGAGCCTCCACCCATCACTCTGCCGCCGAAAGCCACGATTCGGCCCCGGGCATCGTGGATGGGGATGGTGAGGCGGTTGCGCAGGAAGTCGATCTGAGTGCCCCGTTCGCTGCGGCTGGCCAGGCCCGTCTGCTCCAGCAGTTCGGCGGAAAAATTCACGCCGCGCAAGTGGTTCACCAGGGCATCCCAGGCATCCGGAGCCAGGCCGAAGCCGGCTTCCACGAGAAAGGGGCCCTGGTAGCCGCGCTGGCGCAGGTAGGCCTTGGCTGCATCATTCCGATCCAGTTGAGCTTCGAAGAAGGCCTGGGCGGCATCCAGGGCGGCCCGCATGCGGGTCTCCAAGTCCACCTCGGCGGTGGGCCGCTCCCGGCGCTGGGGCAGGTCGATGCCCGCGGCCCGGGCCAGCTGCTCCAGCGCCTCCGGAAACGTCAGACCTTCTCGTTCCATGAGCCAGGCGAAGGCATCCCCGTGCTTGCCGCAACCGAAACAGTGGTAGAAACCCCGGTTGGGCACCACCTGGAAGCTGGGGCTGCGCTCAGCGTGGAAGGGACAGAGACCCACGTGGGCCGAACCCTGCTTGCGCAGCTTCACCGCCGAACCCACCAGGGCCAGCAAGTCCGTGGCGTCCCGGACGCGCTCGACGATTTCGCGATCACGCATGGTTGGAGAAGTCCTGAAAAAAAAGATCCACACTCGCCGGGCTGCATGGAGGTGGCGGAGGAGACGAGGGCAGCGCCAGGGTTCAGCATACCTCCGCTCCATCCGTGATTTTCGTTCCTTTCTGGCGTGCCATATTTAGCATTCGTTTGGTGGAACCCATGACCCAACTCCTCGACACCATCCTGCTCTTCAGCCTGCCGGCCTCGGGCAAGTCGGAGGTGCGCCGCTATCTGGCCAGTCTGACTCCCGAGCAGTGCCGGAACGATTTCCACCTGGGGCCCACCCTGCAGCTGGACGACTATCCCTACGTCCACCTCATGCACCGCATCGACGACGAGTTGAAGGCGAACGGATTGGACTACGCCTACTACTTGGGACCCAACCGTCCCTTCCGCGACAACTGGACCTGGGCCGTCCTCATCGAGTTGCTGAATGAGGACCATGCCAACCTCTTGGCCGGACGCCAGATCGAGGTGCCCAGCGCCGCCCAGCACCTGTTCGACCGCCTGGACGCGGCCCACGCGAAGGTCGGTCTCGCCCAGCCACTAGGGGACACCCCGCATCGCCTCCGGGTGCGCATGGCTGAAATCCTGGAAGGCGAGTGTCGTGCCGAACTGGACGCCCTCAATCGCCAGAACGCCCAAGACAAGGCTGGTCGCACCCTGGTCATCGAGGCCGCCCGCGGCGGTGCCCATGGCTCGGCCTTTCCGCTGTGCCCACCCCACGGCTATGAGACAGCCTTCCAGACTCTGTCACCGGCCATCCTGGAACAGGCAGCGGTGCTCTACGTCTGGGTGGAACCCGCCGAGAGCCGCCGCAAGAACATCGAACGGGGTCGTCCGGATGGTCAGGGCAGCATCCTCCATCACAGCGTGCCCATGGAGGTGATGCTGGGCCAGTACGGCTGCGACGACATGGCCTGGTTGCTGGCGCAGAGCGACCACCCTGGGTCCATCCGTGTCGAGCGCACGCTATTGGAAGGCGACCGCCATGCCACAAGGGTCTACCACCTGCCCGTGGCCCGCTTCGACAATCGGAACGACCTCACCACCTTCGTCCGCGAAGACCAGAAACTCTGGAAGGCAGAGGACGTGAAAGCCATTCACAGTGGACTGAAGTCAGCATTCGATCAGCTGGCGAAGCGATAGCCTGCAGCCCACGGCCCACAGCCCGTTTCAGTGTGCCCCCGCCCCCGCCTTGGCGTGCCAGAGGCGGGTCATGATGAAGGCCCCGAGAAGACTGAAGGGGATGATGGCGCCCACCCAGACCCAGGCGTGGGCGGGTTGGTGACCATGCAAGGCGATTCCATCCCAGCCATGAGTCTTCAGGATCCAGCCCAGGCCGAAACCAGTGAGGCCCGAACCGATGTACTGGATGCCATCCAGAGCGCCCGTGACTGTGGCCGCAGCCTTGCGGCCGCCGAAGTCCATGCTGGCGGTGCCGCTGAGCATGCCGTGGACGCCGAAGATGAACATGGCGGTGAGGCCCAACAGGAGCACGGCCCAGACCTGGCCGCCAGAGGTGCCCTGGCCCAGGGTGAGGCCCAGCAGGCCCAGCATCACGACCTGCATCAGGTAGAAGAGGAAGGCCACC
The DNA here is from genome assembly GCA_903927605.1 of uncultured Holophagaceae bacterium. The sequence continues at coordinate 4,746 of CAIYNT010000197.1, forward strand.
GGCGGGCGGCGGGACTGGAACAGCTTGTCGCTCATCCAGCCGCAGAGCAGGCCACCCAGGATGCCGCCACCCATGAAGGCAATGCCCGTCCACCAGAACAGGTACTCCTTCTTGCCCAGGTGGTAGATCTCCTGCAGGTACTCGGTGAAGTAGAGCATCACGCCCTGCCGTACGAAGCCGGTGCAGAATTCCGCGAAGATCAGCGACACGATGATCGGGTTGTGGAAGACCTTCCTCCCGAGGTCACCCAGGGGCAGGGGTGCATCTTCGGCGGAGCCGGCATTGGAGCCGTCCCCGGTGTCGAAGTCTTTGCAGCCCGCATGGCTCGGGCGGTTGCGCACCAGGAACCAGTCCACGGCGAACATGAAGACCATGGCGGCGGCGGGCACGAACCAGATGATGGTCCAGCTGCGGAAGCTGGCCAGCAGCCAGGCACCGATGGTGGTGGCCAGGAAATACCCTGAACTGATCATGATGCCGAAGATGCCGCCAAAGACCCCGCGCTCCTTCACGTGGAACCAGGTGCTGTTCACCTTCACCACGGACAGGGCCCCGAAGCTCTGGAAGTACATGTTCAGGCTCCAGAGCAGGCTCATGCTGACTAGCACCCTGGAACCATCTCCATTCAAGAACATGAGCCCGATGAGCAGGTTCAGCAGGGCCGCGCCCAGGGAACCCGCCAGGATGGCCTTGCGGCCGCCGATGCGATCCGCGATGGGTCCATTGAGCGCGACGGCCAGTCCGTAGGTCCAGAAACCGGCCGAGGCGATGAGTCCCATCTGGGCCTTGTCCAGGTGGTACCAGGCACCGATGTCGTTCTTCACGATGTTGAAGTTGTAGCGGCCCATGTACATGGCCGCGTAGGTCAGCCCCAGGGGAAACCAGTTCAGGAATCGGCGCAAGCGGAAGGCGGGACTGTGTTCCAAAGGGCTACTCAGCCTTCCGGAAGACCTCATCGGTACTGGTCAGTTCCCAGGCTCCCCGGCGCCGCTCGAAGGTGGCATGGCGCGGCTTGGTCTGACCCACCCTTGCCTCCTGGTGCAGGGCCTGGAACAGGGGGAACTGGGCTGTGGGCTTCTCCAGGCGGATCTCATAGACCACCCGGGCGCCTTCACGGGTGGGCTCCATCTGGACGGCCCGCACGAAGACCGCCACCGCGGCCGGCATCGAAAACCCCTGGGGCGCGGCCTTGATGGCCTTGGGGGCATCGGGCTTCAGGTGGAAGGTGAAGACCTCATGGCCACCGTCGGATTTGACCGAACACTCAAACCAGCCGCTCTTGTCGAGGTTGTCCTTGAGCGCGGCAAGGCGCAAGTGGGCGGGGGAGCCCTTTTCGGCGGAGGCCTTTTCGGGGACCGTGACGGGGACCACCACGGGGTAGAGCGGACGGATCAGGTCCTCGGCCTTCCTGCGGTCCAGCTTGGAGCTGCAGGCCAAGGTGAGCAGGAGGGCGGGAAGGAACAGGGCGGTGCGCATGATCGATTCCTTTTCGGTTCGCAAAGGTACGCGGTCCCTCGAGCTGCAGCGGATGAACCTCGCAGTATCCTATCAAGCTTCTGCTGATAGGAGGTCACCGTGAACCCCGGCTACCTGGCCCATCTCAACCATGAGCTCGAACAGCTGAAGGAGGCGGGGCTCTACAAGACCGAGCGGGTCATCACCTCGCCCCAGCAGCCCCGGTTGACCGCCAACGGCAGGGAGGTGGTCTGCCTCTGCGCCAACAACTACCTGGGTCTGGCCAATCATCCCGAGGTTATCGCGGCCGCCAAGGCCGGGATGGATGACCATGGTTTCGGCATGGCCTCGGTTCGTTTCATCTGTGGCACCCAGGACATCCATCGGGAGTTGGAACAGAAGCTGGCGGCCTTCCTCGGCTTCGAAGACACCCAGCTATACTCCTCCTGCTTCGACGCCAACGGAGCGATCTTCGAGGGCCTGCTGGGTGAGGAGGACGCTGTCATCAGCGATGCCTTGAATCATGCCTCGATCATCGACGGCATCCGCCTCTGCAAGGCCAAGCGATTCCGGTTCGCCAACTCCGACATGGCCGATTTGGAGGCCCAGCTCCAGGCCGCCGATGCCGATGGCGCGCGCTTCAAGCTGGTGGTGACAGACGGGGTTTTCAGCATGGACGGATTTATCGCCAGGCTCGGCGAGATCTGCGATCTCGCCGAAAGATATCAGGCCATGGTGATGGTGGATGACAGTCACGCGGTGGGGTTCATGGGCGTGAATGGCCGAGGTACCCCCGAACATTGCGGTGTCATGGGTCGGGTGGACTTCCTGACCGGCACCTTCGGCAAGGCCCTGGGTGGGGCTTCCGGAGGCTACATCGCCGGCAGGCGGGAAGCCATCGACTGGCTGCGGCAGAAGGCGCGCCCCTACCTGTTCTCCAACTCGGTGGCCCCCAACATCGTGGCTGCCACCCTCAAGGTGCTGGACCTGCTGAGGAACAGCCAGGGCCTCATCAGGCAGGTCCACGAGAATGCCAAGTACTTCCGCGCAGGCATGGAGCAGGCGGGCTTCAAGCTGCTGCCGGGCGAGCATCCCATCGTGCCGGTCATGCTGTATGAGGCCCCTCTCGCCCAGGAGTTCGCCCGGCGCCTGCTGGACGAGGGCGTCTATGTCATCGGCTTTTTCTTCCCGGTGGTGCCCAAAGGGCTGGCCCGCATCCGCACCCAGCTGAGCGCCGCCCACACCCGCGCAGACCTGGACCACGCCATCGCGGCCTTCACGAAGGTGGGCCGGGAACTGGGCGTCATCCGGTCCTAGTGAACCCCGCCTGGAATACGTGAATCAGTGGCGATGATGGCGGGGTGCACTTCCATCGGGGCAAAGCCCCTCTGGCGCCAGGGCACGCGTTGCGTGTCCTGGCTGTCACCCCCCTGGGGGCACTGCCGTGCCCCCAGGCC
>CAIYNT010000198.1 GCA_903927605.1 uncultured Holophagaceae bacterium
CACCCTCACCCTGCACACCCGCAATGTGGATAACGACTGGATTGAGGTCGTGGTGGAAGACAACGGAATGGGGATGCCCAAGGAGGTGCTGGAGAAGGCGCTAGACCCGTTCTTCACGACCAAAGAAATCGGCAAGGGCACCGGGTTGGGCCTTTCCATGGTCTTTAGTACCGTGAAAGCTCACCAGGGGCAGATGTCGATCCAGAGTGAACCCGGTAACGGCACCCGCGTCATGCTGCGCTTCCCCGCCTTCGAGCAGGAACCTCCGGTCCAGGTCGCCGAACCTGCGGTGGCCAAGGTCACGCTGCCCCCCCATGGAGCCCTGAAGGTGCTGCTGGTGGACGACGATGATCTGATCCAGAGTTCCGTCCAGGCAATCCTGGAGTGCCTGGGCCATACGGCGGTGACCACCGCGCTGAGCGGCGAGGAGGCTCTGGCCTTGCTCGAAGCAGGGCTTGAGCCTGATCTCGTCATCCTGGACATGAACATGCCCGGCCTGGGCGGAACCGGAACCCTGCCCCGCCTGCGCCGGTTGCGCCCAGCGGTGCCCGTCCTGCTTTCCACCGGCCGAACCGACCAGACCGCCCTGACAACGGCTTCGGCTCATCCGGGCGTCACCTTGCTGTCCAAGCCCTTCGGGCTGAGGGAACTCCAGAAACACCTCGAAAGCATTGGGCTGGGGTGAAGCGCCTTTTCACAGACGCTGTGAAGCTGGACAGCAGGGAATGGGCATCGTTACTGATGACATTGGGTGTCTTGAACACTTGCCAAGTATCCGAACCTCACGGATTCAGGCTGTTGTTTGCTCAAAACACCAAGACACTCCCGAACAATACGGGTTCAAGCAAATATGTGGTATTCGCCTGGAATGATCTAGGGATGCACTGCCTGAACCCAACCTATGATCAGGCTGTCATCCTTCCACCCTACAACACGGTCCAGGCCCAGGTTGTGCAGCGTGGGAACCCCCCAGTCATCGTGACCAGTGGGCTTACAGTTAATTACAGCATCCTTGGTAATACCACGTCTGCCAACAAGGCCAAGTTCGGTCAATTTTGGACTTATGCTTACAAATTATTTGGAGTGAGCCCGGCCATTGATAAAGGCCTGAATCTTGAAGATCCGACCATATCAAATGGCTTGTTTGGAAGCTTGATTGTCAAGGGAACGCGATTTGTGGTGAACGGCATACCTTTGACGCCCATCAATGATGCCGGGGTCTGGAATCCCTTCCAGACTGGCATCATTACGGTGAAGGATGGGACCGGGGCGGTGGTGGCCAGTACCAATATCGTGGTACCTACTTCTGATGAAATTAATTGCGCTAAATGTCACGGTAGCACCAATGCCTTCGGTGACATCCTGCAGAAGCATGATGCCAAGTTCAACACCAACCTCGCCAGCAGTGCACCCGTATTATGCGCCAGCTGCCATGGCAGCCCGGTTCTTGGGCAAACGGGGCGTGGTTCAGCGGGCACCTACATGTCGGAGGCGATTCACGCCTCCCACGCCAATCGCAATGCCTCCTGCTATGACTGCCACCCAGGTGCCACCACGAAGTGCAATCGCTCCAAGGCTCATACCGATGCCACTGGTGCCTGCACGAACTGCCATGGCTCCATGGCCAATGTGGCTGCCACCATCAAGGTGAAGGGGCGGTTGCCCTGGGCGAATGAACCGACTTGCACCCAATGCCACACAAATGTTCCGGGTGTGGACACCAGTGGGGTCCGCTTCCGGGATTCCGTGGGGCATGGCCAGATGGCTTGCGTGGCCTGTCACAACTCGCCCCACGCCATGCTTCCTTCGAACGTGGCCGGAGACAGCTATTCCGCCGTCTACTATCAGGGCAAGGAAGCAGCGGAGAAGACGATTGGCAGCTGCGGTGCTTGCCACTCCTCAAATCATGGGAAGGGCTTCTCCGGTTGGTATGACGAGCATGGGAAGTCGACCCCCGACGCCCAGTCTGCCTGCAATGTCTGCCACACGGGATTCCAGAATCCAATCCAGGCCAATTTCCCCCACCAGTTCCAATGGAATACCCGAACGGCAACGGTGGGGTCGGGCCCTGTCCAGAATGTTCCCGTGGTCGAAACGCCCCTGCCCGTGAAGCGCGCCGCAACCAACGATTTCTTTGGCAATGGAACAAGCGATCTGCTGTGGCGGAATGGCACCACGGGTCAGGTTTTCATGATGCCCATGAGCGGAGGAGCGGTTCAGGCTGGAACGGTCATCTGGAGCGAATCGAATCCGGCCTGGCAGATCGTGGGGACGGGTGACTTCGACGGCGATGGCAAGGCCGACATCCTGTGGTGGAACAGCAGCACGGGGCAGGTCTTCCAGATGCTGATGAATGGCACCACCGTCAA
>CAIYNT010000199.1 GCA_903927605.1 uncultured Holophagaceae bacterium
CACCCTCACCAAGGGCGCCTACGCCTACGACTACGGCGATGCCTCCGGCTACACCCCGATCATGAAGATGTACACCCTGGGCCACGATTTCATGCCCCCCGGCATCCATGCCGGCGGACTCCGGTACCACGGCGACAGTCCACTGATCTCCCAGTTGGTCCACGAGGGCCTGATGGAGGCCATTGCTGTGCCCCAGGTCGCGACCTTTGAGGCCGGTGTGCTCTTTGCTAAGGCCGAAGGCATCATCCCCGCCCCCGAGTCCTGCCATGGCATTCGCGCCGCCATCGACGAGGCCCTGCGCTGCAAGGAATCGGGCGAGCCCAAGACCATCCTCTTCAACCTCACCGGCCACGGCCACTTCGACATGGCCTCCTACGATCGGTACTTCTCCGGCAAGCTTGAGGATTACGATTACCCCGCCGAGGCCATCCAGGAATCCCTGGCACACCTGCCCAAGGTCTGAATCGGTCATCAGGCCACCAGCTGATTATTCGAATGCCACCGTCCTCGAGAGCCTAGCCACGATGCCCCGCCATTCCGGGCAGGAAATGAGGAGGATGGCGGTGGGATGCCTCATGGGCTCAGCTTATTGTGAAATTGAAGGAAGGCCCCCGGTCTCCCGATAGGAGGAAGATGCCTTCCATGTTGTCCCGTGCCCTGGCCTGTTTGTGCCTTGCCCTGGTCCTTCCGCTGGAAGCCCAGGTATTGGGCGACTTCCCAGTCCGGCGCTACGGAACCGATCAGGGCCTGAGCAGTGAGGTGGTCTCTGCCATGGTGCAGGACCTCGAAGGGCGGCTCTGGGTCGGCACCGAAGGCGGACTCAACTACTTTGATGGGGGGCGTTTCTCCCCCTATTCCGGCCCCCTGCCTCCCGGGTTCATCGTGAGCCTGGCGGTCGCTCGAGATGGCGCTGTCTGGGTCGCCGCCGATGGCGGCCTGGCTCGGATCGACCATGGCCGATCGCTCCTACTGGGCGAGGCGGACGGCATTCCGAAGGGGCCAGTCAAGGAGGTCGTCCAGGACACCGAAGGCCGGATATGGGTCTTCACGTCCGGGGGGATCCGAGTCGGGAAGGAATCCGGAGGGTTCGTCATCCCGGGGTCCTGGCCGGGTCCGGAACTGCCCGAGCATTTGTTCGCAGATCCATCCCTTCCGGGCGCGTGGGCCATCACTGCCAGCACCATCTGGCACTGGCAGCAGGAGGCCTGGGTCTCCATCGATCCGCCCAAGCTAATTGCGGGTGAAATCCTGCAGGACATCGCCGTGGACGGTGCCCGGAATCTCTTGGTCCGCTCTGGCAGTTCCCTTTGGCGGCTACCACCCGAGGGACCCAGGACCTGGATGCGCACGCGGATGGTCGGGGGCTTCAGTCATATCTCGAAACTGAGCCGCGATGCCGAGGGCTGGGTCTGGGTGGACACGGCCGCGGGCCTCTGGCGGGTACAGGGTGGCCGACAGGAGCAATTCGGCCATGCCCAGGACAATGCGCGGGGCGGCATGGTGGATAGCGAAGGTGGCCTCTGGCTCCGTACGGACATGGGCGTTCTGCGGGTGCTCGGACAGACCCGCTGGCATGCCTATGGCCACCGAGAAGGGCTCCCCACAGATACCACCTGGCAGATGGTCCGGGACCACCAGGGGCATCTTTGGGTTGGTACGGATTCAGGCCTGTGGGTGGAGCATGGCCGGCGCTTCAAGCGGATCCTACCAGGTCGATTCCTGAGCCTGATCCTTGGGAAGGAGGATGTGCTCTGGGCCTCGGGCAGTCCCGGAGGCACCGTTCACGCTGTGAATACGCGAACCCTGGTGGAGCAGACGTTTCGAATCGAATCCCTTCCCGTAGCTCGGATCACGGCGGGCCTGACCGTGGACGCGGAGGGCCGCCCCTGGGTGGCTGACGAGCGGGGCCGCATCGTCCGGGGAAGCCGGGCTGGACGAGGCTGGACTTGGGAGACCATGGAGATGGAGGGGCCGGCTCCCCGGGACGTGCGAGACATCCGCGCCTTGCCAGGGGGCGAAATCCTGCTGTTATACGGTCAATCCGCTTCCATCTGGTGCAAAGGGAAATGGCACCGTGTCCCGGACCTGCTCCCGGAGCTTCCCTACATCTCAGCCAATAGTGAGGACGGGCGAGTGGTCATCGGTTACAGGACCCGTCCCGCACTGACGATTCACCGGGTCCAAGGCGATAACCTGATCCGGACGGGGGTGCTGGATTTCACGGCCCCGGGGAGGAATTTGGTCCTGTACAGCGTGGGTGCTGGTAGCCAGGGCCGCATATGGGTTGGCACATCGGCTGGCCTGGGCTACGTGGACAAGGCTGAGAGCAGCTTCCGGTTGCTGGGACCCGAAGACCGCATCGTCAGCCCCGAATGCGATCAGAGCGCCCTTCTAGTAGAGTCCGCTCGTATATGGATCGGGACTCCATCTGGCCTGATGAGCCATGATCCCCTACTCCATCCAGTCAAGCAGGAGTTGCACCCACCCTTGATCCTGTCAGCCCGGGTGGCCTCCCATGAACTCGATCTCACGGGACCCGATCCCGAATTGCCGCGTGACCACAATGAGCTTGAGGTTCTGTTCATGGTCCCCAACTACCAGGTTCAGGACGCCCTGTTCTACGCAGCCAAGCTTTCGGGTGTGGATTCCGACTGGATCCAGTTGGACAAGCCCTACCTCCGATATGCCGGCCTCCAGGCGGGCCCGCATGTGCTCGAACTCCGGGGGCTCACCCGGCAGGGCCTTCTGGGACCGGTGACCACCTTCCACTTCCGGGTCCGCCCGGCCTGGTGGGAGAGAAGCTGGGTGCGCATCCTCGGGCTTCTCGGTATGGCTGGCTTGGTTGCGCTGGTCGTGAAGGTCCGGCAGGCCCAGCTCGAGCAGCGCAACCGGGAGCTCATCGACGAGGTGGCCCGGCAGACCTCCGCGCTGGTGGCGGCCTCCAAGGCGAAGAGCGCGTTCCTGGCCAACATGAGCCATGAGCTGCGCACGCCCCTCAATGCGATCCTGTTGTACTCGGAGATCCTGCAGGAGGACCTGAAGGATCCCGCCCTGGATGGTCTGAGGCACGACGCAGGGAAGATCCAAAGCGCCGGCAAGCATCTGCTGGGACTCATCGACGACATCCTGGATGTCTCGAAGATTGAGGCCGGTCGCCTGCGCCTCGAGCTCCGCGAGATCGACCTCCGCATGTTCCTCCAGGATCTGGATGCCACAGTCCGCCCCCTGGTGGAGAAGAATAGGAACCGGTTCGAGGTGGAAGTGATGAATATCCCCGACCACATCTATTCGGATCCCACCCGCCTTCGCCAGATCCTCGTGAACCTGCTCAGCAACTCAGCCAAGTTCACAAAGAACGGTCACGTGCTTCTCAGAGCCTGGCCCGAAGGAGCACACCTGCTGGTGATGGTCCAGGACAACGGGATCGGGATGACACAGGAACAGCAATCGAAGGTCTTCGAGGAATTCGAGCAGGCCGACGAGAGCACCACACGGAAATTCGGCGGGACCGGACTGGGGCTCACCCTCGTGAAGAAGTTCACGGGCCTGCTGGGTGGTGAACTTTCCCTGCAGTCGGCGCCGGGCGAGGGCACCGCTTTCACCTTGAAGATTCCACGATCGGGGCCTCCACTTGGTGGCACCCCCGGGGCAGAGTCAACGGAACCCCGTTCGGGAGTCAGCTGATCTCGGCGAGTTTCAGCCGTCCCTGCTCCCGCTTCAGCCATTCGAGCTGCGCCTCGCTGAGACCAACCGCCAGGGCCCGGTCCGCGGCCTCGCGGCAGCGTGACAACAGAGCGCGGTCGCGCACAAGGTCGGCCACCTGGAACTGGGGCAGTCCGGCCTGTTTCACGCCAAAGAACTCACCGGGACCCCGCAGTTCAAGATCCCGCTGGGCGATGCGGAAGCCATCCTGGGTCTCCAGGAGGGTCTGAAGCCGTTCAGTCTCGGAGCCGCTGATCATGAGGAAATGACTGGGATGCGCCCCCCGTCCCACGCGGCCCCGCAGCTGGTGCAGCTGGCTGAGACCAAAGCGCTCGGCGTGGTCCACCACCATCACCGAGGCATTGGGTACGTCCACACCCACCTCGATCACGGTGGTAGCCAGGAGGATTTTGGCCTCGCCCGATACGAAGCGGCTCATGCGAGCGGCCATGTCATCCGGTTTCAATCGGCCGTGAACCACTTCGATGGTTTCGTCCGGAAAGATGCCATGCAGCAGCGCTTCCATGGCCTGGATGTCCCGGAGCTGGACCTTCCCTTCATCGGAGGGGTCGATGCTCGGGCTCACCACGAAGGCCTGGCGGCCCTCGGCCAATTCCCGACGCATCTGCTCCCAGGCCCGCTCCGCGAACTCGGGTTTGTGCAGCTTGGTGGTGATGGGCTGACGACCTGGAGGCAGCTCGTCAAGCACGCTCTGGTCCAGGTCCCCGAAGACCGCCAGGGCCAGCGAACGGGGGATGGGCGTGGCGCTCATCACCAGCCAGTGGGGATCGCCGCCCTTCTCCTTCAGGGCCTCGCGCTGTTTGACGCCAAAGCGGTGCTGCTCGTCCACCACCACCAGCTGCAGCTTGTGGAAGGCAACGGCCTCCTGGAAGAGGGCATGGGTGCCCACCACATAGCGGGCTTCGCCGCTGGCGATGCGCGCCAGGGCTGTCCGTTTCTCCGCCGCCTTCATGCCACCGAGAAGCAACTGGAGTGCTTCGGATCGATCTCCCAGGTTCCGGCGGAAGCTTTCCGCATGCTGCCTGGCCAGCACTTCCGTGGGCACCAGCAGAGCGCCCTGGCCGCCGGTCTCAGCGACCATGGCCATGGACAGCAGCGCCACGAGGGTCTTGCCGCTGCCCACGTCGCCCTGGAACAACCGGTTCATCACGCGGCCCGAGGTGAGATCCTCCACGATCTCCTTGAAGGAGCGGCGCTGCGCATGGGTCAGGTGGAAGGGCAGAAAGGTCTTCAGTCGCTCCCTCAGCTCCGGCGAAGTGGGCACCACCAGTCCCTTCCGTTTCAGGCGACCAGCCCGGCGCAGAGCCACTCCCAGCGAAAAAGCGAAGAGCTCTTCCGAGGCCAGGCGCTGATGGGCGGGCGTGGTCCCGGTTTCCAGGGCCTGGGCCTCGCTTGCGTCCGGAGGGTCGTGCAGCAGGCGCAAGGCGGTCAACGTGTCCGGCAGGTCCTTCGCCAGCTCCAGGGGCAGCCAGTCCTCAGTGAGATGGACCCGCGACAGGGCCTCGGCCACCAGCTTCTGGCGCACCCGCCCTGGGAGCGGGCCCAGCTTCCGGTAGAGCGGCAGATACCGGCGCACCCACTCCAGGTTCCCATCGCGTTCCATGAGCTCGAACTGGGGGCCCCGCATCTCCAGTCCGTGCCGCCCTAGGAATAGCGATCCAAAGGCGAGGAGGCGATCGCCCACCTTCAGGGTGCGCCCCAGGTAGGGTTGGTTGAACCAGAGAAGGCGCAGGGTGCCGGTACCATCGGCGAGCAGGACCTCGGTAAGCGCCATGCGCTGGACCCGGGTGGTTCTCTGGCGCAGATCCTGGACGGTGCCCATCACGGTGACAATGCCGGAGTCCTGGGATTCGAAACCCCGCATCTCCAGGCTGCCGAGGGCTCGGAGACTGCCTCGATCCACGTAGCGATAGGGCAGGTTCCAGAGCAGGTCCCGCAGGGTGTCGATGCCGGCCTCCTGCAATGCCGCCGCCCGAGCCGGTCCCAGTCCCCGGAGGATGGTGACCTTGGATGAGAGCGGGAGCGGGGCGATGGACATGACGGCTAGTTCAGCCTATCCGCACCCCCATGGCCTCCACCATCCGGGCGACGAAGAGGTCGCCACACCAGGCGCCGTGGCGGGGATCCTCCATGCGCTCCAGGGCCGTCATCAGGGCAGGCAGGTCCCGCACACCCTGATCCACCAGCTCCTGGATCTGCCGTCGGGTCCGTCCGGGCCCCGCTGAAGGATGATCCTCCGCGAGGCGCGCCAGGGCCGGACCCAGCGAGGGGAGCGCAGCCACCTGGGCGTCCCCCAGAGCACCCCAGCCCTCGGCGAGGAAGACCCTCCAGAGGGAGCGGGCCTCTCTGAGTGTGTCAGCCTCCAGAAGGGTCCGTCCCGTGAAGCAGTGGGGAAGCGCCGTGGGAGGCAGCCGGGCGGCCGGGTGGTGCAGGAGCACGAGACCCGGCAAGAGGCCCTCCGGAAGTTCCGCCAGCACCCAGAGCAGACAGGCTTGTTCCCAGGGGTCGGGACCAAACCACAAAATGGGTTCGTCGGACCTGGTCAGATTCCGCATCCGAGGAAGGTCCTGCAGCTCAGAGACCGGCAGGCCCCACCAGGCAGCCCGCAACAAAGCCAGGTCGCCCGATCCCAAAGTCCAGGGGCCCACCGCCGGTGAATCGCGACACACTCGGACATCCCCCGGCAATCCTGAGCGCCGATGCACGGCCGCAGCGGCGTCGCTGCTATGGAGATGGATCAAACCCAGGCGCGAAGCCAACTGATTACCTCAAGAGAGACCAGATGGCTCCCAGCATAGGGCCGAGGCCGCCCAAATTCTCAGGACGACCCCAAAACGTTACACGAAAGGACGATCAGACGCGGGTGACCGCGCGCGCCATGGCCTTGACGAGGGCCTGTTCCAGGTCGGCCCAGAGATCATCGGGGCTTTCGAGGCCCACCGAAAGGCGCATGAGCGATTGAGACACTCCGCTGTGCTCGCGAGCCGCCGAATCCACGACGCGGTGGGTCAGGGCCGCAGGATGTTGGATCAGAGTGTCCACGCTGCCAAGAGACACGGCGGGCGTAATGAGCTTCACCTCGGCCATCACCGTCGTCGCGGCCTCAAAACCGCCCGCCAGCTCGAAGGCGATCAGGGAACCGGGCCCCTTCATCTGCCGGCCGACGAGCCCCTTGGTGTCCTGCCCCGCAAGGCCTGGGAAGTGGACAGCTGACACCGCAGGATGCTTGGCCAGGCGTTCGACCAGGACCTTGGCGCCTTCCTGCTGGGCCCGCACGCGCAAGGGCAGCGTGGGCAGGCCGCGGTGCAGGAGGTAGGCCGCCAGCGGGTGCAGCACATTGCCGGTGATGACCCGGACCTTGCGCAGCTCCGTGGCCCAGTCCTGGTTGGTGGCCACCAGGCCCGCCAGCACATCGCCGTGCCCCCCCAGGAACTTCGTCGCGCTGTGGAGGACCAGGGTCACTCCGTGCTTGATGGGATTCTGCAGGATGGGCGTGGCGAAGGTGTTGTCCACCAGCACCGGCACTCGCCCAGCCTGGCGCACCACATCTTCCAGATCCAGCATCACCAGGGTCGGGTTGGCTGGGGTCTCCACGATCACCATGGCCGTGTCGGGACGGATGGCCGTGGCGATGCCATCGGCTTCGGCCCAGCTCACTTCAAGGCCCAGCATTCCAGAGGCCAACAGATGGTCTGTCCCGCCATAGAGTGGGCGCACCGCCACCACATGAGTGCCCCGCTGCTTGGCGGCCAGGAGGCAGGCCGTCACCGCGGCCATGCCGGAACCAAAGGCCACGGCCTCTTCGGCCCCCTCGAGCTGGGCCAGGGCCTGCTCGTACCGGGCCACCGTGGGGTTGTAGAGCCGCGAATAGACCGGGCTGCCAATGGGCAGGCCCCCCATGGCCATGGCTTCGAGGCTACGGCCGCCCTCATCCAGGTCATGGATGGGATAGGTGCTGCTGAGGTCGATGGGCAGCGCATGAATGCCCTGCTCATGCAACACCTCACGGCCCGCATGCACAGCCTGGGTTTCCAAAGACAGGGAAGCAGATCGGCGAGTCATGATGGAACTCCTCCGCTCCAATGTAGGTTCGTTTAATTCGGTCTCACGCCGAATTTATTTCGTGAGATGATACAAAATATGGAACTGGACCGAATCGACTTCGCCCTGATTGAGCTTCTTCAGAAGGATGCTCGGCTATCCAACAAGGAACTGGCCGCCACCGTGGGCCTGGCACCCTCTTCCTGTCTGGCCCGCGTGCAGCGCCTGCGGACTGAGGGGGTGCTGAAAGGGGCCCATGCCGAAGTAAATCCCGATGCCATGGGGATTGGGCTCCAGGCGCTGATCGCCGTGCAGCTGCGCCAACACAACCGCGCCCAAGTGAAAGCCTTCTGGAAGCACATGATGGGGCTGCCCGAAGTGCTGGCCGTTTTCCACGTGGCCGGCACGCACGACTTCCAGGTCCATGTGGCCGTGCGGAATGCCCACCATCTGCGCGACCTGGCCCTGGACGCCTTCACCACCCGCACCGAAGTGGCCCACATCCAGACCAGCCTAATCTTTGAATGCATCAAGGGCCAGGTGCTGCCGAACTACCGTACGCCTACTCGGTGATGACCCGCTCGATCCGACGGTCCGGCACCAGCCACATCAGGGCCACCACCCAGTAGAGGCCGAACCCCACCCAACGGTTGACGAAGGACAAGAGGATGGCCGCAGCGTAGATGGCGATGGACACCTTCCCCTTGAAGTCGCTGCCCACGGCGGCGCCCAGCACCGAGCCCGACCTGTGGTAGTGGATGAGGCACTGGCTCAGCAGGTAGTAGGCCAGGGCAGCCATTATGAGGACACCGCCGTAGAGGGCCACGGGCCGGGCCGCGAAGTGGTTCTCGCCCATCCAGGCTGTGGCGAAGGGCACCAGCGACAGCCAGAAGAGCAGGTGCGTGTTGGCCCAGAGGATCGGCCCGTTCACCTTCTTCACCGCATGCAGCATGTGGTGATGGTTGTTCCAGTAGATGGCGATGTAGATGAAGCTCAGAGCGTAGCTCACGAAGGTCGGCAGCAGGGCGCCCAGGGCGGCGAAGGTATAGCCGTGGGGCACTTTCAACTCCAGCACCATGATCGTGATGATGATCGCCAAAACACCGTCGCTGAAGGCTTCCAGCCGGTTCTTCCCCATGGATGACCTCGGATTGTCCGCGATTGTTCCATACCACCTTATGTCCGGGTCAACCTTTCAGGTGCTTTACCGCCAACCGCTGCAGAGTGCTGAACCCACGAAACGTGGCCTTGAGACCCAGCGCCTTCTCGAAGACCGAGTTTGAGAAAGTGGATTCGCTCTGCTTTACACGGCACAGCCACCAGACCTCGCGCCCCGAGGCGCGGAAGACGTCCAGATCCGTGCGAAGGGACTGGAGCCTGGCCTCGGCCTCGATCGACAACGGGGCGTGAAGCAGCGCGACATTCAAGGCCTTGGCCGCGGCCACCTCCTCATCGGGAAAAGGACAGCACTTCACCAGGAGCGCCATCTCTTTATCCGTACGAAGAAAGGTGGCCACCTCATAGCCCAGGGCATGTTGGAGGTGCCTTTCGATCTTCCGTTGAAGAGCAGTCTCTTTCGCCAACCCACCATCGAAGATGACGTTCCCGCTGGCGATGAAGGTCTCCACGTTCCCCAGTCCGAGTTCTTCGAAGAGCACCTTCAGCCGAGCCATGGTGACCGTGTGGCCACCAACATTAATGGCGCGGAGAAAGGCAAAAACGCGACTCATGGCTGTCCCTGGGGGGCCAGCGCCCGATTCGCCATCCGCCCAATGTCCCCGCTGCCCTGGCTGTTGGCGAGGCTCTTGGCCAGCGCGACCAGCATGGCTTCCAGCGCGAAGGGCGGCAGATGGGGCAGCAAATCTGCGGCGGCGGCCATGGCGAGCAGCTGATGGGTGTGGTTGAAGGAGGGATCGTTGCGGGTGGCGGCCTCGGCCAGGGCCCTCAGCACCTCCTTGTTGCGTCCATCCACAACCAGAGCACACGCGCAGCCCATGGCCAGGGCTGGCTCCGCGTCCAGGATCGCTTCGAGCAGGGCCGCCGCATCCGCGGTGCCCCTTTCCGTCGGTCGGATCCGCTCGTCGGGCTCGTCCGTGGGAAAGAGATTCACGAGGGCCGCGGCCTGGCACCAGACGCGGGGATCCTCTGGTCGGGTGCGGGCCAGGTTGGCCAGGTAGACGAAGGCCCAGGCGGTCTTGCCTTCCAGGTCGCGCCGGGCGTCCAGCTGCTTTTCGGAGGCGGCGAGGACCAGGGCCGCCAGGGAATCCCCGGCTCCCTGGCCGGCCTTCAGCCTCGCTGAGAACGCATCCAGGAGGGCAACCAGACCCAAGTCACAGATATCTCGCACCTGGGAATCAAGCTCCTCCCGACCGGTGGGAGAGCCGACCCAAGGCACGGCCAGTTCAGCGTCAACCAGGCGCTTGGCGGCGCGGCGGGCCCAGAAGGTGTCCTCCGGCGTGGCCGCCAGCCAAGCCGCCAAACCGAACAGGCGCCGGCCCGTCGCCATGGGGCGCTCCAACCATTCGTACAGATCCGCCAGGTCATGGGTCAGCACCCCCTTATGGCCGACATTGGCCATGTCGGTCTCGGTGATCTGCCCGAGGCGCTGGAAATCGACCACCTCCAGCGACTCGAAGCCCTGGGCCTCCGCATAGGCGAGGTCTGGCCGACGGGACAGGATGTAGGCTTCCAGATTGCGCCGGCTGCCACTGCCCTTGCCTGCGGCCACCTGGGCCAGAACCGGAGCGGAGCGGCGTCCCTCATGGGCGGCCATGTGCACCTGCGTGGCGAGGGCGCGGAGAAAGCTCGGTTCCTCCAGCAGCGGCCTCAGGCGCAGAACGGCACGGAGGCCGAGGATGCCGTGGGGCACATGGGGCTGGTAGGCTTCCCAGTCGATACGCGGGATGAGGATCTTCACGGCCTCCCGCACCGCATCCCGCACCCCATCGGGCTTCATGACACGATCGGCAAACGCTGCAAAGAAACCCTCAGTGGGCGTTTCCAGTTCCTGTATCCAGCGCGAATCCACGGGCATAGCGCTCTACCTATGAAAGAGCAAATGATCACCGCCAAGACGCCAAGATCGCCAAGATCGCCAAGAAATGCAGTCTTGGCGTTTTCCCTTGGCGTCTTGGCGCCTTGGCGGTGAATCTTTTCTTTCGATGTACGGCGTCACGCACCCTCCAGCGGCAGGGCCCAGGCGACGGCCACGAGGCGGGCCCAGTGGTGGTTCCAGGCCCGCTTCCACACGAGGCTGCCATCCTTCATGTCCGCGGCCTCGAGACGTTGCCTAAGCTCCGCGCGCAGGGTCGCCTCAGCCGGTCCCAGCGCGGCTTCGGCCATCGCCAGCAGGACGGCACGAGCTTCGCGTTCCTGATCGTGATGGGCGAGGTAGCCCGCCGCTTCGGGGGAGGGCACTGAGGCCCGGAGGCGTTGCCAGGATGCAAAGGCCGCCTTCGCGGCAGGGTCATCGTGCAAGGGGGCCTTCACCTGAGCCCAGTCCCGCCCGGAATCCAGCTCAGGACCTGCGCGCAGGAGGGACTCCCTCAGCTTCACGGCCTTGGCTACATCGCGCTCCAGGTGCTTGAGGGCCACGAAGGTGCGGGGCTTCGTGCGCTTCTCCCGGCGATCGAAGAAAACATTGAGGGCCGATACTACGAGGTCCATAGGTACACCACTGGCCTCCCAGGCCAGCACCTGCTGGTAGTCGTCCGTGGACAGCAGCCCGGCCCGGCCCCAGGCCCGGAAGGCCCATTCGCGCTCCAGCCAGTCCTTCTCCTCCCTGGTGTAGGGCATCAGCCCGCCGCCGCTGGTTCTGGCACCAACCACGTGCCGTCCTTCAAATGAAGCGCTCCGTTCTCCCAGGCCAGGACCTCCTCAGGTACGATCCTGGCTTTCCCGAACCCGCGCAGACGGAAGGAACCGGAACCCAGGAGGCGACCCTCCCGGTCCCACACATCCAACTGCCAGAGCGTGCCCTGATGCTCGCCCACTTTGAGGAAGACCCCCTGTCTGCCTTCGCCGCTCCACACCGCCTCTGATGAAACATTGGCAGGACGGGAGGGTACGCGCCCGCACCCGACCAGCAGCCCCGTCAGGACCATTGTCACCACCAGGATCTTCGAAGCACCCGCCATACCGACATTCTACCCGTTAGACTGAATCCCTGAGGGGGGCATGGTCCTGATCCGCGAACAGATCCGATACAAGAGCCGCAAGGAAATCGACAAACTGCGGGAAGCCTGCCGAGTGGCTGCCAACGCCCTGCGCATCGCCGCCCGTGCCGCGCGACCCGGCGTGAGCCTGTTGGAACTTGACCGGATCGCGGAGACCTACATCCGCCAGCAGGGCGCCTCCCCCAGCTTCAAGGGCTACCACGGCTTTCCCGGAACCCTCTGCACTTCCGTGAACGACAAGGTGGTGCACGGCATCCCATCCAAGTACGTACTCCAGGAAGGTGACATCATCGCCATTGATTGCGGGGCGAAACTGGACGGCTTCCACGGCGACACCTGCCTCACCGTGGGCGTGGGCAGGATCAGCGACGAGGCCCGCATGCTCATCCAGACGGCCCAACTGGCCATGTTCGTGGGCATCGAGCACTGCCGACCCGGTCTCCGCCTGGGTGACATGTCCACGGCGGTCCAGTCCTTCGCCGAGGAGCGCGGCTATTCGGTGGTGCGCGAATACATCGGCCACGGCCTGGGGCGGGACCTGCACGAGGATCCCCAGGTGGTGTTCGCCGAACAGAAACCGGGCACGGGATTCCGCATGGAGCCGGGCATGACCATCACCATCGAGCCCATCCTGAATACGGGCAGCCACAAGTGCCTGGTGGAGGCCGACGGCTGGACCGTGCGGACCAAGGATGGTGGCCTCTCCGCCCAGTTCGAGCACGACATTGCCATCACGCGCAACGGCCCGGAGATCCTGAGCATCCCGGATCCTGAATTCGAGTTGGAAGACGGGCTTTAGGCCCGGCGTCCAGGATGGAGCGGACTCTGGATTGGAAGACGAGTTGTAAAGCCCTACCGCCCAGATCTCCGATTCTGGGCTGGCGAAGGTAATAACAGTTCTCCGGCTTCCTGAACCGTGCTAAGATCGGCCATGGAACGTCGTCCGCGCATGCATCTGGGCGTCCCGGCAACAGCATCCGCCGGTCGGAATTCCCTGGGCGCCCCGCGCATCGAACCTTCGATTTGAACTCCGGAGCCACCGATGGAGAGGCATCGCCCCATCCAGACCCAAGGTCTATACGATCCAACCCAGGAGCATGATTCCTGTGGTTTCGGCTTCGTAGCGGACACCAAGGGCCGACCCTCTCACGACATCGTTCGTAAAACGCTGCAGGTGCTTTGCAACCTTGAGCATCGGGGCGCCTCGGGAAGCGAGAAGTCGACGGGGGACGGTGCGGGAATCCTCACCCAGATCCCCCACGCCTTTCTTGCCGCCCGCTGCCACGCCACGGGGGTCGAGCTTCCGGAACCGGGAGAGTACGGCGTTGGCATGCTGTTCCTTCCGCCGGACGACCGCAACCGCCACGCCTGCGAGCGGCTCCTCGAAGAGGCCGTGGAGGGGGAGGGCCAGCGGGTGCTCGGGTGGCGGGATGTGCCCACGGACAACGCCTCCTTGGGCGTCACGGCCCGGACCAGCCAGCCGGTCATCCGCCAGGTGTTCATCGCCCGTGGAGCCCAGACCGCCGCTGGAGACTCCTTCGAGCGGAAGCTCTATGTGATCCGCCGTCTGGCGGAGAAGCGGGTGTCCCGTTCGGTGCTGCCGGGCCGGGGCCATTTCTACATCGCCAGCCTGTCCAGCCGCACGGTCGTCTACAAGGGGATGCTGAATGCGGAACAGCTCGGCTCCTTCTATCCCGATCTGCAGGAAGACACCTTCGTGGCCGGACTGGCGATGGTGCATTCACGGTTCTCCACCAACACCTTCCCCAGCTGGTCCAGGTCCCACCCCTACCGCTACATCTCACACAACGGCGAGATCAACACCTTGCGCGGGAATGTGAACTGGATGGAGGGCCGGCAGCGGCTCTTCGCTTCCCGCATCCTCGGTGACGACCTCCAGAAGGTGTTGCCGGTCATCGACCTGGATGGCTCGGACTCCTCGATGTTCGACAACGTCCTCGAACTGCTCTACATGGCGGGAAGGTCTCTGCCTCACGCCTTGATGATGATGGTGCCGGAGCCCTGGAGCCGGCACGAATCCATGAGCCCCCTGCGGAAAGCTTTCTACGAATACCACTCCTGCCTGATGGAGCCCTGGGACGGGCCCGCCTCCATCGCCTTCACGGATGGCACGCGGATCGGCGCCATCCTGGACCGCAATGGCCTCCGCCCCGCCCGCTGGATCGTCACCAAGGACGGACTCGTGGTCATGGCCAGCGAGGTCGGCGTCCTCGACATCCCGGCGGAGAAGATCCTGCAGAAGGGTCGCCTCCAGCCGGGCCGGATGTTCCTCGTGGACACTCAGGAAGGGCGCATCATCCCCGATGACGAGATCAAGGACCAGCTGGCCAAGGCCGAGCCCTACGCCCAGTGGGTGAAGGAGAACCTGGTCCGCATCAACGACCTGCCCGAGCCTCCCCATGTCAACGCTCCGGATCACGAGACGGTGCTGCGGCGGCAGGAGACCTTCGGGTACACCCTCGAAGACGTGAACATGATCGTGAACCCCATGGCCACCGATGGCGCCGAGCCTATCGGCAGCATGGGCACCGACATCCCCCTGGCCGTGCTCTCCGAGAAGCCGCAGCTTCTGTACGACTATTTCCGACAGCTGTTCGCGCAGGTGACCAACCCGCCGGTGGATGCTGACCGGGAGAGCATCGTGCTGGCTGTGGACACCGCCATCGGCCCCGAGGGCAACCTGCTGGAACCCGTGGCGGAATCGGCCCTCCATTTCGAGTTGCCTACCCCCGTCCTCCTGAACCGGGAGCTGGAGAAGATCCGCTCCCTGGATGGCCACCCCGGCTCCAGGGGTTTCCATTCCATCACCTTGCCCCTGCTCTTCAAGGCGGATGCAGGCGGCAAGGGCCTCCGCAAAGCCATCGAGGATCTCCGCCGGCAGTGCAGCGAAGCCATCGCCGAAGGCCACAACATCCTCATCCTGTCGGATCGAGGTCACGATGCCACCGATGCGCCCATCCCTGCCTTGCTGGGCATCGCCGCCGTCCAGCACCACCTTCTAAGGTCGGGTGACCGCGAGAAGGTGTGCCTCGTACTTGAGACCGGCGAGCCCCGGGAAGTCCACCACTTCTGCACCCTCATCGGCTACGGCGCCAGTGCGGTCAACCCCTACCTGGCCTTCGAGACCATCCACGACCAGCTGCGCCAAGGCATGATCAGCGGCGATGCCGCCAAGGCCGAGATGCGCTATGTCAAGGCCGTCAACAAGGGCATCGTGAAGGTGATGTCCAAAATGGGCATCTCCGCGGTGCAGAGCTACCACGGTGCCCAGATCTTCGAGGCCCTGGGCCTCAGCCAAGATTTCGTGGACGAGTATTTCTCCGGTACGCCCACCCGCATGGGTGGCATCGGCATCGACGTGATCGCCAAGGAAGTGGCCATGCGCCACGACCAGGCCTATCCCGAACGCCCCGCGGACGCGCCCAGCCTAAGTTCCGGCGGCCGCTACAAGTACCGCCGGGATGGTGAGGCCCATCTCAATTCGCCTGAAGCGATCCACCTGCTCCAGTCCGCCTGCCGTACGGGGGACTACAAGCTCTTCAAGCGCTATACGGAACTCATCGACCATCCGGGGAAGCAGCCCATCACCCTCCGCGGGCTGTTGGATTTCCGGTCCCAGGCCCGGCCGGTCCCCATCGAAGAAGTGGAACCCATCGAAGCGATCCTGGCGCGCTTCAAGACCGGGGCCATGTCCTATGGTTCCATCAGCCAGGAGGCCCACGAGGCCCTGGCCATCGCCATGAACCGCATCGGCGCCAAGAGCAATACCGGCGAAGGCGGCGAGGATCCTGCCCGCTACACACCTCTGGCCAACGGCGATTCCAAGAGTAGCGCCATCAAGCAGGTGGCCTCCGGGCGCTTCGGCGTCACCAGCCAGTACCTGGTCGAGGCCAAGGAGATCCAGATCAAGATGGCCCAGGGGGCCAAGCCTGGCGAAGGTGGCCAGTTGCCCGGCCCCAAGGTCTATCCCTGGATCGCCAAGGTGCGCCATGCCACCCCGGGAGTGGGTCTGATCTCCCCGCCTCCGCACCATGACATCTACTCCATCGAGGATCTGGCCCAGCTCATCCATGACCTCAAGAACGCGAACCCGGGCGCCCGGATCAGCGTGAAGCTGGTCTCGGAAAGTGGCGTGGGAACCATTGCCGCCGGGGTTGCCAAGGCCCATGCAGACGTCATCCTCATCAGCGGCTTTGATGGCGGCACCGGCGCCGCTCCCCTCACCAGCATCCGCCACACGGGCGCGCCCTGGGAACTCGGCCTGGCCGAAGCCCAGCAGGTCCTGGTGATGAACAACCTGCGCAGCCGGGTGGTCCTCGAGACTGACGGTCAGCTGAAATCCGGCCGTGACGTGGTCGTGGCGGCCCTGCTCGGAGCCGAGGAATTCGGCTTCGCCACCGCCCCGCTCCTGGCCTTGGGCTGTGTGATGATGCGGGCCTGCCACAAGAACACCTGTCCCGTGGGTGTGGCCACCCAGGACCCGGAGCTGCGCAAGCGCTTCAACGGGGATCCCCAGCATGTGGTGAACTTCATGCGCTTCATCGCCATGGAGGTCCGGGAACTGATGGCCCAGATGGGCTACCGCCAGTTCTACAAGATGGTGGGCCGCAGCGAGCACCTGGAGATGCGCCGAGGCATCGACCACTGGAAAGCCAGGACACTCGATTTCTCGCGCCTGCTCTGGAAGCCCACCGTGTCCAAGGACGTCAAACGGACTTTCCGCATGAGCCAGGAGCACGGCCTCGAGAAGGCCCTCGACGCCACCACGCTCATCCCCCTCTGTCGGCCGGCCATCGAGGCCCGCACGCCGGTCTCGGCCAACCTGCCCATCTCCAATGTCAACCGGACGGTGGGGACCATGCTGGGCAGCGAGATCACCCGTCGGTGGGGCGCCGAGGGTCTGCCGGACGACACCATCCGCCTGCGGTTCCAGGGTTCCGCCGGCCAGAGCTTCGGTGCCTTCATCCCCAAGGGCCTCACGCTGTCCCTGGAGGGGGATGCCAACGACTACCTGGGCAAGGGCCTTTCCGGTGGACGCATCGTGGTCTTCCCGCCCAGCACGGCCACCTTCCTGCCCGAGGAAAACGTCGTCATCGGCAACGTGGCCTGCTACGGCGCCACTTCGGGCGAGGCCTTCATCCGCGGGCTGGCCGGTGAACGGTTCTGCGTCCGCAATTCTGGCGCGACCGCCGTGGTGGAAGGCATCGGCGACCATGGCTGCGAGTACATGACCGGTGGCGAGGTCGTGATTCTCGGCCGGGCCGGTCGCAACTTCGGGGCCGGCATGTCCGGCGGCGTAGCCTGGGTGCTGGACGAGACTGGTGATTTCCCCTTCCGCTCCAACCGGGACCTGGTGGGCATGGGCCCCATCGAGGACCCCCTGGAGGCGGATCACCTGAAGAGCCTCGTCACTAGGCACGCAGCCGCCACCCACAGCAAGCGGGCCCACACCATCCTCCAGGACTGGGACACCTGGCTTCCCCGCTTTGTGCGGGTCATGCCCCACGACTATGAGCGGGTGCTGGAAAGCCAGGCCCGGATGCGGGAGAAGGGTCTGCCCGAGGAAGAGGCGGTGCTCGCGGCCTTCGAAGAGAACGCGCGGAGCCTCGCCCGCGCTGATGGGAACTGACATGGGCAAAAGTACTGGCTTCATCGAATACATGCGGGAACTGCCCGAGGACCGGTCACCCCTCGAACGGGTGAAGGACTGGAACGAGTCCCATCCCAGGGTTCCCGATGAGCTCCTCATGCGCCAGGGAGCACGCTGCATGGACTGCGGCACCCCCTACTGCCATACCGGCAAGCTCATGGGTGGTATGGCTTCAGGCTGCCCGCTGAACAACCTCATCCCCGATTGGAACGATCTGGTCTACCACGGCCAATGGCAGCGGGCTCTCCGCCGCCTGCTCCGCACCAACAACTTTCCGGAGTTCACGGGCCGGGTCTGCCCCGCGCCCTGCGAAGGTTCCTGCACCGTAGGCCTGGGCGGCGATCCGGTCACCATCAAGGCCATCGAAGTCTCCATCATCGACAAGGCCTTCGAGGAGGGTTGGGTGGGCCCGGAACCCCCCCAGGTGCTCACCGGCAAGACCGTGGCCATCGTGGGTTCGGGCCCGGCCGGTCTGGCCTGCGCAGCCCAGCTCAACCGCGCCGGCCACACGGTCACGGTATTCGAGCGCGCGGACCGGGTGGGTGGACTGCTGATGTACGGCATCCCCAACATGAAGCTGGACAAGCGTCTGGTGGACCGGCGGGTGGGGCTCATGGCGCGCAATGGTGTCCGCTTCGTCACCGGTGTGGAGATCGGCCGGGACATCTCCACCGATAGCCTGCTGAGGGACTATCACGCCACGGTCCTCTGCTGCGGCTCCACCCTGCCCCGGGATCTCGACCTGGAAGGCCGCCAGCTCCAGGGTGTCCACCAGGCCATGGACTTCCTCACCCTGAACACCAAGAGCCTCCTGGACAGCGCCCACGCGGATGGCGCCTACATCTCCGCCAAGGGGAAAAACGTGGTGGTCATCGGCGGCGGCGACACCGGGACGGACTGCGTGGGCACCGCGCTGAGACACGGGGCCCGCTCTGTCACCCAGCTGGAGATCCTGCCCCAGCCGCCAGACCGACGGGCACCGGACAACCCCTGGCCCCAGTGGCCCAAGGTGAGCACCATGGACTACGGCCAGGAAGAGGCGGCCGCGCTGCAGGGTGCCGACCCCCGCATCTACAGCACTCAGACCCTGCGATTTGACGGAGCGGGTGGAACCGTCAAAGAAGTCCACACCATCGGCTTGAAGTGGTCCCGCAGCGCGGAGGGCCGCATGCAGAACGAGGAGGTCCCCGGCAGCGAGCGCGTGCTTCCCGCGGACCTGGTGCTGCTCGCCCTGGGTTTCCTTGGGCCCGAGCGGAAGGGCCCCATCACCGAACTGGGGCTCAGGCTGGATGGCCGCGGCAACGTGGTGGCCGACGGCCAGCGCATGACCAGCATCCCCGGCGTCTTCGCCGCGGGGGACATGGTTCGCGGCCAGTCGCTGGTGGTCTGGGCCATCCACGAAGGGCGCAACACCGCCCGCAGCGTGGACCGCTACCTGATGTACGGGAAGACCTACCTGCTCTGATGCTGTCCGGGGGGAGCCTGCTCGCTCTGCTCGCGATGTCCCCCCGGAACCCCCACGCCTCCACTGGGCAAAGCCCAATGGAGGCGTCTGAGCTAAGCTGGGCCCCGGAGGTCCGATGCCCACGGAGCTGTGTCCGGCCAAGCTCAACCGTTTTCTCGCCGTACTCGGACGGCGGGCCGATGGGTTTCATGAGCTGGAGCTGGTCACCACCGTGCTTGCAGATATCCCTGAGTTGATGGACACACTCGAGGGAGAACTCGCAGCAGGATTGACCCTCACCATCACGGGCCCCATGGGTGCAGGCCTGGTGGCCGACGAGAGCAACCTGGTGATCAAGGCCTGGCGCCTGCTTGAAGAGGCGGCCAAACGCCCGCTGCCTGCCGTCCTCCGGCTGGAGAAGCGCATCCCCCACGGCGCGGGGCTCGGCGGCGGCAGCAGTGACGCAGCGGCGGCCCTGAGACTGGGCAACGACCTCTTTGATCTTGGATTCGATGACAAGGTCTTGCTTGGACTGGCCGCCGGCCTGGGCAGTGATGTGCCGTTGTTCCTGCTGGGCGGAACCGTGCTGGGCCTGGGTCGTGGAGAACGGGTCTTCCCGCTCCGCCCTGTGCCCCTGGAGCCCATCCTTCTTGTGCATGCCGGCCTGCACATCAGCACGCCCAGCGTGTACCGGTCCCTGCAGGACATCGGTTACCCCTTTCCGGAGGCACTGTCCTCCCAGCCGGAAGGCAAGACACCACCCTGGCGCAACGACCTGACGGGCGCGGCCCTGTGGGTGTGCCCACCCCTCGGAGACGTGCGGGATGCCCTCCGCGACACCGGCGGCGAACCCCTGCTCTGCGGCTCAGGCAGCTGCTGGGCGGCGAGGTACCAGACAGCGGGCAACCGTGATCTTGCCGCAAGGAGCCTGCGGAACTCCCACCCCGAATGGGGGATCTGGACAGCCTGATGCTGTCCGCACAGCCTTCTCCCGTGGTATCTGTGAGATCCGAGGTGTTCATGTCCGGCCCCGCCCTCCGCATCCGCGGCCTCAAGAAGGCCTTCCCCAAGGTCGTCGCCGTGGATGGTGTGGATCTGGAAGTGGCCAGAGGCGAAGTCTTCGGTCTGTTGGGTCCAAACGGCGCGGGCAAGACCACCACCCTGGAAATCATCGAAGGCCTGACCGTAGCCGATTCCGGCACCATTGAGATCCTCGGCCTGACCTGGGCGCACCAGGGCCAGGAGATCCGCTCCCGCATCGGGGTCCAGTTGCAGAGCACCAGCCTCTTCAACAAGATCACCCCGCGGGAAGCCCTGGATCTCTATGGCAGCTACTACCCGAAGCGCCGAAGCACCGCGGACCTGCTGGCCCTGGTCCAGCTGGAGGAAAAGGCCGACGCCTACCACATCACCCTCAGCGGCGGCCAGCAGCAGCGCCTGGCGCTGGCACTGGCGCTGGTGAACGATCCGGAGATGGTCTTCCTGGACGAGCCCACCACCGGGCTCGATCCCCAGGCCCGCCGCAGTCTCTGGGATGTGGTGCACCGCATGAAAGGGGAAGGCCGGACCGTGGTGCTGACAACGCACTATATGGACGAGGCCGAAGCCCTCTGCGACCGGTTGGCCATCATGGACCGCGGACGGGTCATCGCCACAGGCACACCGGCCTCCCTCATCTCGGAGCTGGCCATACCCAGCGTGGTGGAGCTCACCTTCGAGGGCGCGGCACCGGACCCATCGGCCTTTGCCGCACGCCTGGGCCAGGTCGTAGAACCCCGCGCTGACCTCTGGGAGATCCGCACGCCCGACCCCAAGGCCCTGCTGCCTCGATTGCTGGAGGCCGCTGAAGCTGCCGCCATCCCCTTCCAACAGGTCCACATCCGCCGTGCCACGCTGGAGGATGTGTTCTTGACCCGCACGGGCCGGAGCCTGAGGGAGTAATCATGTTGCTCTGGCGGCAATTCGCGATGGAGTGGCGGCTCTACAGCCGCGACCGGGTGGCCATGTTCTTTAGCATCGTCTTCCCCGTGCTTCTGCTCCTGTTCTTCGGAACGATCTTCCGGGACAACGGGGGCCCCAAGCTCTCCCTGGTCCGAGTGGAATCTCAAATCCCCTCAGCCAGTGACAAGGCCTTGGATCAGGCCATGGTCGATCTGCAACTCAAGGTCCAGGTTCTGCCGAAGGTCGAGGCCGAGGGCCGCTGGTCGAGGGGTGAGACGGCCACTCAGCTCGAATCCCTCGACGGGGGACGGAGCTACCGCCTGCGCCTGAACAGCTACCTCATGGCCCAGGCTGGGGCCACGGCCGGGCTGGTGAACCAGGCCTACCTGATGGCCCAGGCGCGCCTGAACGGTGCCCCCGAGCCGCAGCGTATTCCCGTCCAGGTGGAAAGCCCCGGCCACAAGCGGTCCACCAACTACGTCTCCTTCCTGCTGCCGGGCCTGCTGGGCCTGAATCTCGTCAGCATGGGCCTCTTCGCTGTGGGCATGACGAACGTGACCTACCGCGAGAAGGGGAAGTTCCGCCGCTTGGCTGTCACGCCACTGCCCAAGTGGATCTTCCTGCTGGGCCAAGTGCTGCATCGGCTCACCATGACCGTGGTTCAGGCGGGCATCCTGATCCTGGTGGGACGGCTGGCATTCGGCATCCAGAACCAGGGCTCCATCCTGGACCTGCTCTTCATCATGACCCTTGGCACGGGCTGTTTCATGGCCATCGGCTTCGCCCTGAGCGGGTTCGCGGACACCGTCGAGGGCTATGGCGCCATCGCCAACCTGGTGTTCTTCCCCCTCATGCTGCTCAGTGGCGTCTACTTCACCCTGGACGGGGCTCCAACCTGGCTTCAGCAGGTGGTGGCCATCCTGCCCTTGGCCCCCTTCCTCAGGGCTCTCCGGGCTCTATTCAATGATGGATCCGGTCTTGCCGGCCAGGGCATTGGCTTGTCGATCGTTGGGGCCTGGGCCTTGGTCGCATTCATGGTCGCCCTCCGGCGTTTCCGATGGGCCTAATCCTGGACAAGACTACGCCCCGACCATGGCCTGACCGATGCTGAGGGCATGATGGACCATCCTTCACGACAAGATCTCCGGGAGGCGCTCAACGCCGCTGAACTGCGGGCCAAGGGTCTGCAAGTGCGCCTGGATGGGACCCAGGGGATTCTCGACGCCATTTCGGAGGCCATCTACATCCATGATGCCGATGGGCGTTTTCTGGACGTCAATCAGGGCGCTGCGCGGATGTATGGCTACCCGCGGGACTTCTTCATCGGGAAGACCCCAGAGGTCCTCTCGGCCCCTGGACGCAACGATCTGGATGCAGTGGGCAAGGCCCTTCACAGGACTATCCAGGGGGAGCCCCAGCAGTTTGAATACTGGGGTCTCAAAGCGGACGGTACCGTCTTCCCCAAGGATGTCCGTCTCTATCCCGGAACCTATCTGGGACAGCAGGTGGTCATTGCCATTGCCCAGGACATCTCCGGCCGGAAGCGCGCCGAGCAGATCCGGGATGCCGCCTATCGAATCTCCGAGGCTGCCCTGGCGGCGAAGGACCTATCAACCCTGTACCGATCCGTCCATGACATCCTGCGCACCCTGGTTCCGGCCGAGAACTGCTACATCGCCCTCCATGACACGAACACAGACACCCTCAGTTGGCCCTACTGGGTGGACCAGATGGATGAGGTCCCAGCGCCCCGGCCGTTCGGCAGAGGACTGACCGAGTACGTGATCCGGACGGGCCGACCGCAGTTCATCGATGACCATACGCTCCAAGCCCTAGTGGAAACGGGCGCGGCTGAGATCATCGGTTCAGATGGCCAGTCCTGGCTGGGCGTCCCCCTGCAAAATGAACGACGGACCTTTGGCGCGCTGGTCGTCCAGAGCTATGAGGGGGGGTACTGCTATCAGCGCGAAGACCTCGAGATCCTCACCTTCGTATCGGCCCAGATTGCCATGGCCATTGATCGGAAGACCTTCGAGGAGCAGCTCAGGCTCGTCTCGGCCGCCGTGGATGGGGCACGGGACTCCCTGTTCTGGCTCACGGAGAGCGGGCAGATCCTATTCGTGAACGATGCCGCCTGCCTGGGCCTTGGCTATACGCGGGAGGAGTTGCTCTCCTTCACCATTCGGGACATCAACCCAAGCGTCACCGCCGAAGTCTGGAGGACCTCCTGGGCAACGATCCACGCGGGATCCTCAAACATCCTGGAGACGACCCAGCGCCGAAAGAACGGGACCTTCCGGGATGTGGAAGTATCCAGGACCATCGTGAACTTCCAAGGGCGGGAGCTGCTCTTTTCGGCGGCCCGGGACATCACCGAACGGAAGGAAGCCGAGGCCGCCCTCCGCCACAGCGAGGAGAAGTTCTCACGCGCCTTCCACGCAAGCCCCGATGCCATCATCCTCACGCGGCTGAACGATGGCACCTACTTTGATGTCAGCGAAGGCTTCGAGAAGCTCACGGGCTGGACCCGGGCTGAAACCATCGGCAGGACCGCCCTCGACATGAACATCTGGGTCGATCCCGCGGATCGCCAGATGGCCGTTGAGCTGATCCGGGATCACGGCGAATACACGGGACTGGAGATCCCCTTCCACAAGAAGGACGGCACCATTCTGACGGGCCTGATGTCCGGGAAAACCATGGAGGTGGGTGGCGTCCCCTGCCTGCTGTCTGTCACCAGGGACATCACGGACCGCAAGGCCGCCGAATCGGCCCTGCAGCAATCCCAGAAGCTGGAAAGCCTGGGCATCGTCGCCGGTGGCATCGCCCACGATTTCAACAACCTACTCACCGTCGTGATGGGCAACCTGAATCTTGCCCAGATGCACCTGTCCGAGAACGCCCCGGCCCAGCCCTACCTGGCCAAAATGGAGGCCACCGTCCTGCGGGCCACGGAGTTGACCAAGCAGATGCTGGCCTATTCAGGCCGAGGGCATTTTCTCGTTAAACCCCAGGACCTCAACGAAGCCGTACGGGACGTCACCCACCTCCTCGAAGTGTCCATCTCCAAGAATGTCCTGTTGAGGCTCGACCTGGAGCACGGCCTGCCGGCAATCATGGCGGATGCTGCGCAGATCCAGCAGGTAGTCATGAACCTGGTGACCAATGCTTCTGATGCCATCGGGGATCACGAAGGCGTCATCCACCTCTCCACATCAACAGCCCAGCTTGACGAGCGGGAACTCCAGACCGCCTACCGAGGGGAATCTCTGGAACCCGGGTGGTACGTCATCCTGGAAGTCAGGGACACCGGGATGGGCATGTCGTCCGATGTCATGGCGCGGATCTTCGATCCCTTCTTCACCACCAAGGCTTCCGGTCGGGGCCTGGGTCTGTCCGCCATGCTCGGCATCCTCCGGGGTCACAGGGCCGGATTGCGGATCAGGAGCGACGTGGATCGTGGCAGTACTTTCCGCCTCTGTTTTCCCGCTTCCAAGGAACAGTCCATCACCTCGGTCCCAGCCATCGAGGAGGCCACCGCGCACCCGCTCCGGGGCCGGGTGCTCCTGGTCGATGACGAGGACCTCATCCTCCAGACCATTGGCTCCGCCCTCAGGGCCCTCGGACTGGAGGTCCTCACGGCTGGGGATGGACTGGAGGCCCTGGAACAATTCAGAACGGCCAGGCCACGACCTGACCTGGTCCTCATGGACCTCACCATGCCCCGCATGGATGGCCGGGAGGCCTTCCAGGCCATGCACGACCTGGATCCCTCCGTTCCCGTGGTGCTGAGCAGTGGCTTCACCGAGCAGGATTCCCTGCAAACCCTGTCGGGAAAGGGCCCGGCGGGTTTCATCCAGAAGCCCTACCGGGTCAAGGAACTCCGCCTGTTGCTGCAGAGGGTGCTGGGAGATTGAGTGGGTCTACGGGCTACACTGGGAGGCTGGAGAGCCCTATGCAGTCTTCCAAGCGAGCCCGGACGGCCATCTTCCTCACG
Source organism: uncultured Holophagaceae bacterium (assembly GCA_903927605.1). The sequence goes on from CAIYNT010000199.1 coordinate 24,993, forward strand.
GTCTTCGTCGACCTCCTGGGCTTCGGCATCGTCATTCCCATCCTTCCCCTCTACGCGCAGGCCATCGCCGACCACCCGAGCCACTGGATGGAAAGCGTCAACCATTTCATCGGGCTTGGTGGCGTCGGAACCACGCCGGGGGCCTTCTGGGCCGGCGTAGGGTTTCTCAGCTACAGCCTCATGCAGTTCATCGCCTCACCCATCCTCGGCCGGGTGTCGGACAAGGTTGGACGCAAACCTGTGCTCTGGATCAGCCTCGTGGGCTCCGCCCTAGGCTACTTGATGCTCGCGCTCACCAGTCGCTTCGAGTGGATGCTGGCGGCCCGGGTTCTGGACGGCATCACCGGCGGCAACATCTCCGTGGCCCAAGCGGCCATGGCGGACAGTTCGGAACCGGAGGAACGCTCCAAGGCCATGGGCATGATCGGTGCTGCCTTCGGCCTGGGCTTCGTACTGGGTCCGGCCCTGGCGGGTGTCCTGAGCGGCAGCGCCTTTGGCCATCACCTGCTGCAGACCCGGGGTTGGCACCTGCCCTTTTTCGTGGCGGCGGGTCTGTCCCTCCTGGCTTCCATGATGGTTCTGTTCTGGCTTCCCGAGACCCTCACGGCCGAAGTTCGGGCCCGGGCCCGTTCCCACGAAAGCCGTGGCCACGCCTTGGTCAGGGCCATGAAGCGGGTCGGCATGCCCCAAATCCTGGGCGTGTCCCTGCTCTCCATGGCCGGCTTCGCCATGATGGAAGGCACCTTCGCGCTGCTGGTCCACGATCGCTTCGCTTTCCAGCAGCGTGAGGTGGGCTACCTCTTCGCTGGCATCGGCGTGCTGCTGGTGATCTACCAGGGAGGTCTGGTACGCGTGGTCGCCAAGCGCATACCCGAGCGGGTGGCCCTCATCACCGGCCTAGTGCTCATGGCCCTGGCCCTGCCCCTGATGCCGAAGGCGCCCTGGATGTGGCCCTTCCTCCTGCTCTTGATTCCCCTCTCCTGGGGCAGCGGCATGGGCAGCACCGCGGGCACGGCCCTGGCCAGCCAGTTGACGCCCCCCGAGGAACAGGGGGGGCTCTTTGGCGTCATCAACGCCATGACCGGAGTGGGACGCATCATCGGCCCCGCGGTGGGAACCTTCACCTTCGCCCGCTGGGGTGGACAGTCCACCTACACTGTCGCAGGACTGACCCTGGGGCTGGCCCTCGTGCTCGCTGTGACGATCTCCCCGAAAGTGAATCGATGATCCTCCTGGATGGACATTCCCTCACGGCACCCCTGCTGGCGCGCATCGCCCAAGGGGAAGGGGTCACGTTGGACGAGGGCGCCATGGCCCTGGTGGCCGAAAACCGGGCTGTGGTGGATCGCATCGTGGCCGAAGGCCGCACCGTCTACGGCATCAACACGGGCTTCGGCCAGTTCGCCACCATCGTCATCCCCCCGGACCAGCTCGAACTGCTCCAGCTCAACCTCATCCGCAGCCACTCTGCGGGGGTGGGCGAGCCCCTGTCCAAGGCCCAGACCCGGGCCCTCATGGCCGCCCGCATCAACTGCCTGCTGAAGGCCCACAGCGGCATCCGTCCGGAACCCATCCGCCTGCTGACCGAGTGTCTGAACCGAGACATCGTGCCCATCGTTCCCAGCCAGGGCAGCGTGGGGGCCAGCGGCGACCTGGCACCCCTGGCCCACATGGCATTGCTGCTCGTGGGGGAAGGTCTGGCCTGGTCCGACCGGGACCCGATGCCTGGCGGTGAGGCCTTGGCCGTGGCGGGCCTGGCCCCTGTGACGCTCCAGGCCAAGGAAGGGCTTGCGCTCATCAACGGCACTCAGCTCATCACAGCGCTCGGCAACCTGGCCGTGGAGAAGTTCACCCGGCTGGCGTCCCTGGCGGACGAGATTGCCGGCCTCAGCCTAGAGGCCTTACGCGGCAGCCGGCGGGCCTTCGATCCCCGCATCCACGCCGCCCGGCCCCACCCGGGGCAGATTCTCGTCGCCGGTCACATGCGCGACCTGCTGGGCGAGACCAGCGCCATTTCCGAGAGCCACCGGGACTGCCACCGGGTGCAGGATGCCTACAGCCTGCGCTGCATTCCCCAGGTGCATGGTGTCACCCGCGACGCCCTGGCTTTCGCGGGCGCCATCCTGGAGCGGGAACTCAACAGCGCCACGGACAACCCCATGATCTTCACGGATACCCAGGAATCCCGATCAGGCGGCAACTTTCACGGCCAGTATCCGGCCTTCGCCTGTGATGTGCTCGCCATCGCCGCGGCCGACCTCGCCAGCATGTCCGAGCGCCGGCAGGAGCGCCTAGTGAATCCAGCCTATTCGGACCTCCCGGCCTTCCTCACGCAGAATGGAGGCCTCGAATCGGGCTTCATGATGGCCCACGTCACCTCCGCAGCCCTGGTCAGCGAGATGAAGGGTCTCGCCAATCCCGCCTGCGTGGACACGATCCCCACCAGCGCGGGCAAGGAAGATCATGTGAGCATGGGCCCCATCGCCGCGCGCAAGCTCATCCGCGCTGTGGATGCCCTGGAACAGGTGCTGGCCATCGAGGCCCGTATGGCCCTCGAAGGGGTGCGCCTCCTCGGTCTGGCCCCGGCGACCGGCCTCCAACCACTGATGGACCACCTTACAAGGGCTTGCACACCCTGGGTGGACCGCGCGATGTTTGAGGAGATCCATCGCACTCTCGCTGCCTTGCATACCTACGAGGAAGCCCATCCATGACTCCGATCCCCTGGCGGACCGCCTGCGAACAAGTGCTACGGCGCTTCTCGGACGCAGATGCGATCCGGTTCTGGGGCATCGGCCATGAGGTGGACGGCACCTACCAACCCATTTTCAACTATCGCTTCGAGCATACCTATGCCGCCGTGCTCCTGGCCCGCTGGCTGGCGCCCGCCACCGGTGCCGATCTGGAGGTGGTGGAGTGCGCCGCCTGGCTGCATGACGTGGCTAAGCGCCTGAAGGAGCCCCATGCCAAGGACACCCATGCGCTGGATGCCTCCGCGCGGGTGGAAGAGATTCTTGCGGACACGGACTTCCCGCCCGGAAAGATCCCCGCTGTCCGCCACGCCATCGAGCACCACGTGGGATTGAAGCTCACGAAGAGGCTCGAACCCGTCGAGACGGCCTGCCTCTGGGACTGCGACAAGCTCAGCAAGATCGGCGCGGCCAGCCTCGTCCACTTCGCATGCATCAGTGGCGCTTTCCAACCCATCACCACGGCCGAGATCCTCCAGCGCGGCGTTGCATGGCTGGATCTGGCCCGGGACATCACCGCCAGCTTCAACACCGAACCGGCCCGGGAGGAAGGCCGCCGGCGGCTCGCCTTCATCGAGGCCCACTATGCTCAACTCCACCGGGAATGGTCGGATCCTTTGCAGGTGACACCCTCATGAGCGATTTCCTGCAGACCGCCCAGAGCCTGGCTGTGGCGCTCAAGGCGCTGCAGATGTACACGGCCTCGCACCCGCGCTCGCAGGAGTCCCTTGCTACCGCCCACGCCGTGCTCGGGCGCTGGCTGGCCGAGCAGGACCGGCTCCAGTTCGTTGTCTCGGGGACCAAGGCCTTCCTCGACGGCCAGGTGCAGGACACTCGGAATCCCCACATCTCGGCCTTGGCAAAGCTCGTATCCGACCGAGGCATCAGCGGTTTCGTGTTCGAGCGGGGATTGTCGGCGGACGAGCTCCTGGCCTTCCTCCAGGGGCTTGCCACGAAGCCCGCGAAACTGGAGGAACAGGGGGGGTTTGAAAGCCTGCTGCAATCCGCCGGAGTACGGCACATCAAGGTGTCGCAGACCCGCTACCAGGAGGTCACCGAAGGGGAGGAATCGGGTTCGGGGGATAAGGCCCCTGCCCTGTCTCCGGCACCCCCGCCTCCTTCACCATCCCCCGAGAACCTCGTCAATTTCATCCGCGAGGCCCTGCTGTCCACCCTTGCAAAGGGCTCCACTGCATCCCCAGTCAGGACAGCCAAGGGTTCCACCTCCAGCTCCGGTGGGAGCGAGGAGAGCGGGAACCCGGGCGGTATGTTCGATGACGGCGGCTTGGGAGAGATGTCGGGCTTCGGCCCTGCGGATCTCAGCGGCCTTGGACCCCTGGGCAGAGATCTCGGGTTGGGTGAGGGCATGCCGACGCCCGGTCAGCTCGGCACCCTCCGCCAGGTGCTCATGGGGCTCACGCCCAAGGTCCAGTTGAGCCTCCTGGCAGGCCTGGGCAGCCTTCCGGAACATCCCGCGGGGTTGGCCCTCGGCGTGAAGGCACTGGCGGGCGAAATTCTCGCCGTAGCCACCAGCTCGGCCCTGGCCCAAGGGGGATCCTGGCCCCAGCTGAGAGGCCCGATCCGTGACATCCTCCGTCCCCTCCCCGACCGTGATCGCCTGGTCCGCGCCCTGTCCTCCCACCTGCGCATCAGGGGCCAGGATTCATCCCAGGCCGAAGCCATCCTGCGTCATCTGGAGTGGGAGGAACTCAGCCTGGAAGCCAAACTGCTCAAGGTTCTCGAAGGGGGACACCTGTTCGAGCTGAGCCTGGAGGAGCGCCTCGCCTTCCTGCGCGAGCTGCTGGATCTCCGGCGTTTCGATGACTTCCTGCATATCCAGGAAGTACTCCTGGAGACCCTCCACAGCGATAGGCCCGAGTTCCGCATGAGGGCCATCCAGACTCTGTCCGGGATGGCGCGCTGGGCCTGGGATCCCGGCCTGCCTCCGGGCGGCGAGGGACCGCTCGCCGAGGCCCTGCGGTCCCACTTCGCCTGGGAGCCGGAACCTCCGATCCACCGGTGGACCACCGAGGCCCTGGAGTCGATGCTGTCGGCACTGATCTATCGTGGAGATCTCGGGCACGTCATCTCGGATATCCAGGAACTCGAAGGGCTCTGCGCCTTCCTGGAAGAACAGCAACCCTGGCGCAACGAGGCCCTCACCCGACTCCGCACAGCCATCCAACGGCCGCAGCTTCTGGAAGAAGCCGTCATCCATGCCTTCACCCTGGAAAGGGAACAGATGATCCAGGAGGTCCATCCTTATCTGGAGTTCCTCGGGGATCCCATGGCCCGGCATCTGGTGGGTCGGCTCGGCAGCGAGACGGACCGCACCCGGCGCGGACGCCTGGTCGATGCGATCCGGAGCATGGGAGCCACCTCACTGCCGGCCCTGGTGGAGGCCCTGGCCTCCCCGGCCTGGTTCATGGTGCGGAACGCCCTGACGCTCCTGGCCGATCTTGGCGACGCCGGCTGCATCCCGGACATCCTTCCACGGCTCCGCCACCCCGAGCCCCGAGTCCGTCGAACGGCCGTGCGGGCACTCTGGAAGCTGGGTGGACCGGTGGCCGAACCCCACCTGGTGGCCCAGATGAAGGATACGGACGCGGAAACCATGCAGGAGATCCTCTTCGCCCTCGGGCAGCTGCGCTCCGAAAGCAGCTTGCCCCAAGTCACCGCCTTGGCCCAGGACAAGCGGGTGCTGGAGCGCCTTCGGATCCAGGCCCTGGAGACCCTCGGTCACATCGCCTCCCCGAATGCCATGCCGGTCCTATTGGAATGCATGCGGCGAAAGGGGTTCTTCAGTGCTGGGGAACCGACTGCCATCCGCATGGCGGCCGCCAGGGCCCTGGCAGCCCTCGGGACCCCGGAGGCGCGGGCCGCGCTCCAGAGAACGGTGGATGCCGAACCGAAGGGGGAGGAACGCGAAGCACTGCGTCGCCTTCTGGACCGGCCGGTGGGACCGTGACCGAGGTTCAGGCCCACCCGGATCCCCGCCAGCTGCTCGAGGCCTTTGAAGCCTTCACGGCTGCGTCTGAGCACCTCCAGGCTCGCTACGAGGCCCTCCAGTCCCAGCTGGGCCAGCTGCAGGGCGAACTCCAGACCGTGATCGAGGCCGTTCCTTTCGCGATCTGGGTCCTGGCCGAAGATGGTTCGTTGCGGTTCACCAACCGGCCCCAGGGACTTGACGGCCGCTTCCTCCAGGATCCATCCCCCTGGGAAGGCGGCAGCCCTGGCGGCCAGCGCCGGTTCCAGACTGCCGAAGGCCGGGAACTCATCTTCGAGGAGGAACGGCGCTCTGCGCCCCACGGCGGCACCATCGTCACGCTTCGCGATGTCACCGAGGCCGTGCTGCGAGCCCAGCAGGCCACCCGGGAGGACCGCCTGGCGGCCATGGGACGCATGGCCGCAGAACTGGCCCATGAATTCCGGAATCCCCTGGGCAGCCTGGCCCTCTTCTCCGGCATGCTCGTGGAGGACCTCGCCGACCAGGCCGGCCCTCTTGAACTCGCCCGCAAGATGCAGGAAGGGGTGGGTCGGTTGAACAGCCTGGTGGGCAACACTCTGGCCTTCAGCCGGGATCTCCATCCCAAGACCGCAACCATCCCACTACGGAACTTCTGGGAGGAGATGCTGCGGGGGACCACCCTGACCGAAGCCGTTCCCTGGAAGAACCAGATTCCCGCGAGGGCCACCTGGCAGGGGGATCCCGATCTGTTGCGCCAGGTCGGGCAGAACCTGCTTCAGAATGCCATCCGCGCCCTGGAGGAATCGGACAAGCCGCGCATCGTCCTGGCGGCGGTCGAAGAGCAACTGGATGAGCAGGCCTGTTGGCACGTCACCTTGTCCGACAATGGCTGCGGCATTCCCACAGAAGCGCTGTCGAAGGTGTTCGATCCCTTCTTCAGCACTTTCGGAGGAGGTACCGGCCTGGGGCTCGCCGTCTGTCACCGGATCATCGTGGCCCACGGCGGCCTGCTTTTCATCGAAAGCCAGTCGGGCCGTGGGACCACGGTCCATCTGAGGTTAGGGGCTGGAACGGTCGCGTGACGCCGATCACAGAACATGCGAAAATCGATGTCTTCGCGGAGCGCCCATGCCACTGACTCGTCTCGATCCAGGCAGGCAGGCCCCCGAAGTCGTCAACGCCATCATTGAGATCCCCACCGGTTCCCGCATCAAATACGAGATCGACCATCACACGGGTCTGGTCCACGTGGACCGTGTGTTGTTCTCGCCCTTCCACTACCCGGCCGAGTATGGCTTCATCCCAGGCACCCTGGCCGAGGATGGTGATCCGGCGGATATCCTCGTGCTCATCAACGGTTCGACCTATCCCGGCGTGGTGATTCGTGCGCGGCCCATTGGCCTGCTGCGCATGGCGGATGAAAACGGTCCCGATTCAAAGATTCTTGCCGTGGCCACGGATGACCCCACTTACGCCCACGTGACCTCCCGCAGCGACCTGCCCCCGCACTTCCTTCTGGAGGTGGAGCACTTCTTCCTCACCTACAAGGACCTCGAACGTAAGACCGTCACCAGCGACGGCTGGGGCGGCAAGGACGAGGCCCATGCTTTTGTTCGGGCCTGCATCGAGGCCTATAACAAGCAGCCGCAGAAATAGAGGGATGGTGGTGCAGGAGGAGACCCCCGGGCTCGTCTGCTTCGACCTCGACGGGACCCTCGTGGATCCCCTGCTTGGTGTTCGGAACTGCTTGGTGAAGACCTGCGCGGCATTTGCCCTGGCCATGCCAGACGAGACCACCCTCCGCGACTGGATCGGCTTCGGCATGCGGGAATCCCTGGCCACCCTGAGGGGCCTGGAGGATCCCGTTCGCCTCGAAGCCGCCCTCGACTTCTACTGGGAACGCTACCGCGAGGAGGGGGTGTTTGAGCATGAACTGTATCCCGGCATCTTCCATCTGCTGCATCGGCTGAAGCGCCAGGGCCATCGCATCTACATCGTTTCCGCCAAGCCCAGCCTCTTCGCCCGGCGCATCGCCTACCAGTTCGACCTGAACCTCATCTTCGACGACATCTTCGGCAGCACCCTAAAGGGTCGCTGGCAGCCCAAGACCGAGGTGCTGGCTGGCCTGGCGGAACGGGGCACCATCTGGCCCGGGGGGATGTTCATCGGCGACCGGGGCGTGGACATGGCCGCAGCCCGCGAGCATAGCCTGGAGCCGGTCGGGGTGACGTGGGGGTATGGCAGCCGAGAGGAACTGACCGCCGCTGGTGCGAAGCATCTTTTCAGTTCGGTACCGGAACTCGATGACTGGCTCAGACTCCGTTTCCCCCAGCCGGAACGGTTTGATGCCTTCAGCCGTTCGGAGTAGACCAGCGGGTGCCCGCGGGCACCTGGGGGTGGAAAGTATCCGGCGGCAGCTCGACGGGCGACTTCGGGTCCAGCAGTTCCAACGTCTGCTTCGCCCCGGTGGGATCCGTCCACTCCAAAGTATGCAGCAGGCCCTTACGGCCGGTGGCTTTCAGGTCCGGAAGCCCCGCCTCCCAGGGCGTGAACTTCACCGTCTCCCCTCCGAAGACATCAATCCGGTACAGGCGCTCGAGGCGGGCCGGATCAAGCAGAATGCCCAGCAATGGGAAATCACGCACCGCCCGGGCCAATTCCACCCGCTGGGCCGTGCGAGTATCCGGATCGTACTGCACCAAGTGCCGGCCATCGCAGGTGACCGTCAACCCTCCTTCGTAGGCCACCTTCAGGCGCCCGCCCCTGGCCAGAGCCAAGCGGCCCTGCCTGGACAGCTTCCCGAACACCAGGCTGTCGCTTTCCTGGCGGAACCGGCTTTCCATGGCGGGCATCTTGGAGAACGCAGTCCACCACCCCGGCATCGCGGCGAAAGCGGGAACGGTGGCTACACACAACAGCAGGGGGGGACGCACCTCAGCTCCGCTTGAATTCGACGCTGAGCTTGGACGTGCTGCCCTTCCCAGGCAGGGGACGGTGGGTCATCCCCTCCACAAGAACCTGCCCCTGACGCCGCAACTGGACCACCACCTCGATCTCGTGGTCTTCCAGGTCCGGGGGCACGTCCAGGCGCAGCACAGAAGGCAGGCCAGAGCGCCCAGCCTGGGTCAATTCGCCCATCAGCGAATTGATCGCATCCCGATGATCGATGGTCTTGGGTCTGGCGATGGGCTGCCGGGTGGCCAGCCTGAGTGAGGCCAGGGCTGCCAGAGGATCCGCCCTATGGGGGCTCGTTGGACGGGAGTGCGGTTCAGTGGCCCGAACCGCAGCGGGTTCCATGGCGGTTCGAACAGGCTCGGTCTTAATTTCCTTTGCCCGTTCGGAATCACCTTTGAATGCGTCCGACACCGGTTCTGGCTCAAAATCAGCAATTGTAGGCAGCTCACCTTCAGGTAAGGCAGCGACTGGTCCCAGATCGAAGGCCCGGTCGAATCCCGTCATCGCCGATGCCAGCAGGGCCTCTGTCTCTGGCCCGGCGGGTGGCAGCATGTCTTCGTCCTCCAGCAGGAACGCGATGTCTTCTCCCCCAGCATCTGGGGGCTCAGGCAGCGCCGGGGCTTCGATGAAGAGCCCGGCATCATCGTCATCATCGGAGAGGGGCGTGGAGCCCAAGGTCGGGTCCTGGGCAGTCGGGGCCTCCAGGTCGAGGAGATCCGTGACCGAGGGGAGATCAGACAGAGTGAGGGCTTCGATTCCGGACGGGCGCGGCCCCGGCATGGGGGCTGCCACCGCGTGGGTCTCACCCAGCACATGAGTCTTGATGTGAGAGAGCGCCAGCTTGGTGATGCCCCGCAGGGTCTCGAACACACCTGACCCATCCGAGGCAACGGACTGGAAGCTGGGGGTGCCTTTCGGATTGAAGGCCGTTTCGAGCTCATCCACGGGCACCACGTTCCGGAGATCCCGCTTGTTCCATTGGAAGACCGTGGGGATGTCTTCCAGGTTCAACCCCAGTTCGCGGAGGTTCCCCTCAAGGTTCTGGTAGCTCTCCTTGCAGGCATCCAGCATGGGGGTCTGGCTGTCCACCACGAAGACAATGCCGTCGACGCCCTTCAGCACGAGTTTGCGAGTGCTGTTGTAGAACACCTGGCCGGGCACCGTGTAGAGCTGGAGTTTGGTCTTGAAGCCGCTGACCATCCCCACATCCATGGGCAGCAGATCGAAGAAGAGGGTGCGATCCGTCTCCGTGTTGAGACTCACCATTTCGCCCCGGGCCTTCTGGCTCGTTTTGCCGTAGATGGTGTTGAGATTGGTGGTCTTCCCGCACAGACCGGGCCCGTAGTAGACGATTTTCACCGTCATCTGCCGGGTGGCGTGGTTGAAGAAAACCATTCCAGAACCTCGTGTGGATTCACGAAGTCTAGCCCGGAAACTGTCCCAGGCTCAATGCAAAGGCCGGTCCTTCCTAGGACATCCCCTTAATGAAGGCCAGGACCTGCTGATCGTGATCCTTCGTGCGAGCATCGGTGATAACTTTCCGCACGATGCCTTGGCGGTCGATGATGAAGGTGACCCTGCTGGCATACCCCAGGAGTGGGATCTTCTTCACCCCGTAGGCATCGATGATGTGATGGTCCGGGTCCGCGAGGATGCTGAAGGGCAGGTGGTACTTCTCCGCGAAGGCCCGATGGCTCTGGCTGGTGTCCGCACTCACACCGAGGATCACGGCGCCCGCCGCCTGGATCGCCGCGAAGCCATCCCGCAGGCTGCAGGCCTGGGCAGTGCAGCCAGGGGTATCGTCCTTGGGATAAAAATAGAGCACCACGGTGGCTTTGCCCTGGAAGTCGGCCAGCCGCACCTGGGCACCGTTCTGATCCTGCGCCTCAAAGGCCGGTGCCTTGGTGCCTTCTGCCACTTCCGCGGCCGAGGCCAGCCCCAATATCGCCATGATTCCCATCCCAGCCCTCCATCTCCGATCCATGTCAGCCTCCGGGAGGAGGAGTGTGGCACCATCCAAGGGTCTCGGGGAGGGGAAGACTTGGACAAACCGGTTCGCATTGCCATCCTTCCCGGCGACGGGGTTGGCAGTGAGGTCATGGCCGAAGCCAATCCCTGTCTGGACTGGGCGAGATCCCGGGGACGGAGCCTCGAGACCATCCGACTCCCCTACGGAGCCGACCACTATCTCGCCACGGCGGAGACCCTGCCCGAGGCCGCCTTCGCCGAGCTCCGGGACGGCTGCGACGCCATCCTGTTCGGGGCCGTGGGCGACCCGCGGGTTCCCGATGGCCGTCATGCGGAGGAGATCCTGCTGCGGCTGCGGCAGGGTCTGGAGCTGGCTGTGAACTACAGGCCCTGCAGGTCCGCAATACCTGGTCATAACCCAGAACTCGACATTGAAGTGTTTCGGGAAAATACGGAAGGCCCCTATTGCCTGCAGGGCTCAACCGAACCTGGCAGGGCCATTGATCTCGCCATCCACACGGAACCCGCCGTCCGGCGCCTGCTGCAGACCGCCTTCCAGCGCGCGGGCGAACGGAGCCGCCCGCTCACCCTCGCCCACAAGGCGAACGTGCTGAAGCACGGGCATGGATTATGGCTGCGCGTGTTCGAGGACCTGTGTCGGAGTCACCCCGAAGTGGCCGCCCGGGGCATGCATGCGGACGCGTTGCTCTGCGCCCTGGTGCAGGAGCCGAGCGCCTTCGGTGTGATCGCGGCCGACAACTACCTGGGCGACCTCATCAGCGATCTTTGTGCGGCCTACCTGGGCGGCATGGGCGTGGCGCCATCCATCAGCTGGGCGCCCCATCGACCCTTCCGGTGCTCGGTCCTGGCCGAGCCAGTCCACGGCTCAGCGCCGGATATCGCGGGGAAAGGCCTGGCCAACCCGGTTGGCATGATCCTCAGTACGGCCCTTCTCTTCCGGCATCTGGGCTGGGAATCGGAGGCATCCGCGCTGGAAACTGCAGTATCCGGCGCTCTGGAATCAGGCGCCAGGACCCGTGATCTGGGAGGTGCCATGGGAACCGGGGCGATGGGAGCGGCCATCCGGGATCGACTGCCTTCCTAGATGTTCAGCAGCTCCGCATGACACCCACGAGCAGCCCCTGGATATCGATGCGCTGGGGGGGGTAGCAACGGGGCTGAAGCTCGGGATTGTGGGGAATGAGCCACACACCCTTGGCGTCCCGCCGGAACTCCTTGAGCGTGACTTCCTCCCGGTCGATGAGGGCCACCACGCGATCCCCGTTCCGGTACTCACCCTTGCGCTGCAGTACCACCAGATCCCCGTCGAGAATGGCGTCATCGACCATGGAGTCGCCCCGCACCCGCAGCACGAACAACTCGTCCCGCTGGCGGTGGATGCTGTTGGGCACCTCGATGGGCAGGGCCCGGCTTTCCGGCAGGATGGGCGAACCCGCGGCCACATCCCCGCAGAAGGGGAAGATGCGCACAACGGGCGTCATCGCAGCGTGGGAATCACTCCTGCCGAGGTGGGAAGGTGAAGCCTCGTCATGGACACTGGTCGCCACGACCAGGTTGTTGCCCTTCCCGTGGCTGCGGACCAGGAACCCCTTGTCCATGAGGTGCTGGACATGTTTGTGGATGGTGGATACCGCGCTGGATCCCACACCCTTGGCAATTTCCGCCAAAGTGGGGCTCCGACCTTCGCCCTGTACGAAAGTCCTGATGAACTTCAGAACGGCCTGCTGGCGCTTGGTGAGATCGCTGGTTTTCATGGGTTCCAAGGTAAGAGTTGAGGCCGAGGTCGTCAATCCCTTTTTTTTCGCTTTATTTCAGACCACCTGCCTCGCCAACCCCAAGACCCCTCGTGGAACCCTTCCGCGACCTCTGCCATACTGACCGACGGCCTTGAGGGTCAAGTATTTACGCCCTGTTTGTCCTCTTTCTACCCTCTCCGGCGCCTCTGTCCCGATGAGAAAGGAGTACCCATGACTGCCAGTCTTGCCACCCCTGCCCCCACGGTAGGAGCGAAAACTCGAATCAATGATTTTTCCATCCAGGTGGCCACGGTCAACGGATCGGGTTCCCAGACGGCGAACACGGTGCTTTTGCGGGCCATTTTCCAGATGGGCGTCTTCGTCAGCGGCAAGAACCTCTTCCCTTCCAACATCGCGGGCCTGCCCACCTGGTTCACCATCCGCGCCAGCGCCAAGGGCTACGTAGCCCGCAAGGCCAGCAACGAGATGCTGATCCTGATGAATCCCGAGACGGCCAAGGAGGACATCGCGAAGGCCGACGTCGGTGCCCTGGTGATCTACGATGAGCCCCTGCAGCTGGACAAGCTGCGCAGCGATCTCTCCTTCATCCCGGTGCCTTTCCAGAAGCTGGTGACCGCCTCTTGCCCCGAGCCCAAGCTGCACAAGCTGGTGAAGAACATGATCTACGTGGGCGTGGCCGCCCGCCTGCTCAGCATCGACATGGCCGAGGTGACGAAGGCCATCGCCAAGCAGCTGAAGGGGAAGGCCAAGGCCATCGAGATCAACCAGACCGCCGCCATGGCGGGCTACGACTGGGCCATGGAACACCTGCCGGACCAGGACCACATCAAGGTCGTGCGTGACGATAAGACCCAGGGCCTCATCATCGTCGACGGCAACGAAGCCTGCGCCCTGGGTGCTCTCTTCGCCGGCGTCACCGTGGTGGGTTGGTACCCCATCACCCCTGCCTCCAGCCTGGTCGAGACTTTCATCGAATACGCCGAGGAGTACCGCAAGGATCCCAGGACCGGCAAATCCACGGTCGCCATCGTGCAGATGGAGGATGAGCTCGCCTCTGCCGGCGTGGTGCTCTCCGCGGGCTGGGCAGGCGCCCGCTCCATGACTTCCACCGCAGGGCCCGGTGTGTCGCTGATGAGCGAATTCATCGGCCTGGGTTACTACGTCGAGGCGCCCGGCGTGTTCTTCAATGTGGGCCGCACCGGACCCAGCACCGGCCTCCCTACCCGCACCCAGCAGTCGGACGTGGAGCTCTGCGCCAAGTGCAGCCACGGCGACACCCAGCACATCAACCTCTACCCCGGCAACATGGAAGAGTGCTTCCAGTTCTCCTACGACGCCTTCGACCTGGCCGAGCGCTTCCAGACCCCCATCTTCGTGGTCACGGACCTGGACCTGGGCATGCAGAACTGGTCCTCCAAGCCCTTCGACTACCCGAACAAGCCCTATGACCGCGGCAAGGTGCTCAACCAGCAGCAGCTCGCCGAGGCCGAGGACTGGGGCCGCTACAAGGACGTGGAC
>CAIYNT010000200.1 GCA_903927605.1 uncultured Holophagaceae bacterium
CCCAGTTCTCGATGGCGGCCCGTTGCGCTTCCGGCCCGAGGGCCGGGTCCTCCGTGGACACCCGGAGGTAGGCCACGGCTCGCGCCTGGTCCTTCTTCTGGGGGAGCTTCCGGCGTCGTGGTGGCATGCCCAACCGTAACACACCGGTCGGTGCGTTACACTTTGTCCTCCAGAATTGGGGCAGCTCCTCCGGACTTCTTGGAACGCCACCGGCCCGGTGTCCTCGGAACCACGGAAAATCAGGTGCGCGGACATTCTGGCCCCGTGCCAATAGTGACGCTCGGCGTGTCGGTTTAGGTATGAAGTCCACCCTAGTCGTAGTTGGTGGAACAAAAAGGGCGGCCCGGATCAGGAATCGGGAATTGCGGTAGATCCACCCTCTGGCCTCCGGTTGGCCCACGGTGTCCTCGGAACTACGGAAAAGGTGTACGCATACAGATCTGGACCCGTTTCGGAGCCTCATAGACGATCCACACGCTGGTGACGGCCCTGGATATTCCGGAGTTCTGGTGACGGTCCCGGGCGTTCCATAAAGTCCGGTCGCGACGGGCTTTCCCGTGCGATCCGCCTTGGGCAAGCATGCAAACAAGGGGGTTGCGTGGCGGTTCGCTGTGGTTTGACCGGACTTTATGGAACGCCCGGGACTTTTTGTTCCACCAACTACGCTCGGCAACGGCTTTGGGGTCGAAAACGGAATCCCCTGGTCGACCGGTGTCCCTGTTTCCAATGTTTACAACGAGGCAAGCACGGGCCTGACGTAGTTCGTGGAACAAAACCACCCCCAACAGTGGGCCAGAATCTACCGCGAAACCCGACGACCCCCATGTCCTCGGAACCACGGAAAACCAGGTGCGCGGACATTCTGGCCCCGTGCCAATAGTGACGCTCGGCGTGTCGGTTTAGGTATGAAGTCCACCCTGGTCCTAGTTGGTGGAACAAAAAGGTCGGCCCGCATCAGGAATCGGGAATCGCGGTAGATCCGCCCCCTGGCCTCCGGTTGGCCCAATGGTGCCCCAGGAACCAGGCTCCGACGACTCAGATCAACATGGCACCCAGCTTGGATCCAGGCAGGACACGGAAGACGGCCCGATCATGGAAGGCTGCCAACCAGATATGCCCCCATTCACCAGCAGTGAGGCGGAAGCAGTCGCCCCGCACCAGGTGCTTGCAGCGAACATTCTCCACCTCGGCGGCCTCCCACGGCCGGCCGAGTGCGAGAAGGTCACCGGGTCCCACCTCCACCTCGCTCAGGGCCACGAAGACCCTCGTCTCCCGTGGATCCGGGACCGTCAGCAGCCAGGCTGTGTCCGCGAGGACCTGCCGCCCCTGGCCCTCGAGGAGCCAACCCTGCAGGTCGCGCGGGAGACCCGCCTTCTGCGCCCGGATGTCGTGCGTGAGCCTCACCCACCCTGGCGGCATCAGATCCGGATCCGAGTAGTGGTCGCCCCACACTGAGTGCACCGAGGCCGCCGATGCTGCTGAGGGGGACCCCGAGTCCTCCACAAAGGCCTCCAAGAACGACTCCGAGACTGGGGCCGCCAGCTCCGGCTGCAGACCCCAGTCCGGCATGATGGGGTCGTCCGAGTCCAGCGAAGCTACGGTTTGCACCGAGGCCGCCGCCTGATCCAGTGAACCCTGCTGTAAGTTCCTTCCAGACCGCTTCAAGGCGTCTGAGTCCATCTGCCACCTCCCTTTTGATCCGCTCTGTGATGCTCAGCGCACGCAGCTCCTGGCGTTCTCGGTAGAAGTCCCCCCGGAACGTTGACCCTGGTCGTTTGTGTTCCATGGCGTCCACCGCAGGCCCACGGTGAATACCTGGTAGGATCGAGATGCCCCGGCGCTCGTAGCTCCTGTGATCCACCCTTGCTGTCACCTTAGCTGCGGCGAGTTCCGCATTGCAGAGCGACGACCACTTCTCCCTGATGTCCTCTGCAGCGGTGCGACCCTCCCCCCGCGTGCCCTGGTTGGCGATGGCATCCAGCGCCTTGGCCTGCTTGCCGAACCCCTCGGGCCCGAATTGCTTAGAGGTGAGGACCAGGTCGATGTGGTGGTTGCCGCCCATGCGATGGATCCCGCCGTCCACCCCGACCTGGTAGGCCTCCGCCAGCCAGGCGGTGAACTGGGTAGCCAGGCGGCGCTCGGCGGCCTGGTCGAGGAACAGCTCGCGTGGGATTGCGGCGTCGAGCGTCCTCGCCGGCACGGCATCCTTCCTGGCGTGGGTGGCCTCCACCGCACGCCAGAAGGATCCCCTGTCCCTGGGGATGCTCTCCCCAGTGGCAGAGGGTAGGGCAAGAGGGAGGGCCTCGACCCCCCTCTTGCTGCGGTAGTCGTGGGTCACGCCCAAGCGCTCATCGCGCAGGCGAGACCCCGTGCTGTAGGCCGCCTTCCTCGTGGCAGAACCACCCTTCGAGCGCGCCACTGGCGCCATCGAGAGGTGGAATTCTGCCATGAGGACCTCCGGGCGGCTGCTGTTGGGGGTGTCGGGGGGCGGAGCACCCTGACCGCACGTGTTCCGCAGGAACACTCTAAGTGCGCCCTCGCCCCTTTGGGGCTCAGGTGCGCAAAGGATGCCGCCACCTCCGCGCAATGTCAAGGGGAGGACTTTCCAGGGGGTAGCATGGAAGGGTGGAGGTCCACAAGGAGATGCCCGCCATGGAGCAAGAAGGAACCAAGAAGCCGCTCACACCAAAGGAGCGCAGGGAAGAGGCCATCAAGAAGCACCAGGCTGCCCTGAAGCAGCTCAGGCGCCAGGACGCCGAGGCCCGGGCCAAGGACTTGGAACGCGAACGGGCCGCCGAGTCCCGGCTCAAAACCTGCCTGGGGGGTGCGGTCCTGGCCGCGATTCGGGAGGGCCGACTCGACCAGGCCCAGATCGTGGCCGCGATCTCGCCG
>CAIYNT010000201.1 GCA_903927605.1 uncultured Holophagaceae bacterium
GCGGTGAGCGGGCCCGGCTCAGCATCGCCACACTCATCCGCAACGGCGTGAACCTGCTGCTGCTGGACGAACCCACCAACCACATGGACATCCCCAGCATGGAGGCCATGGAAGACACCATCCTGAGCTTCACCGGCGCGGCCATCGTGGTGACCCACGACCGCTACCTGCTGGGCCGTGTGGCAGATTCGCTGCTGCGCATCCACGAGGGCAAGGCCGAGTTCCGCGAAGGCGGCTACGAGGACCACCAGGCCTGGGTGGACCTGGATCTGGGTCAGGAAGACGAGGCCGGCAGCCAGGAGCCAGAGCCCCCCAAGAAACCCGAACCCAATAAGAAACCCGCTTCGTCGCAGGCGAAGCCCAATTCTGCGGCGAAACCGCAGAGCCTGGAACCCAAGCCCGCCAAACCCCACCCCATCGACAAAGACAAACAGCGCGCGGTGAAGCGCTTCGAGAAGCAAGTGGCCGAGGCCGAGGCCAAAGTGTCTGATTTGGAGATGAAGTTGGCGGATCTGCAGAAAGAGATGGCCGCCATGGATCCCGCCGACTGGCAGGCCTTCAGCGCCAAGCTGGATGCCCAGAAGGCCATGGAGGCGGATCTCGCCTATGCCATGAGCGACTGGGAGGCCGCCCAGGGCGCTTTGGAAGAGACCCAGCGCTGAGCCAATCCTCGGGAAGGGCCCTCTGCTTCAGAAGTATTTCAATGTCAGATCGATCATCCGCCGTACGAACCCCGTGTAGGGTGGGTACATGAGCTGGATGGACGAGAAGCGCATCCGTTGCCGGAGGATGCCCCGGGCGTTGGAGAAAGCCTCGAAGCCATAGATCCCATGGGCTTTCCCCAGGCCCGACGTGTTTACACCGCCGGTGGGCAGGCCCGTGTGGGCGAAGTGCAGGATGGTGTCGTTGATGCAGCCACCACCCGCCGTGGTGCGGGCGATGAGATCTTCCGCCCCGGTCCGACTGCCGCTGAACACATAGAGCGCCAAGGGCTTGGGGCGGGCATTGACGAAGGCCACTGCGGCCGCCATGTCCGGCACTTTCAGGATGGGCAGCAGGGGGCCGAAGATCTCCTCCTGCATGATTGGCGAAGCCGGATCCACCTCAGTGATCAAGGTCGGGCCGAGGTCGCGCTGGGCGGCGTCTGCCTCGCCACCGAAGACCACCATGCCTCTGGATTCCCGCAGCAGCCCGAGCAGACGGGCGTGGTGCCGATCGCTGATGATGCGGGCCAGGTCGGGGCTGGCTTGGCGCGTGGCGGCATCGGGCCCGTAGAAATGGGTGAGCACCTTTTTCAATGCCTCCACTAGGGCATCATGGACCCGCTCATGGACCAGCACGTAGTCGGGTGCCACGCAGGTCTGGCCGGCATTGAGGCACTTGCCCCAGGCAATCTTGCGGGCGGCCTCCTGGAGATTGGCGTCTGCGTCCACCAGCACCGGCGACTTGCCCCCCAATTCAAGGGTCACCGAGGTCAGATGTTCAGCGGCCGCCTTCATCACCTGCTTGCCCACGGCGGGACTGCCCGTAAAGAAGATGTGGTCGAAGGGCAGGGCCAGCAGGGCCTTGGCGGCCTCGGCACCCCCTTCCACCAGGGCCACCTCCTCCTCGGGGAAGAGTCCTTCCAGCAGCTTGCGAAGGAAGGTGTTGGTATGCGGCGTGAACTCGGAAGGTTTGAGGACCGAGCAGTTGCCCGCGGCGATGGCCGAGACCAGCGGTCCCAGCGAGAGATTGATGGGGTAGTTCCAGGGGCTGATGATGAGCACCACACCCCGGGGCTCATGGACGATGGTGCTGGCGCTGCCCAGGAAGCCGATGGGGGTCGGCGTCTTCCGCGGCCTCATCCAGCGGGGCAGGTGGCGCAGGGCGTCCTTGATCTCGGAGACGACGGGATAGAGCTCGGTGAGGTCCACTTCCTCTGGCGCTTTGCGGAAATCCGCTGCCAGGGCGGCCTGGGCCACGGCCCGATGGGCCATGAGGGCCTCCAGCAAGGCCCGGAGCTTGGCCTTGCGCTGATCCGCCGAGGTGGCCGCCACCCGCCAGCGGGCAGCCTGTTGCCGGGCGAAGATGGCTTCGAGCGGGGAAGCGGTCATGGGGGCTCCTGGTCTGCAGGGTGCACTCATCCTACAAATAAAGGATCCACCACGAAGACGAGAAGACCACGAAGGAAGAAAATGGCTTTTTTCGTGGTCTTGATGGTCTTCGTGGTTTCTTTCTTTCTTCAAACCCAGGCCATCTCAGCGGTGAAGTGACGCAGATACTTGCTCTGCTTGACGATCTTCACGCC
>CAIYNT010000202.1 GCA_903927605.1 uncultured Holophagaceae bacterium
AGAAATTGAACATGAAGAAGGAGCCAAAGGCCGCATAGGCCCCGACCATGAAGAAGTCCCCATGGGCGAAGTTGATGAGGCGCACGATCCCATAAACCATGGTGTAGCCCAGGGCGATCAGAGCGTAGATCGCGCCCAGCTGGAGACCATTGACGATCTGCTGCGGACTGAAGATTGAGCCCATGCGGTGACTCCTTTTCCGTATTGAGGGGGGGCCACTGGCCCCCCCTCTGAAACTCGAGTGCTAGTCCTTACGGGGCAACGGTGGTCTTGTAGACCTGCTGCCCGCCCTTGAGTTCGATGATGACCGCAGACTTCACGGGGTTGCGATCGCTGTCGAACTTCACCTGGCCGGTGACGACCTTGAGGTCGGTCTTGACCAGGGCACCCTGGATGGCGGTGCCATCCGTGGAACCGGCGCGGCTGATGGCGTCCAGCATGATGTTGGCGGCGTCATAGGCCAAGGCCGCGAGGGCATCGGGAGCGGCATTGTATTTGGCGGTGTACTTCTTGACGAATTCCTGGACGATGGGAGCCTTGTCTTCCTTGGCGTAGTGGTTGGTGAAGAAGCAGCCTTCCACTGCGGGGCCGGCGATTTCCACGAGCTTGGGGGAATCCCAGCCGTCGCCACCGATCATGGGGCCCTTGAAACCGAGTTCGCGGGCCTGCTTGGCCATGATCGCCACATCGCTGTAGTAGTCAGAGATGTAGAGGACATCGGGCTTGGCGGCCAGCACCTTGGTCAGCTGGGCCTTGAAGTCGGAGGTTCCGGTGGCATGGCCCTCGAACCCGACGACTTCGCCACCCAGGGCGGTGAACTTGGTCTTGAAGAACTCGGACAGACCCTTGGTGTAGTCGTTGCCCACATCAAAGAGGCAGGCGGCCTTCTTGGCCTTCAGGTCGTCGAACGCGAACTTGGCGCCTACCGTGCCCTGGAAGGGATCGATGAAGCAGGCGCGGAAGACGAAGTTGCCCACGCCCGTGACCTTGGGATTGGTCGAGGCGGTGGCGATCATGGGGATCTTGGCGGCCTGGCAAATGGGAGCGCCCGCCAGAGAGACCTTGGACATGACCGTGCCGACGATGGCGCAGGCCTTGTCCTGTTCGATCAGCTTCGTGTAGACGGTGGCACCTTCGGCGGGGTCGCCCTTGTCATCGGCGAACACCAGCTTGACCTGCTTGCCAAGGACACCGCCCTTGGCGTTCCATTCCGCGACAGCCAAGTCATAGCCGTTCTTGGTGGAGACGCCAAAGGTGGCGGCCTCGCCCGTCAGCGGGGCGACGCCACCGAGGACGACGTCCTTGTTCTTGTCGCACCCCACGAAGGGCAGGATGGAGCCGATGGCGAGGCCCAATGCTGCTAGGGACATTTTTTTCATGCAGTCTCCTGAAGGTTGATGGATAGGTTGGTTGTAGATGGCCAGGGTCTAGAAGAAGTTGGCGTGGAACACGAAATTGATGCGCTTCTGCGTGCCGGTATTGCCGTCGTTGACCAGGGCGCCAGCCGAGGTGTAGGTGTCGAAGGTCTTGCGGGTGCCCCACGCGTATTCAACGCCGCAGTAGTAGGTCTTGCTGATCTGGTAGAAGGTGTTGACCATGGCGTTGCTGAGGGTCTTGTTGGGCTGGCCGTCAGCGCCCCAGTAGTTGGGATTGAGCGAGCTCTGCATCCATTTGTTGAGCGTCATGCCATTGGAAGCGCCGGGATCGGTCATGCTGACCTGGCTGTAGATGAGGTTGCTGCGCCACTTGGCGTCCCAAACGTGGGTGTAGCCGACATGCCAGCCCAGGCCCTTCCAGAGATCGATCTTCTTGCCATCGTTGATGGCGCTCTGGAGGATGCTGCCAAACATCATGCGGCCGATGCCATCGCCGCCTTCCACGGACCAGACGAAGGTGTCCTTCGCCACGTTGAAGTGCCCAGACAGCGCTGCGCCGTAGCCGGTGGCGTTGACGCTGGGCTGTGTGGTGACGGCAGTGCCGGTCAGGACTTCGTTCCCGCCAGTCTTGTAGGTGAGCATGACTCCACGGAGGGAGACGTGGCCCCAGCTGTCATTGTAGGTCCAGTTGGCATGGAAATCAGGCAGGTCCTGGTAGGAGTCGGTAGCATAGCCTTCGCCGGCGTCCTGGGAGACGACATGGCCCGAGTAGCCCTGGAACATGCGGTCGAAGGGGAATTCGGCAGCGATGGCGAGGGTGGAGTTAGAGCCAGTCTTGAAGGTGTACTGGAGCATGGGAATGCGCTCCAGGCAGGCCGAGGGAACGGCGTTGAAATCGACGGTGTCAGGCAGGGAGTCGCCGTCGAAGAAGGTGGACCAGGTCTGGCCGACGAGGAAGCCACCGAGCTGGACGTAGGCCTGACGAACGCGGAAGGTGTTGCCGTTGGTGGTCGTCGGCGAGGAAAAATTGCTGGGTGACGGTGAGTTGAAGTCACCTTCCAGCTTCGTGGTGACAGGGCCCAGGTCGGTGGGCGTTGTGGTGGTGATACCGAAGCGGGAGGTCCGGGCCGTCATGTACAGAGAGTTGTTCTTGGTGGCCGAGCTCTGCACGCCGGGGACCGGATGGTCGAAGGGCTGGGTGGGGAGGAAGGACGCCCAGTCGAAGTCGTCGATGTCGGAGTTGTGGGTGCCCATGTCGTAGACGCCGTTAAGCTCTGCGAAGCCGTAGATCTTCATGGTGGTATCGGTTCCGGGGACCTTGAACACCCCGGGTGCATCACCCGCCACCAGGGTGAATGGCAGCATCAAGAGTGAAGCTGTCAGCACGTTTTTCGTGAGGCTGGTTCTGTTCATAGGGGTTAGCTCCTGCGCAGATGGCCACCCTTGCATGTGGCCTGGTTTGGGGGGAGATGAGCACACTCGGGACGAGTGGCCGGGGGGGAGATGTTATGACCCTAATATTGCGGGGTGCAAATTTATTTGGTAATTCTCGGTGGGAAGTGTATGACGTCCAAGTCATCATTACAATTGAAACCTCCCTACAAGATTCCCAGGATCCTGTCCCGTTGTGACGATTGGCACTATTCATGGCCGGCACCGCGGACCCGTCCATGGATTTTTCGAGAACCTAACCTCAAACGCAGTACTCAGTGAGAACCTATTCCAACGCCTCTCGGTTCATAAAACAGCCAGGAATCAAATTCCAGTTTCAAGCTGGGTCTAGGACTACGTGAAACTGGTGTTGGCGCTCCGGTCACCACGATGCCGACTTTGTGGACGCCTACTGCGGGCCTGATGCTTGGAAGGCCGCTGCCGAGGCTGAGGCCATCCGCCAGGTCCGGCCGTCCATGTAGTCCGAAGCAATCGTTGGAGCAACCCTGGCCCGACTGGATCATCCCCTCACTTTCGCGTGGAGTACGACACCGGCAAGTCCTGGTCCACTACCCTCTGCGTACTGACGAACAGGTCGCCCAGCGTTTGTGCCCCATCGACAAGTGCCGGAATTATATCCCTGGAGCATTCGCCAACGCATCAAGCAGCTGGTTCTCTGACAACGGGCGGAATAATCACCGTCGTGCAACTCTTGTCCACAAGCTTCCCATCGGGCCCAAAGGTAAGCAGGACGGTCATGAAGGTTCCCCCTCCGACATTGGAGTGCGTTGTGGATTCCCACCTGACCACCGTGGTCCCAGCGGTGCCAGGGGCGCTGCGGGTGGGCTTGCCAAAGAGGGCCACGGCATTCTGAACAGTGGCGGTCCCCACACTCAGCTGCCCCAGGGTGGCGCAGTCTACGGGTTTGACGCACCCAGCCAGAACCAGACAGCTGATGACTGGGACGGCCCTCGATAGAATACGGTTCATGAAATCTCCGTGGACGAAGCCGCGATGCGGCAGAGGTGGGGAGGTGCTCGCTTCTAACTGGGGTTCAATATATCCCTGTTGCTGAGGAACAGGTCTGACTTAGAGCGGCATCAACTACTATCTGGGCGAACCTTGTGCAGACCCGGATCGGCGGCGAGGTGGGACCGTGGCGGAGCCAAACCGGCGCTGGGCAATTTCCCTCGTTCTCCTCTCCAGTCCGCCGCTGCCCAGAGCGCTGGGGCCCTGCGTGCTTACTCTGGGTCCCAGGCCTTCAGCACCTCCAGATAACGCTCAATGGCTTCGGGATTCGCCGCCTTCCTTGGGTGGATCGTGGCCGTACTGAGAATGGTCCCACCGTTGGGAGACATTTTCGAAAGGTCGCTGGACAGCACATTCCCTTCGGACTTGGCCAACTGGGCCCGTTTAGCCCGGGAGTCGACGAGTACGCTTTTCAGCCAGATCGAGAATTTGCGCTTATCCAGGAAGACAGAATGGTACTCCTTGCAAAGTGCCGGCGATGGCTGAACGAACTGGACCAGCGCCTGTTTGATCTGTGTCGGAAATCGATAGGCAGGCTCCAGCAACTGGAACCCCCTGGGTGTTTCATACGACCAGGCAACCTTCGGCACAGGGGGTTTTGCATTCTGCGAGAGGAGCGGCAATGCGGCGATGAAGATGGCGAATATCCGCATGGCTTCTCCGAATCATTTCCGGATCATGGGCTTCAACCCGGGGTGATTCAACTACCCTAAAGCAGGTTAGGTGCCTCAGCCTAGACAGCCCCTCCGTCCCGGGAGGAGGAAGAATACGACCCGTCACCCACGATTTTGGTAAAAATATCGATCTTGATATCGCATGATGTGTTTTGTCATGGCGGAGATGGTCGATATGGTGGCAATCACATCGCGCAGCCTGGTCCACAACTTGAATGAGATAAAACGTCTCGAGAAGAACTATTTCAATCGTCTTGGGCCGAGCCAGGCAAATACCGTCAAGGCTTGTGGTCATGAATTGAATGCCTTGGCGTTGCATTACAAAAAATACGTAGCCTCACGGCGCCTGGGCATAGACAGCATGACTTGCAAAGAGATAGAAAATTATTTTGATAATATTGCCACAGCGATGGATTATTTACTCGAGTGCATCAAAGATCGACCCATGGCCATACATGATATCTATAATAGTTATGAGCATGGCCATACCTCGTGGTCTCATGATGGCTATAAACGTTCGTCTGATACGAATAATGTGATCATGCAATTATGGCACGACAGTTATGCAACCCATTGGCTACTGCCCAAAAGATCTGCTGTTTTGAATGCTGGGAATGGAAGTGCAGAGACTAAACAAACCCCAGAAAATCGCCTTGATGAACTGGCTCTTTTGACAAAACTGATGCGTAGATTATCCAAGACCTACCAGGGACTTAAAACTCAACGTGGTTCTCAGGCGGATGAAAGGGCTTTGCCTTATGATGAAAAGGATGCATTGATTTACAATCTTGCCGAATTATTCAAAAAAAAGGCCAGGCCTGTGTTGCATGTGGTTGATATAGCCGCCTTGATCCATGAATGGGCTACGGGAGATCCGAATCCCCAGCAGGCTCAATTCATGGTCGCCTACAAGACATGGAAGAATCGGCCCTGACCTAAAATGGCCCGCGTTATTCCTGGCTGTTCGATCCGCAACTCAAAATTGACCGCCTATCTGTGATTCGGTGCTTCTCCTATCCACGCCCTTGTGCAGATTCTGGTGGATGGGGAGGCGGATCTTGAAAGAACTTCCCTTGCCCGGCTCGCTGGAGACATGCAGGTACCCTCCATGTCCCTGGACAATGCCATATACCACCGAAAGGCCGAGCCCAGTCCCATGGCCCACCTCCTTGGTGGTGAAGAAGGGCTCGAAGATTCTTTCCAACGTATGCGGGTCCATGCCGCATCCGGTGTCCTCGATGGTGAGCAGGACACTGGGCTCCAGGAAGGGCTGATCGACCGCCCTCCGGCCGGGTTCCGCAGGCTGGAGCTGGATGAACAGGACTCCACCGTCAGGCTGCATGGCCTGGCTAGCGTTGATGCCCAAATTCATGATCACCTGGTGCAACTGGGAAGGATCTCCGAGAATCTGAATCCCTTTGGTCAGATCACTCCGCACTTGCACATTCCTGGGGAGTGTGGTCCGAAGGAGGCTTGTCACTTCCGTGACAAGGCTCGTGAGGTCGAATGGGGTCCATTTGTCATCCGAGCGACGGCTGAAATTCAAGATCTGCGCACTCAGTTCTTTGGCCCGCCCACCCACCTGCTGAATGATCTCCAGCTTTCCCTGGATGGGGCTATCCGGTCCGATCTGCATTTCAATGAGCTCGGCTGCGCTGAGAATGGCGCCGATCAGGTTGTTGAAGTCGTGGGCCATCCCTCCTGCCAGCGCCCCGAGGGCATCCATCTTTTGCGCTTGGCGGAGATGACGGTCCTTCTCGACCTCAAGGGTGATATCCCTGAGTCTCACCACCAGAGATTCGACCACACCCTCGCCATTGCGCACCGGGGAGACCGTCCCCTCGAATGTGATCCTTCTGCCGGTATAGGTCTTCAAGGAGGAGCGGCCTGTCCAGGCTTGTCCGGCGCGCGCCCGTTCCAGGGCTGTGGTCAGGATCGGGCATTCAAACAGGTCCAGGAATTTCTGGTTCGGAGTCCGGTGGCCGGGATTTCCGAATATCTGAGAGAAAACGGTATTGGAATAAAGGATGGCACCATCCCTGGCGTCAAGGATGGTGATGACCTCCATGACCTGATCGAGGGCAGAGGAGAGGCGCTTGCTTGTCTCCTCCAGTTGCCTCTTTTCGATCATGTCTCTGGCCACCGTCAAGCTCTCCCGATACCTGGAATCGCTGAGACTTGTGAACTTCCGCTGCCCTAACGGCATCAAGGGGTGAAGAGGACTAGGATGCCGAGAAGCGTTGCATAAGCGATTGGTACCCATTCGAGTCTCCTGGATCTCAAAGCCTCGTGAACAAGCTGGGCAAGGAGGATCTCAAGATCTTCGGAAGAATAGATCCCGGCCTGAAGCCGGGACTCGAATTCCGCCGAACGGTGTTGATTTACCCGCCGAACGGTCTATCTCCCCGTGATTCAAACTGGAACCCTCACCAGGTCTCTGGCCGGATGCATTCTCTCGTGCGCGGCGTCATGGCGCGGCTGACGGTCAATTCCACCTTGGGGGCGATCATCACCTTGATCCGCCCCACCGTGGTGGGGCGAACCCCCTTGACCATCTGGGGCCGCAGCAGCAGGTGGCGCTGGATCCGCAGCAGGCCGTCATCGGGAAAGGTCTCTTCCACTTCCGCGAGGGAGATCCAGCGGGTCAGATAGCGATTCAGGCCCCGGCAGGCCCACACCCGGTCATCCTCCAGCTCGAAATGGGTGATGAGCTCCAATTCCATGAAGATCTCCCCATCGCCAGCCCGAATGGGGAAACGCGCGGGGGGTGGCAGCAGGGCCTTCAATTCGGCCGGGCTCAGGGGCCGGATGAGCTGATTCCGCAACCGCTGCAGGCACTTGGCGAGGCGGTCCTCGAACACCGGCTTCAGCAGGTAGTCCACTGCGGCGAGCTCAAAGGCGCGCACCGCATAGGTGGAGTGGGCCGTCACAAACACTACGGGGGGACAGTTGGCGGCTTCCGCCAGCACCTCCATGCCGTTGGGTCCGGGCATCTGGATATCCAGAAAAATGACATCCACCTCGCCGGGCCGCTTCAGCCATTGGAGCAGGGCCAAGCCGTCTCCGAGCTCAGCTACAACCGTGCACTCCGCCTCCTGGAGCAGCCGCGACAGCCGCTCCCTGGCCAGGGGTTCGTCATCGACCACCAAGGCGTTGAGACGTTTCATGGCCGTATTCTACTTGGATCGCCTCCAGCCGAATGCAGGCAAGCGTCCCCTCGCCCGAGGGTCCGATCGAGAAGCTGGCCCCGGTGCCGAAATGCAGAGACAGGCGCGAGCACAGATTGTTCACGCCGATGCCGCTGCCTACCGCGTGATCACGGAAGGGCTCCCCGGAATTCCAGACCTCCAGGAGGATCGACCCCTCCTGGGCCCGGGCCCGCAGGATCAGGTCCCCACCGGGAATGCTCGGCGCGATGCCATGCTTGATGGCATTTTCCACCAGGGGCTGGAGGAGGAGGGGGGGCAACTCGATCGAGTCCAGACTCTCGTCCCATTCCCAGGTCACCCGGAGCCGGTTGTCCAGCCGGATGGCCTCCAGGGCCAGGAAGTCCGCGATGATCTTGCGTTCTTCCCCCAGGGGCAGCCGCATGAACTCGGAGGCCCGCATGATGCGCCGGAGCAGGTCCGCCAGATGCCGGATGGCCCGCTCGGCGGCCTTGGGATTCTTGTAGACCAGCTCCGCCAGGCCGTTGAGCGCATTGAATAGCACATGCGGGTGGATCTGGCTCTGGAGCAGGCGGTTCTTGGCGACCATGGCTTCCGCTTCAGAAGCTTCCCGCAGCTCCTCAGAATGAGCCCGCGCCGCGACCAGTCCTCCTACGAGCATCATGGCTGGCCCCACAAACGAAACGTAGAGACCAACGAGCTTGCCCAAGTTGAATTTGAAATTCCCCTGAGCAAATATCCAGGCGTCAATAAACGGGAGAAGCGCTGAGACCAGTTCACTGAAAAACAGTGAGCATTTCGTCGGTGGCGGGACCTGGTTGACCGGGTGGGTCGGCGCGGCGGTGCCCAGCGTCGAAATGCGATGTTGAACAAGCCCGTAGCGGCGAGGGCCAAACTGATCGCTATGGGGAAATCG
>CAIYNT010000203.1 GCA_903927605.1 uncultured Holophagaceae bacterium
TGAAGCGGCCCGGCGATACCCGCGAATGCGAATACACCCCCAACGTCCACGGGATGGTCAAGCTGGTTCCCCATCTCATCAGCGTTCAGGTGAAGGGGTAGACCATGAAGCTCAACGAACTCAGGCCCGCAGAGGGCGCCACCAAATCCCGCAAGCGGCTCGGCCGGGGCAAGGGCTCAGGCCTAGGCAAGACCTCAGGCCGCGGTGAGAAGGGCCAGAAATCCCGGTCCGGCTACCGCAGCAAGCGCGGCTTCGAGGGAGGCCAGATGCCCCTCGTCCGCCGTCTGCCCAAGCGCGGCTTCACCAACATCTTCGCACCCGAGACCAAGGAGATCACCCTCAGCCTCATCTCCATCCACTTCAAGGATGGCGAGACGGTCACGCTCGAGGCCCTCCGCGAGAAGAAGCTCGTCAACTCCCGCGTGGAGAAGATCGTGGTGCTGGCCAGCGGCGAACTCACCACCAAGGTGAATGTCGTCGCCGACCGCATCACCAAGGGCGCCCGCCAGGCCATCCTGGCCAAGGGCGGCACCATCCAGGAGCCTGCCGCGAAGTCTGCCGAGTAACCGGCCGATGAATCGCCTCAGGAGTCTCTTCGCCAACCCGGAGCTGCGCAAGCGGCTCCTCTTCACCCTGGTACTCCTGGCGGTCTACCGCCTGGGCGTGCATGTCAGTGTGCCCGGGGTGAATGCCGAAAACCTGCAGGTCGCCCTCCGGCGCGGGGGTGGTGGGGGTCTGTTCGACGTCGTGGACCTCTTCTCCGGCGGTGCCTTCAAGAAGTTCTCCGTGTTTGCCCTCGGCATCGCCCCCTACATCACGGCCAGCATCGTGTTCCAGCTAATGGGAGCCGTGGTTCCCTACCTGGACAACCTCCAGAAGAAGGAAGGCGAATCGGGGCGGAACAAGATCAACCAGTGGACCCGCTACATGACGGTGCTGCTCGGATTCGTCCAGGGGATGGGGCTCTCCTCCTTGGCCATGAGCCAGAATGCACCCGGCCTCGAGGTCGTCACCTCCACGATCTCCCCGACCGCCTTCCGCCTGCTGGCGGCCTTCACCCTGGCGGTGGGAGCCCTCTTCGTCATGTGGATCGGCGAGCAGATCACCGAGCGCGGCATCGGCAACGGCGCCAGCCTCCTGATCTTCGCCGGCATCGTGGCGGGCCTGCCCCAGGCCCTGACCACCCTCACGGTGATGATCACCCAGTCGCTGCGGAACGCACCGAACGTGCCCCCTCCCGGCATCTTCATCCTGCTCATCGCGGCGATGACGGTGGTGCTGCTGGCCGTGGTGCTGGTGGAGAACGCCTACCGGCGCATTCCCATCCACTACGCCCGCCGGGCCGACTCGGCCGGCATGTCCAGTCAACGCAGTTCTTATATGCCACTGAAGGTGAACACGGCCGGCGTGATGCCCGTCATCTTCGCCAGTTCGGTGATCTTCTTCCCGGCGACCATCGCCCAGTTCACCCGCTGGGAATGGCTGGCCAAGGGGGCCTCCTACCTCAGTCCGCAGACGCATTTCTGGATCTACACGCCCGTATTCGTGGGCGTCACGGTCTTCTTCTCGTTCTTCTACACCAGCATCGTCTTCAATCCCGACGAGACTGCCGAGAACATGAAGCGCTCCGGGGGGTACATCCCGGGCATCCGGCCCGGCAAGGAGACCAGCATCTTCATGGACAGCATCCTGTCCAAGCTGACCTTCGCGGGAGCCATCTATCTGGCCATCGTCTCGATCGTGCCGCTGCTCATTACCAACAACATACCTGGCCTCAATTTCTACTTCGGCGGGACCAGCCTGCTGATCGTGGTGGGCGTGGCCATGGATACGGCGGCCCAGATGGAGAGCCTGCAGGTCATGCGCCGCTACGACGGCTTCCTTGAGAAGGGCCGCATCCGCGGGCGCTCCACCCGTGGAGGTGCCGCTTGACCCTCACCGCGAACATCCTTCTCGGGGCCCCGGGCTCCGGGAAGGGCACCCAGGCCAAGCGCCTGGTGGAAACATTCTCTTTGACTCACCTGTCAACCGGTGACATTCTGAGAGATGCCGTCTCGAAAGGGACGGAGATCGGCCAGAAGGCGAAAGCCATCATGGCCGAGGGAAAACTGGTGGACGACGACACCGTCAACGGTCTGGTCTTTGCGCGGCTGCTGGACGAGACCTCTGATGTGCTGTTCGACGGCTACCCACGCACCCTTCAGCAAGCTCAGGCTTTGGAAGACTTCCTCTCCTCCAAGCGCATGAAGGTCGGGCACGTGGTTCTGGTCGATGTCCCCCAGGAGGTGCTGGAGGCCCGTGTGGTCGGTCGGCGCGTCTGCAGCAACAACGCCTGCGGCGCCATCTACCATATGGAATCCAAGGCCCCCAAGCTAGCCGGTGTCTGCGACCTGTGTGGAAGTCCCCTGAAGCACCGTTCCGACGACACCTCTGAGGCTTTCAAGAGCAGGATGGGCGAGTTCAACTCGACCTTCCAGCCGCTCCTGGGCTTCTACAAGCATCGGCCGAATTTCCGGAGCGTGGATGGCAACCGCCCACCGGAGCTGGTGTTTGAATCGCTGCGTCACGTCTTCGGAGAACCCGCTTGAGCAAAGAAGAAGCCATTGAGCTCGAAGCCACAGTGGTTGAGGCCTTGCCGAACGCGGTATTCCGGGTCGAACTGGAGAACA
>CAIYNT010000204.1 GCA_903927605.1 uncultured Holophagaceae bacterium
CCAGTTGCGATTACAGCGAGGACATCCGCATCTCCAAGGAGATCCTCGACCGCAGCGCCGATGCCTATCGCAAGATCCGCAACACCCTGCGCTTCCTGCTGGGCGCCCTGGCGGATTTCGATCCTGCGAGGGATGCCGTGGCCGCCACCGATCTCGCACCCCTGGATCGCTGGGTGCTGGGCGCCTTCGCCCGCGCTACTGCCGAGGCGCGAGATGCCTACACGCGCTTCGAGTTCCACCGTGCCACCCAGGCCATCCATGGTTTTTGCCAACTGGAACTCTCCGGCCGCTACTTCGAGATCATCAAGGACCGCCTCTACTGTGATGCGCTGAATTCGCCCCGCCGTCGCAGCTGCCGCCAGACCTGCTGGGAGCTGGTCAAGGGCCTCTGCACCCTGCTGGCCCCGGTCATGAGCTACACCGCCGACGAGGCCTGGGAGCAGATTCCGGGGGCGGAAGGCAGCGTCCACGAGCAGCGGTTCCCGGAGCTCATCGCTTCCCTGGAAGCCCCAGAATGGGGAAAACTTTGGCAGGTGCGAGAAATTGTCCAGATGTCCGCTGAACCCGTACGTGCAAGCAGGACCATCGGCACGAGCTTGGATGCGAAAGTGGAAGTCATGCTCAGAGAAAACAAGGATGCCTTACTCCTTTCATCAATAGGAGAGTCATTGGATGACCTGCTCGTTGCTTCTGAAGTGACTATCAGGATTGATCCATCCATGAATGCCTCCATCGGTGCCATTGCTGAAGTGGAACCTGATCCCCGCACCAAATGCCCCCGCTGCTGGAACCACAAGGGCGGCCACGGCAAAGATGAAGACGTGGCGCTCTGCGGTCGTTGTGCCGAAGTGGTGGTGGCCTAGTGCGTCGTCTGCTCTGGCTGCTACTGCCCGCGGGCGTACTCGCGATGGATCTCGGTTCCAAGGCCTGGATCCTGACCCTCCTGGCTGAAGGTGAGTCGAAACCCGTCATCAAGGGCTTCTTCTACCTCTCGCTGGGGTTCAACCGGGGCGCCATCTTCGGGAGCCTCACCTGGGTTCCGGCCGCCGCTCGGTTCATCCTTTTCACTGTGGCAGGGCTGGCCGCCTTGTTCATCATCGGCCGGATGTTCCTGGAGAAGAGTACGCCCACCTGGGATCGGGTGGCCCTGGGCTTCATCCTGGGAGGGATTCTGGGGAACAGTCTCGACCGTTACCTGCGTGGGGCGGTGGTGGACTTTCTCGATTTTGTCTTTGGCGGCTGGCACTATTGGAACTTCAACCTCGCGGACAGTTTCATCCTTGTGGGGGCCGTACTCTACGCCTTGCGGATGCTCGTAGCAGCGAAGACAGAGCCACAGACGAAAGAGAACTGATCTACCACGGATGAACACAGATGAACACAGATGAACACTGATTGAACAGGTTCAGATCTGCGTTCATCCGTGTTTATCTATGGTTTTTTTATTGCGCCTCGATGGTCGTCAGCAATGCTGGATCTTTCGGTAGTTGATCCACGTCGGCGAGTCTTGGCACGAGCCGCTTCCAGAAGGGCTCGGCGGCAAAGACCTGCTTGAAGAGGGGCAGGGCCTCGTTCGGTTTGCCGCTGGAGGCCAGGGCGACGGCCTGCCAGAAGGGCATCTCCCAAATCCCGGGAGCCAGCTTGGCGGCAGCCGCGTAGGCGGTCTTGGCTTCAACCCACTTTCCCGCCGTCACGAAGCCATCGCCTTCGTCCATGAGCCGATAGGCGCGGCGCAGCTGGATGAGGCGGCCCAGTTCCTTCAGCGGGTCAGGGTTGTCCTCCACGCGTAGATCAAACAAACGATCATTCCAGGGTTGGCCTGACGCCTTGCCCTTGACGATCAGGATCGCCGCGCTCTGCCTGCCACGGATGTCACCGCCCTCGGCTTGGGCGGCGCGGAGGGCCGCCAGTAAACGATCTGCGAGATCGCCCGTGGCCGACCGGTAGGCCTTGGCCATGGCGGGCCAGACTGTGGCCTTGTCCATGAGGTTGGCTTCCACCGTGAAGCCTTCTCCCACTTCCTGTCCCGCTGCCTGGATGCACTTGGCGCCGGTGTGGGCCGCCACCCGGCCCTGGGCGTCGACCATGGCCACCTGGCGGACTTCGCGGTCGGCGTCGGCCGCCAGCAACGCCTTCAACGCCTCCGGAGCGGACTTGCCCCCCTTCATCAGTGCAAGGCCAAGGGCCCCATAACTGGGGTCCACGAAGCTCTGGGTGGCCACGGCCCCGACACCGGACTCGGCCCAGGGGACGGAGCTGCCCACGGAGAACCAATGGCTCTGCACGGCCACGCCAAGATCTCCCGTGATTGGATCTCGCGCCACTATGGAATAGGTATGCACGGGGCGGCGCGGGACTTCGCCTGCACCGACAGGAAGAAACAGGACGGCCAAGAGGAGAAAGGCGATGGGACGCATGGGTACTCCGGACAGGGGGGATGGTGCCCTTCATCCTAGAAGGAATCCCGTCACCGCAAAGCGCTGGTACGATGGCTCCCATGCGCCTCGCCCTTGTTCTTGCTTCCCTCATTCTGTCCGCTTCAGCCGCACCAGCCCAGAACGTCTATCGAGCCTCGGTGGATGCCTGGCATGCAGGGCGCCTCGCCCGGCTGACGGCTGAGGATGGTTGGCTGACCCTCATCGGCCGGGACTGGTTGAACCCCGGTGAGAACACGCTGGGGTCGGCGCCGGGTTCCACCGTGCTGTTGCCCGATTGGGCCGCCCCCGCCAATGCGGGCTGGTTCATCCTGGAGGGCACAAAGGTGCACTTCCGGCCGTTTCCCGGGGGTGGCGTTCTCTTGAATGGGAAGCCAGCGATCGAAGCCATCCTGACGTCCGACGCGGACGGGAAGCCGGACATCCTGCAGGCTGGGCGGGTGCGGTTCTATGTGATCCGCCGGGGAGACCGGTTCGGCATCCGCATCAAGGATCCGGAAGCACCTACTCGCAAGGCCTTCCATGGTGTGCCGCGGTATCCCGTGGACCTAGCCTGGCGCGTGGAAGCGGACTTTATTCCCTATGCCACACCGCAGATCCGTCCCATCTCAACCGTGCTGGGGACTACGGAGCCCATGACTACGCCAGGCTTGCTGCGGTTCAAAGTGGGGGGCCGCGAGATGACGCTTGAGCCCATGGTGGAGGATCCGGAACATCCTGAGCTCTTTCTGATCTTCAAGGACGCTACCAGCACCCACGGCACTTATCCGGCCGGGCGATTTCTTTACGCGGATATGCCCAAGAACGGCAAGGTGACCCTGGATTTCAACCGCGCCTTCAACCCGCCTTGTGCCTTTTCAAATTTTGCCACATGCCCTTTGCCACCGGAGCAGAACCACCTGACCATCGCCGTCATGGCAGGCGAGAAGGATCCTGGTCTGCATTGATTTATAGACCCGAGTTGCGGGCTCGTGGGATCTCAACCACGAACAGACTTCCTCTGGGCGGGTTTTCTTCCACCCAGATCCGCCCCTCGTGGGCTTCGGCCACCAGCTGGCAGAAGGCAAGGCCGAGGCCCGAACCGGAACGGGTGCTGTGCT
Source organism: uncultured Holophagaceae bacterium (assembly GCA_903927605.1). The sequence goes on from CAIYNT010000204.1 coordinate 3,536, forward strand.
CCTTTTCTTCGAGGCGGACGAATTTCCCGAAGACCTGTCCGCGCAAGTGCTCGGGGATTCCTCGGCCCTGATCCCGCACCTCCAGACGCACACCATTCTCTGCAGGCTGGGCTTCGATCCGTGTATGGCTGCCGGGGGGTGAATACTTCAGGGCGTTGTCGAGGAGGTTCAGCAGGAGCCTCCGGAGGAAATCTTGATCGGCCTCGACCTCCAGGCCCGCCGGGCAGTCCCAGGACAGCTCGTGGTTCCGATGCTGGGCCTGGGATTCCACTTCCCTCAGCAGGCTGGGGATCCAGCTTCTCAGCGGGATGAGAGTCTTATGGAGGTCCAGTCCGACCTGCTCAGCTCGTCCGATATCAAGGATGTTCTCGATCATCCGTCCCATGTAGTGCGCCGTGTCCCGGAGTCGAAGGAACTGGGTCTGGGCGTTGGGGTCCTGGTTGTCCCCGGTGCCGAGAAGGTCCAGACCCATCTGGATGGCTGACAGGGGATTCTTCAGATCGTGCACGATGAATCCGAAGAGCTGCTCTCGTTGCTTATGGAGATCCAGCAGGTTATCCCTCTCTGTCTGAATTTCCGCCTGGAGCCGCTTGAGCCGCATGAGGCTTCGGATCCTGACAATCAGTTCCGCCGCGAGCACAGGTTTCCGCAAGAAGTCATCCCCCTTGACTTGGAAGGCCAGGGCATGGATATCCGGGCGTTCATCTCCGGTCAGGAACAGGATGGGCAGCAGTTCGCCGTTCGGCAGATCGCGGATCTGGCGGCAGACTTCCAGCCCATCCATGTCGGGCATCTGAATATCCAGGAGGACCAGGTCCGGTTTGTAGGATGGGAGAAGTGCCAGGGCTTCTCGGCCTCCCTCTGCTGTTTCCACCTGGTAGTGGCCGCGCTCCAACATGCCACGCAGGCTTCGGCGCGCCAGAGGATCGTCATCGACCACGAGGATCCGGGCCCCGTAATCAGCACGACGAATGAAAATGGGCTCGCCATTCATGCCTAACCTCGGAAGGCTCTTCGGGATCTGATCCGAGGTACTAAAATTTCGGCATGAAAGTCATAAGATCGGGGAAGGGCTACCCCTTTACGACCCCATCCACATAGACCCATTTCTCGTGTTCCCGGGCGAAGGTGCTGGTTTCAATGTGGAGACTGCGTCGTCCATTGGCCTGGATGCTGGCGTGGAAGGTGACGAGGCCGGTGTCGTCGGCCTTGCCGCCTTTCTCCTTGCTGACGATCTTGAGGCCCACGCAGCTGACGGCCTTGCAGTATTCAACCAGTTCCTCCCGGTTTTCATCTGCACGCTTGGCTTCGGAGCGAGTGGAGATCAGGTAGTCCACCTTGGCCATGGCGTAAGCGGAAAAGCGCGAGCGCATCAGCTGCTCTGCTGTTTCAGGCAGGACATTGCCTGCGTGAAAGGGCCCACAGCAGCGATCATAGGGTTTCTTGGACGTGCAGGGGCAGGGACGGGACATTTCAGCCCTTCATCGGAATATGCAGGCCGATCAATTCGGCGTGCTCGCGGGCGGTCTCGTAGCCCGCATCGGCATGGCGGAAGACGCCGGTGGCGGGGTCATTCCAAAGCACCCGGGCCAGGCAGCGGTCGGCGCGCTCGGTGCCATCGGCCACGATGACCACACCCGCGTGCTGGCTGTAGCCCATGCCCACGCCACCTCCGTGGTGGATGCTGACCCAGGAGGCGCCCCCCGCCACGCTGGTCATGGCGTTGAGGAAGGCCCAGTCGGACACGGCATCCGAGCCGTCCTTCATGGCCTCGGTCTCGCGGTTGGGGCTCGCCACGCTGCCGCTGTCCAGGTGGTCGCGGCCGATGACGATAGGCGCCTTCACCTTGCCGGTCCGCACCAGCTCGTTGAATTTCAGGCCCGCCAGGTGACGCTCACCGGCCCCGATCCAGCAGATACGTGCGGGCAGGCCCTGGAAGGCGATCTTCTCCTTCGCGGCCTTCAGCCAGCGGAGCAGGCCTTCGTTTTCGGGGAACAATTCCATCATCGCGGCATCAGTGACGGCGATGTCCTCCGGATCACCGGAGAGTGCCACCCACCGGAAGGGGCCGATGCCCTTGCAGAAGAGGGGCCGGATGAAGGCGGGCACGAAGCCCGGGAAGGCGAAGGCGTTCACGCACCCGGCCCGCTGAGCCTGGGCGCGAATGTTGTTGCCATAGTCGAAGGTCACGGAACCTCGGCACTGGAATTCAATCATGGCCTCCACATGGGTCCGCATGGAGGCGAGCGCCCGCTGCACGTAGGCTTCAGGCTGCTCCCGACGCATCACGGCAGCCTGTTCCAGCGAGAGGCCAGCGGGGATGTAGCCGTTGTATTCGTCATGAGCCGAGGTCTGATCGGTGACGAGCTGGGGCAGGAAGCCACCCTTCAGGATTTCAGGCAGGAGTTCCGCGGCGTTGCTCAGCAGGCCGATGCTGCGGGCCTCCTTGGCGTCCACGTACTGGTGCACCAGAGCCAGGGCGGTGTCCAGATTGTCCGTCCATTCATCCAGGTAGCGGGTGTCGATGCGTTTCTGGATGCGGGTCGGGTCCACTTCGATGCAGAGGGCCACGCCGCCATTCATGGTGACCGCCAGAGGCTGGGCGCCACCCATGCCGCCGAGACCCGCCGTGAGGGTCCAGGTGCCGGCCAGGGTGCCGTTGAAGTGCTGACGTGCCGCTTCGGCGAAGGTTTCATAGGTGCCCTGCACAATGCCCTGGCTGCCGATGTAGATCCAGCTGCCGGCAGTCATCTGGCCGTACATCATCAGGCCCTTCTGGTCGAGCTCACGGAAGATCTCCCAGGTGGCCCACTTCGGCACCAGGTTGGAATTGGCGATGAGTACCCGGGGTGCGTCGGGATGAGTCTTCACTACGCCCACCGGCTTGCCACTCTGCACCAGCAGCGTCTCGTCATTGTTCAGGTGCTTCAACTCCTTCACGATGGCGTGGAAACAGTCCCAGTTGCGGGCGGCCTTGCCCAGGCCGCCGTAAACCACTAGATCCTCGGGGCGCTCGGCTACCTCGGGATCCAGGTTGTTCATGAGCATGCGCAGGGCCGCTTCCTGCACCCAGCCCTTGCAGTGCAGGTGAGTGCCGCGGGGGGCGGTGATGACGGGGGACTCAGAAGCCGTGGACATGGGGACTCCGGTAGAACACACCAGTTTCCCACGGGCCGCCAGCGAAGCATCAAAGGTGTCGGAGCGCACGGATGGCCGCCTCCAGTTCACCTCTCATGGCAACGGGGCTGTGGGTCCGGTGGAGGCTGCCGTGGCCGGGCAGTACCCAGGTGAAATCGAAAGCCAGCAGCCTTTCCAGACTGTCAAGCTGCTGTTCCCAGGAGTGCCAGTTGTAAGCGCGGGAGGCAGAGAGGCGGGCCTTGTCCGGGTTCCACCAGAGGTGGTCGCCAGTGAAGAGAAAATCCCGGTACAGCAGGCAGACGCTTCCGGCGGTGTGGCCCGGAGTTGGAATCAGCAGCAGGTCATCGGCGAGAGGGATGGGGTCGTTGCCCTCCACCATCCGTTCCAGGCCTAGGAGGCCGTCATTGCGGTGCATGACTCGCTCGCAGCCGAAGCGTGCATGGAAGGTGGCGTGGTCCGCCACGTCGTCCTGGTGGCTGAGCACCAGCATGGCGACGCCGCCCAGGGCCTCCAGGTTCCTCATGAGCGGCTCCGCGGCCCGAGGGGAATCCATGAGGACGTTGCCTTCCGGACGGCGGATCAGGTAGCTCCAGGCGCCGAAGCTCTTGTCGCTGGTGTAGCCGCAGAAGGAGACACCATCAGCAAGGAGTTGGGGGAAAGAGAGGGAGGCCTCAGCGATGGCGGCCTTGTCATCCGTGCCGATGGAGCTTACCGGACAGGCCACCAGGGCCATGGAGGCCCGCAGCCGGACTTCAGCATCGCTGGGTTGCGCGTGAACCCGCGCGTGGCCACCGCCATCTGCGAAGGTGCCTGGCGCGAACTGGTAGCAGGTGCCGCAGTCGATGCAGCTGTGGTCCACGAAGAAGGGCCCCGGCACGTTGTCTGGATGGGCATCTGCACGGCGGGCCATGGGCCCTCCTGGCGCAAAGCTAACGGTTCACCATGTGCATCATCGCTTCGAGATAGCGGGTGCCCGCAACGGCACCGGGCGGGAAGAGTCCGCTGAGTTCCTGTAACTCACCAGGAGAAAGCATAAGGTCGAGGGCGCCCAGGTTCTCATCCAGGCGGTCACGGCGCTTGGTCCCGGGGATGGGGGCCAAGTCGCTGCCTTGGCTCAGCACCCAGGCCAGCGCCAGCTGGGAAGGTGTGCAGTCCCGCGTGGTTGCCATGTTCTGCAGGCGCGCCACGAGGTCGAGATTCTTCTGGAAATTCTCACCCTGGAACCGCGGAGAGTTGCGGCGGTAGTCATCGGGCTCGAAGTCCTCAGACGTCTGGATCTGGCCCGTGAGGAAGCCGCGGCCCAGGGGGCTGTAGGGTACGAAGCCCACACCCAGCTCGCGGCAGGTCTGCAGCAGACCTTCCTCGGGGTCCCGGGTCCACAACGAGTACTCGGACTGCACTGCGCTTATGGGATGCACGGCGCAGGCGCGCCGCAGGGTGCTGGCGCTCACTTCGGATAGGCCCAGGAAGCGCACCTTGCCTTCCTTTACCAGGTCAGCCATGGCGCCTACGGTGTCCTCGATGGGCACCTCGGGATCCACGCGGTGCTGGTAGTAGAGATCGATGACTTCCACCCCCAGGCGCTTGAGACTGCCTTCGCAGGCGCTGCGCACGTAGTCGGGGCGCCCGCAGACGCCGCGAACGTTGGGGTCTTTCGGATCGCGGAGAATGCCGAACTTCGTGGCGATGACCATGTGATTCCGCACGCCAGCCAGGGCTTTGCCCACCAGGATTTCGTTGATGTGCGGGCCGTACATATCGGCGGTATCAAAGAAGGTGATGCCCCGCTCCACGGCATGGCGCAGGGTGGCTGTGGATTCGGCATCATCCCGGTGGCCGTAGAAATCGGACATGCCCATGCAGCCGAGGCCGAGGGCCGATACGGTGAGTCCCTGAGTCCCGAGGGTGCGGGTCAGCATGTGAACCTCCTTCATCCATTATGATCTCGAGAAAAATGAGTTCACAACGAAGACGGAAAGACCACGAAGAAGGACCAAGTCATCCTTCGTGGTCTTCGTAGTTCATTCTTTTTCAGTGGTGCTCGACGATGTCCTTGGCCTGGAAGCGGACCTTGGGTACGCTGGCGTACTTGTCATCGGCGGCGCGGTAGCCCAGGGGGCAGGCACTGATGGTGGCGAAGCCCGAGCCTTGCAGACCCAGGATCTCGTCGTACTTGGCGGGCTCGATGCCCTCGAAGGGGCAGGCGTCGATGCCCAACAAGGCCGCAGAGGTGAGCAGGTTGCCCATGGCGATGTAGGTCTGGCGGGCAGCCCACTCGTGGATGACAGCATGCCGGGGACCCTTGACGAGGTCGCCCACCATGTAGCCCTTGAAGCCCGCAAGACTGTCCGCGGTCACTCCCCGCACATCGGCAGTGCGGGCGATGAACCGGTCCACATCCGCCTCGATGATGTCCTGCTTGGCGGCGAACACCACGAGATGGCTGCAGTCCTCGACCTGGACCTGGTTCCAGGAGGCTGGGCGCAGCTTGCCCTTGAGCGCCTGATCGGTGACCACGATGAATTTCCAGGGCTGGAGACCGTAGCTGGAGGGGGTGAGGATCAGGGCCTCCTCGAGGACGGCCCAGTCCGCCGAGGAAATCTTCTTCGCGGGGTCGAACTTCTTGGTGGCGTAGCGCCAATTCAGCTGATCAAGCAGGCTTTCGCCAGAGATGGTGCTCATGGGTTCCTCATGATGGGAAGGGGAAGCGGGGCTTCAGACGTACTGGCTGATGCGTGTCCTGAGCTGTTCGATGGGCAGGGAGCCGATGATATTGTCGACGGGTTGCCCATCCTTGAAGATGACCAGGGTGGGCATGCTGAGGACGTCGTACTGTTCTGAAAGCGGCGTGAAATCGTCCACGTTCAGTTTGGCGAAGACGGCCTTGCCCTTGAGTTCCGCAGCGAGGGTTTCGGTGAGGGGTGCGATTTCCCGGCAAGGGGCGCACCAGGGCGCCCAGAAATCCACGACGGTTATGCCATGGGCCACGGCTGTGGCGAAGGTCTTGTCGGTCAAATGCTGGATGAGGTCGGACATGCCGGGACTCCTGGTTCAGCTTCCAGATTAACGGATCCGCCGGCATTCTTCGTCATGACTATCTCAATGGCACAAGAGCCACCCCTTAAAGGGCGCATGGCCCAGCGGGTTGTGGCGGATGCGATGCGCTGTCCGAGCCGTTCGGCGCTCTTGCGGTCGGCGATGTTGGACTCGACGTCTGGCGCCACCTGACCCGCCTGGGCCATGAGGCCGGTGAAGCTGCCAAGTCGGTTGATGCCCTCCTCGTTGTAGGGCATCTCAGCGTTGCCCACCCAGACCATGCCGTGCTGCATGGCGAAGATCATCAGGGATTGGAGGGTGTTCAGCTTGTCGCCGATGCGACCTCGCGCAGAAGAAGACCAGCCTCAGCGCCTAAGCCGAGCCAGGTCCTCCGGCGTATCCAGATCTGACCCGCCTTCAGGAAAGGGCAGGGGAGCCGCGTTCTCGCGCAGGAGGATGGCCTTGGCGCCACGGTCCCCACGCAGGTCCAGCAGCTCCTTGAAGAGACGTTGGGACAATACCGCAGGGATGCCGAGGCTACCTTCATAAGCGCAGGCCGCAGGCCGGGCTGGATCCTTTGCGGCCAGTGCCAGTAGCCGTTCCAGCACATCTGTGGTCACGGCCAATTGGTCCACTGTCAGGAGGAGTACGACCTTCGCATCTGGTGGCAGGGCTGCTATCCCCAGGCGGATGGAACTGGCCATGCCTTCCGCGGCACCAGGGTTGCGGACGACGGTTACGCGGCAATCCAGCGGGCCAGTTTCCCAGTCGCCCACCACGGCGATCACCGGCTGGCATCCCGCTGAAAGGGCGGTTCGTACCATCCGGTGCAGCAGGGTTTCCTCCTCGACCACCAGCAGGGCCTTGGGTCCACCCATGCGCCGACCAGCGCCCGCGGCGAGGACAATGGCGGGAATCATGGGGTCTGGATGGAGGTGCCGGAGTCCCGGAGGGCCCGTGCGGATCGACCGGACAGACTGGCCTGGATCTCCGCGAGGATGGCCAGGGTGATGGACTCGGGTGTGTCCGCCCCCAGGTCCAGACCCACCGGAGTGTGGAGGCGCGCGTCGGCCTGGATGCCTTCCGCAGCCAGCTCCGCCAGCAGTTTCCGTCCCCTGGCCCGGCTCCCCATCAGGCCCAGGTAGCCTGCTTGAGAGGGCAGCAGCAGACGGAGGGATTCCAGGTCCTTGGCATAGTTGTGGGTCATGAGGACCACGGCGCTGCGGGCATCGAGAGGAAGCCCCGGGAGCACCTGGGCGGGGTGTCCGGCGTGCACTGCATCTGCCTCCGGGAACCGCTCGGGACGGGCGAAGGCCGGCCGATGATCCAGCAGGCCCACGAACCAGCCCAGCTCCTTCGCCATGCGGACCATGGGGCGGCTGTCATCGCTGGCGCCGATGATCCAGAGGGCGGCGGGGGGGATAAAGGTCTCGACGAAGCCGGACGCTGGCGCGTCCGGCTGTTGGGGAATGCTGCGCATTCCCAAATGATCAGGATTGAGATCGGTGTGGATCGAGAGGCTGGCTCTAGAGGCCCAGGCCTGTTCGACCCAGCCCATCCATTCAGACCTGCCCTTAACGGGCTCGACCAGAATGTCGAGGAGGCCCTCGCAGCCGCTGCCGCTACCCCAGACCAGGTCGGCATCCCCGCGGAGGTCGTACTGCATCAGCCGGGGGCGGTCCTCAGCCAGCGCCTCCATCGCACGGGCATGGACATCGCCCTCCAGGCAGCCGCCACTGAGGGAACCCCGCACCGGACCTTCCCGGTCCACCAGGAGCCGCGCCCCGGGCTTCCGGTAGCTCGAGCCCGCCACGCGCACCAGGGTGGCGAGGGCCAGCGGACCCGGATGCTCGCGGACCAGACGGAAGATGTCCTGAAGCTCTCTCACTTGAATTCCTCAGAGTTCAGCGGCACCCGCCGCAGGCGCTTCCCGGTGGCGGCGAACACGGCATTCAGCACCGCCGGAATGACCACGGGAACAGGCGGCTCACCCATGCCGGAGGGCGCCTCTGTGCTGGGGACGATATGGGTCTCGACTAGGGGCATGTCGGCCAGACGCAGGATCGGAAAGTCCAGGAAGCTGGTCTGCACCGTCCGGCCCTGTTCCCAGGTGATCTGGGTGCGGAGGGCGGAGAGGCCGAAGGCGATGCCGCCTTCCACCTGGGCTTCGAGGCCGAGGGGGTTGAGGGCGAGACCGCAGTCCATGGCGCAGGTGATTTTGTGGACGCGGAGTCGGCCTTTCTCCACGGAGACCTCGGCGACCTGGGCGGCGTAGGTGCGACCGTCGTAGGCGTGGCAGGCGAGTCCGAGACCGCGTCCCGCGGGCAGCTTGCGGCCCCAGCCCGACTTCTCCGCGGCGACCTGGAGGACCTTCTTCAAACGCCGGATATCCGCCTCATCCCGGCCGAACTTGACCCGGCCCTGATCACCCAGCAGGTCCAGCCGGAGCTGCAGGGGATCCTTGCCGGAGGCGTGTGCCACTTCATCAAGGAAACACTCCCGGGCGAAGACATTGGGCACGATCTCGATGCCACGCCACCAGCCCAGTGGCACCGGCGCCTCCACTTCGGCGTAGTCAACCTTCAGAGCAGGTATGGCGTAGGGGATGTCATGGGCGCCATTCGATTCCACCGAGGCCTGGGCTGGGGACTTCTGGCCGCCCATCCAGGAGCGCAGCACGGCGGGTCCGGCGATGCGGTGGGCCCAGGCAGAAAGCGCACCCGAGGCATCCAGGCCCGCCCTCATCCGATGCAGCGTGGCCGGATGGAACAGGTCGTGACGGAAGTCGTCCTCCCGGTCCCAGACCACCTGGATCGGCCCGCCGCCCGCCGCCTTGGCCACCTGGGCAGCCTCAGTGCTGAAGTCGGTGCCGGAGCGGCGTCCGAAGCCGCCGCCGAGGAGCGCCACATTCACCTTCATCTGGTTGGGCTGGAGGCCGATGGCTCTGGCGGCACGTTCCTGAGCCTGGTTCGGGGCCTGGGTTCCGGCCCACATCTCGGCGCCACCGGTGTGGAGATCCACGGTGGCATTCATGGGTTCGATGGTGGCGTGGGCCTGGAAGGGAAAACTGTACTCGGCTTCGATGTGGCGGGCGGCGGCGGCCAGAGCCTTCTCGGCATCGCCCTGGCTCCTCGCCCCCTCGGCCGGGCCAGTGAGAGCCGCGCGCATCTTCCCATCCAGGGTGGCGGAATTGAAATCCCGGGCGGGTCCTTCATCCCAGGTGGTGTCTGCCGCCAGAGCCTCGCGGCCCTGGAAGGCAGCCCAGGTGGTTCCGGCGATCACGGCGAGACCTGTGGGCACTTCGACTACAGCCTTCACACCCCGCACAGCCAGCGCTTTGGACGCCTCCCAGGACTTGAGCCGCCCACCGGGAACCGGACACCTCAGCACCGCCGCGAAGCGCTGGCCTGGACGCCGCACGTCGAGGCCGAAAATGGCCTTGCCGGTGACCAGGGCGGGGCCATCGACCCGGGGGATCCGCTTGCCGAACTGGCGGTAGTCCGCAGTCTTCTTCAGGGGGGGATCCTTGGGGACGGGTAGTTTGGCCGCGGCTTCTGCGAGGTCGCCATAGCTGAGCTTCTTCCCGGCTGGCCCCAGGACGAAGCCGTTTTCGGTGCGACACTGGTCCGCACTGATGTGCCATTGGGCGGCGGCGGCGGTCTTCAGCATCTCCCGGGCGGCGGCGCCGGCCCTGCGCAGGGGCGTCCACGTACTGCTCACACTGGTGCTGCCGCCGGTCTGCATGGACTTGAACTCCGGGCCGGGCTGGGCGGTGACGATCTCGATCCTGGACCAGTCCAGGTCCAGTTCCTCGGCCACCACCAGGGGCAGGGTCGTGCGCACGCCCTGGCCCATCTCGGTCTTGGGGACGCTGATCCGCACGGTGCCATCGGGGCGGACCGCCAGGTAGGCGTTGGGGTGGAATTCGGCCTTGCCGGTCCCGCCCTTGGCGTCCAGGCGCAGGCCCAATACCAGGCCCGCGCCCAGGGCCCCGGTCGCTTTCAGGAAATCACGCCGGTTGGTCATTTCACACCTCCGGCGGCGCGCTTGACGGCCTTCCGGACCCGCGGGTAGGTGCCGCAGCGGCAGATGTGATCGGCAAAGGCCTCGTCGATGTCGCCGTCCGTGGGATTGGCCTTGTGCTTGAGGAGCGCGGCGGCCGTCATGATCATGCCGGGTTGGCAGTACCCGCACTGGGCCACGTCCTCGGCGATCCAGGCTTGCTGTACTGGATGGGAGCCGTCTTTCGAGAGGCCTTCCACAGTGACAACCGCGTGGCCCGCGGCCTCCTTCAGGCTGGTCTGGCAGGACTTCACCACCTGGCCGTCCAGGTGGACGGTGCAGGAGCCGCAGAGGCCCTGGCCGCAGCCGAACTTGGTGCCTGTGAGGCCGAGCGTATCCCGGAGGATCCAGAGCAGGGGGGTCTCGGGGTCCTCGTCCACATGGCGGATGTGGCCATTCACGGAGAGCTGGTAGGCGGGCATGGCAGCTCCTGGAAAGATCATCTGGCGAGGGTTTCACCCTACGCCCACCGGGACTCCGCTGCAACGGTGGTAGGGTGCTGTCACGAGACGGAGCGGCCATGACGAGCTTCAAGTCGATTCTTTCATGGACCCTTCTGGCTGGTGCACCCATGCTGGCCCAGGCCCAGGCCCAGGCCCCGGCTCTGGAGCCGGTGTTGCGGGCGGAACTGGCTTTTGCGCGCCTTGCGGATCAGCAGGGTATCCGAACGGCCTTTCGAACTTGGCTCACGGAAGATGCACGGGTTTTCATCCCGAGGATGACCACCGCGAAGGAGCACTACAGCCCTGTTCCCGGAGATCCCGGCCAGCTTGCCTGGTACCCAGAGGCCATGGGCATCTCCCTCTCCGGCGACCTGGCCTGGAGTTTCGGGCCCTGGACCTATGCACTGAAAAAGGGGCAGAATCCCTTGGTCCAGGGCCACTTCCTGTCCATATGGCGCCAGCAGAGCACGGGTCGGTGGAGGGTCGAAGCCGACATCGGTATTCCGCATGCCGCGCCGGACCAGGCCATCGAGCCCTTTGCGATCTGGGACGCCATTCCAGTGGCGAGGAAACCCTCCCCTAAGGTTCCAGATGCGACTCCTCTGCTGAGGCAAATGGAGGCCAGGTTGTCGGCCGCCTGGTCCGAAAGGGGCGGCCTGGCCCTCCTGCCTGATCTGGCGGCCGACGCCAGGGTCCTCCGACCCAGGGTGGCCCCGGCGCGGAAGGGACCGGAAATCCAGAAGGCCCTTGAGGCCGATCTCCCGGGTTCCAGTTGGGAACCCGATCGGATCCGGGTGGCCCCCAGCGGCGATCTGGCCTGGACTTGTGGCGAAGCCGGACCCGATGAGCGGGGAACCACCGCCAGCTTCCTCAGGATCTGGACCCTCGAATCCGGCGTATGGAAAGTGCTTTTCGACGTTCGCCTTCCTCATCCATCAGCGGCGAAGTAGGCCTGGCATCCCTCTCGCCCCTCTCCCGTGCTGTGTCGGGAGTTTGTCGTGTTGAGACGGTTGGTGCTTGCCCTTGGATTGATGGCGGGCCTGGGTCTTGGGGCCCAGGCGGGGGAACGGCCTGCACCGCCGCCGTCGCCGGCTGAAAAGGAACTGCAGGCTCCCTTGACGCTGGAGGACGGAAAACCGACGCAGGGCCAGCCACCCGTGGCGCCTCCCTCGGGCCTGCGGGCCTTTGGATCCCTCATCCTGGTGCTGGGAATCGCCGGGGCCAGCCTCTGGGCTCTCAAGAAATATGGTCGGGGACGCATTCCCGGCGGTGGGGGCGGCAGGCTGCGGGTCGAGGAGACCCTGGCACTGGGTGACCGCCGCTTCGTGTCCATTCTTGATGTGGAAGGTGAGCGGTTCCTCCTGGCGCTAACGCCGCAAGGAATCCATCTGATTTCAAGACTGGACCCCGGTGACCGGGGTGGACCCGATACGTTTGACGACGCGCTGTCTCGCCAGGTGGACCTGGGCCGCCCGGTGCCCGTGAAGGAAATGGAGGCGCTGCTCAAGCAGGGTGGGGGCGGCCAATGAGTCGGTTCCTGCGGTGGCTTCCCACGACCCTGATGCTGCTGGCGGGACTGAGTCTTTGCGCCCAGCAGGCCGCGCCCCTGCCTTCGGTGACCGTGGACTTCGGAAAGACTCCCACGGGCGCGGGACTGAGTTCCAGCCTGCAGGCCCTGCTGCTCCTCACGGTCCTGAGCCTGGCTCCGACCATTCTCATGACCGCCACCAGCTTCACCCGGATCACCGTGGTGCTGCATTTTTTGAGACAGGGACTGGGTCAGCAGCAGACGCCCTCGAACCAGGTCCTCATCAGCCTGTCCCTGGTGTTGACCTTTTTCATCATGGCGCCCACGGCTCGTGAGATCAACACGACGGTCATTCAGCCGCTGCAGAGAAACGAACTGACCACGGAGCAGGCCCTGGACCGTACTGCCGCACCGCTTAAGGTCTTCATGCTGCGCTATACACGGAAGAAGGATTTGTCGCTCTTCCTTGGGATCGCGAAGGCACCTGCGCCCAGAACGAAAGCGGACGTCCCCATGGAGTGCCTGCTCCCGGCCTTTCTCATCAGCGAGCTGAAGACCGCCTTCGAGATCGGCTTCATGATCTTCCTCCCCTTCCTGATCGTGGACATGGTGGTGGCCAGCATCCTGCTCAGCATGGGCATGATGATGTTGCCGCCAGTGACCATTTCGCTGCCCTTCAAGGTGCTGCTGTTCGTGCTTGTGGATGGTTGGTACCTCATCATCGGGTCGCTAGTGCGGGGGTACACCGGATGAACGAGCTGCTGATCGCCCAGATCGGGAAGGAAGCTCTGAGGACCGCGCTCCTGGTGGCGGGACCGGCCCTTGTTGTTTCGCTGATCGTTGGTTTGACGATCTCCGTGTTCCAGGTCGTGACGAGCCTCCAGGACCAGACCATCGCCTTCGTTCCCAAAGTGATCGCAGTGATGGTGGTGGTGGCCCTCAGCTTCCCCTGGATGCTGCAGGTGATGATCCAGTTCACGGCGAAGATGTTCACGGACTTCAATTCCGTGGTCCGTCAGCTCTCGTGAGGCGGCCATGACGCCTACATTGCTGAACTCAGGCGTCTGGGCCTTCACGGGGGCGAAAGCCGTGCTCTGGGTACTGGTGCTTACCCGCCTCACGGGCCTGCTGGCGGTCTTTCCGATCCTGGGGTCCGAGCAGATGCCGCTGCAGCTTCGAGCAGCCTTGGCAGTCCTTTTGACGACGGTGATCCTACCCGTGATCCCGATTCCGACGGTGGTACCCGTGGGACTCCCCGAACTGGTCGGGTACATGGTCTGTGAGCTGGCCATCGGCATCCTGCTCGGGACCGTAGTGTCCTGGATCCTGGAAGCAGTGGCATTTGCCGGTGCCCTGATGGACATGCAGATGGGCTTCTCCTTCGTGCAGTTCCTTGATCCGGCCACCTCGCAGAACACCTCCATTTCAGGATCCTTGATGATGCAGATGGCGGCCCTGTTGGTGTTCGTCACAGGGCTCCACCACCACCTGATCCTTACGCTGGTGGACAGTTACCGCGTGGCCCCCATGGGTCAGGGCATGCCCCTCCAGGCCATGGGGCTCGTCACCCTGATCGGCCAGCTCCTGGCCAAGGGCTTCCAGTTGGCCTTCCCAGTGCTGGCGGTACTGTTCCTGCTGGATCTGATCCTCGGCATCTCTGGAAAGTTCATGCCCCAGCTCCAGCTGCTACAGCTGGGTTTTCCGTTGAAGATTGCCTTGGGCATGATGGTCCTTGGTCTGGTGTTGCGGGAATTGGGTCCTTGGCTGGGACCGCTGTACGGGTCGGTACCGCGGCTCACCTTGAAATTGCTCGGAGGCTGATGTGGCCCAGGACCCCGGCCGCACCGAGAAGGCCACCCCCCGGCGGCGCCAGAAAGCGCGGGAAGAAGGGTCGGTCCCTCGCAGTTCGGACTTTAACGGCGCCATCCTGCTCTGGGGCAACTTCTTCATGTTCCTGGGACTGGGCAGTGCCACTCTGGCTCTCCTGATGAAGCAGGTAGCGCATTTCCTCCGTCTGGCCCAGCCTGGGGCGCTGGCGGAAGCGGGCCAAGTTACCCTCACCGCCGATGTCTTCATGATCCTCGGGCGTCTGTTGCTGCCCTTCCTCTGCCTCAACCTCCTCCTGGCCCTGGCGACGGGTTTTGCGCAGCGAGGGTTCAGTTTCAGCGCCAAACCTCTCCAGCCCAAGTTCGACAGGTTGAACCCGGCCCAGGGCTTCAAGCGCATCTTCTCGGCCCGAGCGGTGATGGATCTGATCAAGAGCCTGGCCAAGTTCGGGCTGCTGGCCTGGATCGCTTTCGCGGTCCTGGAGCCGAGGATACCTCTGCTGATGGCTACCCTGAAGCTGTCCCTGGGCCAGTCCCTGGACATCTTTCAGAGTGCGATGTTCGCCCTCTATCGGAATTTGATGCTGGCCATGCTACTGCTTGGGTTGGCCGACCTCGCCTGGCAGCGCCACTCTTGGGAGAAGAGCATCCGCATGACCAAGCAGGAGGTGAAGGACGAGGGCAAGGATTCCGAGGGCAATCCGGAGATCAAGCAGAGGCAGAAGGCGATCATGATGGCCGCCGCCCGCCGCCGGATGCTGGCCGAGGTCCCGAAAGCCACGGTGGTGGTGACGAATCCCACCCATGTCGCGGTGGCGCTGAAGTACGACGAGAAAACCGCGGCTCCGGTCTGTATCGCCAAGGGGTTGGACCATCTGGCTCTCAAGATCCGAGAGCGAGCCCGCGAGACGGGAGTCCCCATTCTGGAGCGACCCGATCTGGCCCGGGCCCTATACCGGACCGTGAATGTGGAGCAGCCTATTCCCAGGGATCTGTACCAGGCCGTGGCCCAGGTGCTGGCCTTCGTCTACCGTTTGAGGGGAGCCGCATGAGTCCGGTGCTGGAGTTGCCAGACCATCGAACCGAAAGGGTATTGTTAGACCAGCCCAAGGACCCCTCTTGACTCGCCCCATCGTTCCACCCCACCTCCCATCCCCCAGCCTTCTGCTGGTCGACGACGACCCCATGCCTCGGGAGACCCTCTCGACCCTGCTATCGGGGGAAGGGTTCCAGGTGGTCACGGCCTCGACGGGAGAGGAAGCCGAGCGGAAGCTCAGGGCCGAGGAGCCTCCCTTCGACCTCGTGATCACGGATCTGGTCATGCCGGGGAAGACAGGTATGGATGTGTTGAAGTGCGCCCTGAACCGGAATCCCAGCTGCACGGTGCTGGTGCTCACGGGTTTTGGGAGCGTGCGGGAGGCCACCGAAGCCATGGAACTCGGCGCCTTCGACTTCGTGACCAAGCCCATGCAGATCGACCAGTTCCGGAACACCCTCCGGCGCCTCATGGAGCGACGGACCCTCACCCATGAGCGCGACGAGCTGCGGGGAAAAGTGAAATCCCTGTCCGAGCGGGCCGAACGGCTGGAGACAACCCTCGGAAGGATGGAGATCCTCGCCAATCAGATGGCCCCGATGGGTGGCCCGGGCCGGTCCGACGCGCTGGCGGATCTGGAGCGCCTGGCCGCTTTGAAGGCCAAGGGACTCCTGTCGGACGAGGAGTTCGACCAGGGGAAGAAGAACCTTCTATCCCGGTTGCTCGCATGAACCGGCTGGGGCGTTGCGCGGGATGTTCCCTCCTGCTGATCACCCTGCCCCTGTTGGCCCAGCATGGGGTCACGCCGTCGAAAACAGGTGAGCCCAATCCACCCGCAAAGGCTGCAAGTGGTCGAATGACGGATGCTCAGGCTGCAGAGCTGGCCAAAGAGGCTCTGGCTGCGGAGAACCCCGCCTCCATCAAGGCGACACTGGCCCGGCTCAGGGGGCATAGCTTCAAGTCCAGCAAGGTGCCGGAGCGGGAACTGGTGCTGTACGCCCAGGGCATGCTCGAAGCTCGTCTGGGCAACTTCCCGGCGGCTACCCTGGCCCTGAAGAAGCTCGAAAGACAATGGCCCAAGTCACCCTTCATGGGGGAGGCGCAGACCATCCTTGCAGAGGACGCCGTAGCGCACCGGCGGTACAAGGAGGCGGAAGGGCGGCTCCACCAAGCCTTGGCTGCGGACATCCCGTCCGAGATGAAACGGAAGCCGCAGGAGCTGCTGATCTGGACGCTGGTGGAACAGGAACGCCCCCAGGAGGCCCTGCCCATCGTGCAGTCCCTTCGTCCCCTTGGCAGCAAGGAGAAGCCCAGTGAAAAGGGGATGGCGGCCATCGTCGAAGTCTTGTGCGCTGCGGGTGAGCGGGGTCAGGCCCAGAGCAGCCTGAAGGATTTCGAGAATACATTTCCCCAAAGCGAGTTGCTTCCGAGGGGGGAACTCGCCTGGGGTCGTCTGCTGGGACGTTCCGGAGAGGCCAAGGAATCCGCCCAGGTCTTTCGGAAGCTCATCAAGGATCATCCCGGATCGGCCCAGGCGGACGATGCCCGGCTCGCGTTGGCCAGCCTGTTGACGGACGGCAGTCTGCCGGACGCCAAGGATCTGCCCAGTGCCGAATCGCTTCTTGCCGAGGTCCGGAAGGGGGGCAAGGGTCTGCCGAAGGGCACCGCCCAGGTTGTGGAATTGCGCTTGCTCGTCGGGAAGGCCCAGTGGGAGGACGCCCTCAATCTGGTGGACCGGATGGGCTCCATGGCGCGGGACGCCCAGCCCGAGGTGAAGAAACTCTGGATCGAAGCCTGGAATGCTTGGGTTGGGCAGCGACTGGAGAAGGGCTTCCCGGGCGAACTGCTCGCACGTCTGAAAGCCGGGGCTTTTGCCGCGCTGGACACCAAGTCGCGTCTGGGTATCGTTGAGCTGCTCGCGGGCCAGGGGCTTCTCGATGTCCTGCCCCGCCTGTTGCCCGAGGCGCCCGCGGCCGAACGACCTGGACTTAGGAAAGCGGCGCTGGCCAAGGTTCAGCCAGAGGCCCAACCCAAGGCAGTGCTCCGGCTGCTGCCCGCCAAGGGGGATAGCCCCGATGAGGCCCTCCTGAGGGCTCGGGCCGAGAGTGCCCTGGAGCACTGGGTGCCCCTGGGTCAGGCACTTGGCAAGGCACGCCCGGGAGCGGAACGCATCAAGGCCACCGTGCATCTCCTCCAGCGCCCGATCCAAGGCCAGGAGACCGCAGCTAACCGGCTGAAAGAGGCAGAGGGCTGGCTGGCACGGGCTCCCGAGAAGGGCGAAACCCGGGAACTCCTCGCGATCCTGGTGGCGGATCTCCGCTTTCAGCATGGTGACGCCCGCGGCGCCCTGGCGCTGTACCCCGCCAAGGCGGCGGCCTCTGACCAGCGCGGCTGGGTATCTCTCATGCGGGCCCAGGCCATGATGAAACTCGGGCAGCTGGATCAGGCCAGGGCGCTAATCAAGGAATCGCGCGACGAACAGGGCTTCAAGGGACAGCGTGACGCCCTGGCCAAGAGCCTGAAGGCCTATTGATCAGGCTATGCTGGGGGAAACCCCGGAGATCCTGATGCGCCCCCTGATCGCCGCCCTGCTGTCCCTCGC
>CAIYNT010000205.1 GCA_903927605.1 uncultured Holophagaceae bacterium
CTTTGAGCGACACTTGACCTTCCACGTTGCCCGCGTGGTGAAATTGGTAGACACGCCATCTTGAGGGGGTGGTGGCCACAAGCCGTAGCAGTTCGAGTCTGCTCGCGGGCACCAAGTCGAGAGCGCCGGAAACGGCGCTCTCTTATTTCAATCCGGGGGTTCCACGCTGCGCGAATACCCCTGGGGCCCCCGCGCAGAAGCCCGGCCAAGCCGGGCTTCTGCTTTTCCCTCGGCAGTTGCTGATAGCTTCAATCCATGTCCTGGCCTTCGTCACCGGATTTCCTCGTGCCTCTTGCCCCCTGGTTCGACCGGGTGCGGCGGGACCTGCCCTGGCGGGCGACGGATCTCGATGCGCCGCACCCGGACCCCTATGCGGTGCTGGTATCGGAGTTGATGCTTCAGCAGACGCAGGTGGCCACGGTGATCCCCTATTTCAAGCGCTGGCTGGACGAGTTCCCGGATCCGCAGACACTCGCCGAAGCCGATGAGGACAGGGTCCACAAAGCCTGGGAGGGGCTGGGCTACTACCGGCGGGCCCGCTTCCTGAAAGCTACCGCTGGTTCCGTCGCCGCCGAGGGCTGGCCCGACGACCTGGAAGGCTTGGCGGACCTGCCGGGCCTAGGCCCCTACACCGCCGCCGCCCTAGGCGCTATCGCCTTCCAGTGGCCCACGCCCGCCCTCGACGGCAATGCCTTCCGGGTGCTGGCCCGCCTGCTGCTGATCCAGGCCGACCCGAAGGCCCGCGCCGCGGAACTCCGGGCCTGGCTCGCTCCCGCCCTTGCGGCCCATGGCCCCTCCCGCCTGACCCAGGCGCTGATGGAACTGGGCGCCACGGTCTGCACCCCGTCACCCACCTGCGGTGTCTGTCCCCTCTCCAGCCGCTGTGGCGCCCACATTGAAGGTCGCACTGGGGACATCCCGCCGGTCGCGAAGCGGGCCATACCAAAGGCATCGGATCTTTGGCTGGTGGCCTTCGAGGCTGAAGAGCACTTCCTCCTGCATCCCCCGGCAGCCAAGGGTCTGCTTGCCGGGCTCTGGCGCTGGCCCGCGCTGGAATCGAAGGACTATCCTCCACAAGCCACAGCCCACAGCCCACAGCCCATCACCGCCTGGCCCGGCTGGACGCAGGTCTACACACACCGCCGCGAGGCCGTGAGCCCCCTCCGCATCCAACTGGAGTCCCGCTTCACTCCAGTGGACAGTCTCCGTTGGATGCCCCGCACAGAGCTCCGTGAGCTGCCCTTGGGCAAACGGGATCAGCGGCTTCGGGATCTGCTCGACACGCCTGGGCAGACTCCGCTGGAAATGCCGGATCCGAAGGAAATGGTCAAAGCCTGTGCAGGCCCTTCCGCGTGATCCGAAGGTCCAACGGCGGCAGGCCCATGTCCCGCAATGCGGCCTCGGCGGCCTCGCGCCGTCCGTCCTTGACCACCAGCAGGCAGCAGCCGCCCCCACCCGCGCCACAGGGTTTCATCCCGGCGTACCAACCCTCGCGACGACCCCGGTCCCGCACGGCCCGCATGGCATCGGTTTCCACGGCCGGGGAGAGCCGCACCCGGGCGCGCCCTTCCCGTTCCAGCAGGTCGGCCACCGCGACCGGGTCGGAAGGCAATGCCTCGGCCATGTCCCGGGTGATCTCCCGGATATCGGACAGCGCTTGTCGCGTCAGTGCGTCGCCTTCGATGAAGCGCTTGTAGGCCTCCCAGTTGGTCATGCCGGAGTGGTGGGGCGCCCCCGTGTAGAACACCACCAGCTCCGCCAGCAGGCCAGGGTGGGGTTCCAACCGTTCCCATCTTGGCGCGGGACCATCCCAGTGGAGGGCCAGGGCACCTCCCAGCGCCGCCGGGAAGTAGTCCTGCCAACCGGTCGGAGTTTGAAGTTCCATACTTTCCAAGTCGCGCAGGATCGGCACCTTGGAAACAAGACCTGCACCGGCCTCCTCGCGCAAAGCTGCGCCCAGGAGTCCCACCCCTAGGCAGGAGGAGACCCCGAGCCCCGAGCCCTGAGGCACGGGACTGTGGATGGAGACTGAGGCTGGCGGCGATCCCGAGGCGGAAAGAACCCGCCACACCCAGGAAAGCCCCTCGGGCGGTGTCGTTGGCCAGGCATCGAAGGCCAGGTCGATCCCCAG
Organism: uncultured Holophagaceae bacterium; assembly: GCA_903927605.1. Next base: position 2,132 of record CAIYNT010000205.1, read on the forward strand.
GTCCCGGCTGGCGATCCGATGGCCCTGGCCGCTCCGCGAGACCTCGATGGTGATCCACAGATCCACAGCGGCGTTCACGGTGAGGCAGCCGCCCATCATGGCGTAGATGGGCCACAGATCCAGCGTTCCGCCCGCGAAGTCGACGCGGACCGGGATGCGCCAGATTTCGGCCTCCACTCTAGGGTCTGTTTTCATGGTGGATGCTAGAGACCCAGATCGCTCAGCTCCTGCTGGGCGGTGCGGGCCTCAGCGCTGCCGGAGAACCCATCCACCAGTTCCCGGAAGGCGATCACGGCGGCGGGCTTCAGGCCCTGCTTGAGCAGGCACTGGGCGCGCTTGAGTTTGGCCGGCAGGAACTGGGGCGAAGCCGCATGATCCTTGATGATCCGGTCGAAGGCAGACTGGGCCTTGTCGAACGCGCGCTGGTTGTATTGGCAGAGGCCCAGGAAGAACAGGGCTTCTGGCCGCTTGGCGCTCTGACGGTAGGTGGTCAGGAAGAGGTTGAGGCCTTCGGCCGCGAGCGGGTAGTTGCCGCGATTGTAGTCCAGGACGGCAGCGTTGAAGGCCCGTTCATCCTCGGCCGCGGTGGCTGGCTGGGGCTCGGCGGCTGGGCGGCTTCCACCCTTCGGCTGCTGACTGTTCAACCGGTTGTTCAGGGCGCGGGTGGTGTCCTGCACCTGTCGCAGGCTGTCCTGCAGATCGGCCTGGAACCGGCGGTCCTGGGTGCGGGCCTCGGAAGCGGCCTGCTGGTCGGCCTGGGCCTTCTTGTTGCCATCCTCTACGGTCTGGCGCAGCTTGAAGACCTCCAGCTTAAGGTCCCCCACTTCCTGCTCCACGCGGCGGAGCTGATCCTCGGATCCGCAGCCGATGGTAAGCAGGCCAGCCAGGGCGGGAAACATCATCGTTCGAGCGCTCATGGGAACTCCGCGAATCCTCTAATCCTAAACGAAAAGCGGGGGCGACTGCCCCCGCTTCGCGCGATACCGATCGAATCTACTTGAGCTTGAACTCGTCGCGGCGGTTCTGGCTCCAGCAGGCTTCCTTGGCCTCGGTGCAGAGGGGCTTCTCCTTGCCGTAGCTGATGGTGGTGAAGCGGGCCTCATCCACGCCCAGGGTCTTCAGGTAAGCCAGGGCGGCAGCGGCGCGCTTGTTGCCGAGGGCGAGGTTGTACTCGTTGGTGCCGCGCTCGTCGCAGTTGCCAGCGATCTCGGCCTTGGCCATGGGGTAGGCCTTCATGAAGTCCGCAATGGCCTGGAGGGTGGCGCGATCATCCGCCTTGATCTCGGCCTTGTCATAGTCGAAGTGGATGTTCACGAGGGCCTTGTCCGCGGCAGCCTTGAAAGCGGCAGCCTGAGCCTCAGCGGCCTTGCGAGCGGCTTCCTCGGCAGCAGCGCGTTCTGCGGCGGCCTTGGCATCGGCAGTGGCCTTCGCATCGGCAGCAGCCTTGGCATCGGCGGCGGCCTTGTCGGCGGCGACCTTGTCAGCCTGCGCCTTGTCCCAGCCGTCGTACCAGCCCTGCATCTTGTGGGGGTTTTCCTTGTCATTCAGGTAGGGATTGGCGGTACGGGCCTTTCCGTCAGTGAATGCCTGGACGCCCTCATTGAAGGCAGCCTGGGTCTCAGCCTTGATCTGCTCAGCGGTTTTGGGAGGCTTGCAGGCCAGGCTGCCAAGCGTGAGCACAACGGCCGCAGGGACGAGGTAGATTCCGTATCGCATAGGGTAGTTCCTCCTGGATAAGACTGAGTATAGAAGGGTGTGGTTCAGGAAACCGGTAATTTAACGGCAATTTTTATCGCCCGCGGACCCAGCGCGGGCTCTGACAGCCCCCTAGTTCCGCCAGACGGACGATCTGACGACCGGAGAGGTCGGTGGTGAAGATCTGGGAAGAGCCAAAGCGGTTGCTGGTGAACACCAGATGGCGCTCGTCCGGTGACCAGGCCGGCGATTCCGAGGTGCTGACGCCCGTGGTGATCTGATAGGCCTTTCCTTCGCCCAGCTTGTAGACAAACAGATCGAACTTCCCCTCGAAGCGGGACACGTAGGCCACCATGGCGCCGTTGGGACTCCAGGCAGGGCTGGCGTTGTAGAGCCCCTCACCAGTCAGGCGGCGGAGATTCGAGCCATCATCCTGCATGAGAAAGACCTGAGGCCCGCCTTCGCGATCCGAGGTGAACGCTAGCTGATTCCCGTTCGGGTTCCAACTTGGCTCGGTGTTGATGCCATTGCCATCGGTCAGGCGCCGGGCCCTTCCCGAGTTGAGGTCCAGCACCATGATGTCGCTGTTGCCGCGCCGGTCGCCCTGCACGAAAGCCAGGCGCTTGCCATCCGGAGACCAGGCCGGCGAGGAGAGCATCCCCCCCGCCCCGCTGGTCGGGTAGAGCTTTTCGTGGGGCCCATCCTTGCGGCGCTGGCCCCATATTTCCGGGGCGCCGCCCTTGTAGGTGATATAGGCCAGGCGGCCATCGGACGCAACCGTGGGCGAAAGGGTGAGGCTGCCATGCCGGGTGAGCTGGATCAGCCCCGCCCCGTCGCGATCCACCTGGAAGAGCTCCTTCACACCCGGTGACACCTGGCGTACAAACGCGATGCGGCTGGAGGCCACGCCCTTCTCGCCGGTCAGGCGGCCCACGAGATCATCGGCGAGGTAATGAGCGAGGTAACGGAGCGGTACGATCCGGTTGGCATTGTAGGTGCGGGTGAATACCCCCTTCTCGGCCGCGGTGTCCAGGGCAGAGGCCTCCATCTGGAGGTCGCCGTTGGCCGCCTTCGACAGGCGCGTGTTCAGCAGCCACTGGGCGCCAGCTTCCCTCCAGGCCTTGGTGGGCGCGCCATCGGCGGGGAGCCGTTCCTGGAGCATGGCGATGACACCCGACTCATCCAGATCCCGCTTGAGCACTGCCGTGAAGTCCGCGGCGATGGCGGCGTCATCCAGGCCCTTGGCCTTGGGCGAGGTCATGGCCAGCACCAGCTTCGCGCTGCTGGTGGCGCTCAGCACCACCTCGGTCTGCTGGGCCCATAGCCCCGACGCTGCAAGAACGCAGAGCAAGGTCCGAATGAGGAATCGCGGCATGGCATCTCCGGGCCTGGGGGCCTTCAGCCTATCAGATGAGATGGAGGAGACCGAAGTTCCGCGGCCAGCGAATCCGGGTCAAGCCTCTCAATCAGAAGCCTATTCATGGGTGGGATGGGTAGTCGGAGCATCTCCTCGACGGTGAACCAACCCCACGCGAGGACCGTGCTGGGCTCGCCTTCGGCCTCCACGAGGAAGGGATGAAGCCGTGGGGTCCCATCGAGCACAGTGCAGGATCGAGCAGTCAACAGGTCCAGGCCAGTTTCCTCCTGGAGTTCCCGCTCCAGGGCTGCTTTGAGCGTTTCGCCCTCCTCCACCTTTCCGCCCGGAAACTCCCAGAGCCCCGGCAGGACGGGGTTACTCAGAGCGCGCCGCTGGAGGAACCACCGCTCGCCACGCTGGATGAGGGCCAAGGCCACTTGGGTCATGGGCCCTTCCCGGCGAGGCCCTCCGCATCCACCAGTTGGACCAGACGGTCCGCGTAGTGCCGCCGCAGGGTCTCCACCCACACCAGCTTCAGGTGGCCGTAGGAGGGGCGCAGTTCCTGCTCGACCCAGGTCGCCAGGGCCTCCACGGAGGTACAGGCGTCCAGGCTGTGGCGCAGCTGGTCGCGCAGGTCCTCGTCCACCTGCTGGAGCGCCGCCACGGGTGCATAGCTGATGCGGTGGATGGGGCTCACGCCCAGTTCACGGATGCGTGCCCGGTGCAGGGCCGTGCCGTAGCCCTTGTGCTGGCCGAAGCCAAAGCCCGGATAGGTCTCCTCGGCGCGGAGCATCAGCCCATCCCGATGAGCCTTGGCCAGGATGCTGGCGGCACCGATGGCGCAGCTCAGGGCGTCCCCATCCACCACCAGGCGCTCGAGCAGGCCCGTCCTTGGCCCCCGATTGCCGTCAATTAACAGGAGCCTCGGCCGGATGGCCAGATTTGACACAGACTGTCGCATAGCCATCATGGTGGCCTCGAGAATGTTCTCCCGGTCGATGGCCAGCGGATCCATCTCCGCGATGCCGAAGGCGGGCAGGATGGCCTTCAGTTCCGTCGCCAGCACCTCGCGCCGCTCGGGCTTGAGCTGCTTGCTGTCCCGTACGCCCCGCAGCACATGGCCCCACTTGTGCACCGTGGCCGCATCCAGCACCGCACAGGCCGCCACCACTGGCCCCGCCCAGGCGCCCCGCCCCGCCTCGTCCACGCCCCCCCAGGCCACGCCCGGTGGCACGTTGCCCAGGTCCCAGTCGAGGGGGTTGATCATTTCTTAAAGCTATCAGCTATCGGCTGTCAGTCATCAGTGCGGGACTTTAGCTGACAGCCGACAGCCAATTCAGCACTTCAGCGATTCCCACGCAATCAGCCATGTATCCATGACGCCGCGAAAATGGCTCCGGTGCGGCCCCGGCCGGTAGATGGCTTGGATGGGGATATGGGCCCAGCGCAGCTTCCAGTCCGCAGCCTTCATGGCGATCTCCATCTCGATGGCGAAGCCGGTGGCGCGGAGATCGAGTCGATCCAGCACCTTCTTCCGGACCATGCGGAAGCCGCTCTGGCTGTCCTCCCAGGTCACTCCGGCGATGCGCCCCAGGGTCCAGCTACCCAGGGCATTGGTCCGCCAGCGCTTCGCCGGGATCTTCGCCCGGTCCTTGAGGCGCGAGCCGATGAGGAAGTCTGTGTCTGGATGGGCCGCCAGATAGTCCAGGAAGCGCTGGAGATCGGCCGGAGCATGCTGGCCATCCCCGTCCAGGAAGAGGTAGAACTCGAAGTCATCCGCCTGCAGGTGGGCGATGCCAGCGCGCATGGTCTGACCCTTCCCCCCGCCCTGTCCGGGCTCCAGACGCAGTACTTCCGCGCCCGCCGCAGCGGCTACAGCCCCAGTGCCGTCGGTGGAGCCATCGTCCACCACCAGGATGCGGTGGAGACCGAAGGGCCTCAGCCCCTCCAGCACCATCCCGACGTGCTCCGCCTCGTCATGGGCGGCGATGATCGCGGCAATCCTCACCGGCGCCGCCCCCGCGGCGAGGGCGCAGAGGGCCAGGGTTGGCCGTAGGAGGCCACGAAAGACGCCTGTTGAGCGGCGCTGGCCCTGGAGTCCGGCAGCAGTCGATGACTGCGCTCCGGGCTTTCCTCCACGGGCACGCTGGCTTCGAAGACCCGTCCCCGCACCACGGCAAGCACGGTGGCACGGCCTCCGGGGCCCACCTGGGCGAGACCACGCTGCACCTCGGCCGCAGTGGTGGTGCGCCAGCCGTCCACCGCCAGGATCTCCATGCCGAAGCTCAGACCAGCCGCCGCCGCCGGGCTGCCGGGGAGCACGTTCTGCACCGTCGGCCCATTGGCGGCCAGCACCAGGCCGGTCCAGGCCCGAGCGCGGCGTAGGGCGGCCGGTTCCTTCTGCTCCTCAGGCGATAGCCGCTCCCAGGGCGCCTGGGCTTCCAGCTTCAGCCCGAAGGCACGGCGCAGGAGCGTATGGTCCAACTCGGCGCGGCCCGAGATGTAAGCCCTCCAGAAGGGCGCGGGATCCTTCCCGGAAAGGTCCTGGTAGGCCCGGCGCACATCGGCATCGGTCAGGCCAGACTCGCCATGCCGGTTCCAGAGCAGGGCGAAGAGCTCGGCCAGACCCTCCTTGCCCCGGCTGCCTTCGCGGAGAGAGGCGTCCATGAGCCAAGCCACCAGCTCCCCTTTGTCGTAGTAGCTAACGGAGCTGTTGGGACTGAACTCGTGGGGCTTGTAGAGCCGGATCCAGGCATCCCAGCTGGATTCCTCCAGGCTCTGCTCCAGGCGTCCAGGCCGCTGTACCTGCTCGCTCCAGCAGCGGGCCAGCTCCTTCGCCGTGTGGTTCCAGGGCACCACGCCCGCCCGCAGGACGAGGACATGCTCCATGTACGCGGTCAGGCCCTCATGGAACCAGAGCAGCTTCGTGGGGTTCTCGCGGCTGTAGTCGAAGGGCCCGAGCACGGAGTCGTGGAGGCGCTTCACGTTCCAGGCGTGGAAGAACTCGTGCGCCACAAGCTGGTAGAGCGCGTAGTAGCCCTCGGGCCGGTCGAAGGCATGGCTGTCGGCGAGGAGGCTGGTGCAGTCCCGGTGTTCCAGGCCGCCGCGCTGCCCGGGCGTGAACGTGAACAGGAACAGGTAGCGCCGGAAGGGGAAGCCGCCAAAGATGGCGCCCGCGGCCTCGACGATCTTCTGCGTGGCCTCCACGATACGGCTCTCGTCGCCGTTGTGGGCGCCGGTGAAGGCCAGCTCGAAGGCGGTGCCGCCACAATGGAAGCCGTGCAACCGGAAGGTGCCCAGCTCGAAGGGCGAATCCACCAGCGCATCGAAATCGCCGGCCCAGCAGGCACCCTCCCGCTGTGGCAGCGCGGAGGCCACCTTCCAGCCGGTGGAGAAACCCTCGAAGCGGACCTCCACGGGCCGATCCAGCTGCCCTTCGAGGTAAAGGAAGGTCGCCGCCGGGATGATCTGGGCGTGGGTGGCATCCACATGGTTGGTGCGCACGGTCAGTTCGTTACCATAGACCCGGTACCGGAGCCGGAGGTCCCGCTTCGAGGCGGGCAGCCGCCAGCACTGCTTGTCCAGCTTCTCCAGGGGATGCTCCCCGTGGCTATCCAGCCGCCGCACCCGATCCACGAAGCGGGCGTAGTCGCGCACCAGGTAGGAGCCCGGCGTCCAGGCAGGCAGAGCCGCAACCGCCCCCTGGGCCACCGCCTCCGCGGGGAAGGTCAGTTCGACTTCGAAGAGATGCTGGGCCAGGTCCAGAGGACGCAGGATGGCCCGGATAGGGGCTGGTTCGGCCATGGGCCTCAGCCTAGCACGCCGTGCAGCCAGCGGCGGGTCACCCAATTCACCTCGTCTTCGGTGATCTGGTACTGCGGGTCGCGCAGCTTCTCCTCGATGAGCGAGCCCACCAGGGAGGTGAAGAGTAGCACTTCCTTGCGGGCCTGCACCAGATCGGTGCCAAACGCATGGTGCATGAAGAGGCCAAGCGGACTCAGGCCCTTCTCCACCAGGGGCATCAGGTCGCGGAAACCGGAATCTGGCGAAGGCACGGCGATGGAGCGGAGGATGAAGCCCGTGAACTCCTGGCTTTCAAGCAGCAGATCCAGGTAGGCCCGGGAGAGCTTCAGGCAGGCCGCCCCCTGAGCCTTGGGCCCCTTGATCGGCTCGGCAAGGAAGGGTTCCACCATGGCCTGGATGCGCACCGCCATGCTGGCCAGGGACACCAGGCAGAGCTGCCGGAAGAGGCCCTCCTTGCTGCCGAAGTGATAGTAGAGCGTCGGCTTGGAGACTCCTGCTTCTTCGGCGACCTCCTTCACCTGCACACCGTCATAGCCCTTGGCCGCGAAGTGGGACAGGGCGGACAGCAGGAGGCGGGCCTTCAGATCGCCCGCCTCGCTGAGCCGCCCAAGGGCCGCGTGGAAACTGCCATGGGCGCCCACACCCAGGGCCTCGGGCCCGAAGACCGGCACCATCTCTTTCAGACCATGGTCGGGAACGGTGGACATAGGTTGCCTCGGAAGTCTCCCCAGGATGCCACGAACAGGCTTACTGGGGGTTAAGGGACCTCATGAGCCACAGACCGCCAGTGGGATGTCAGAAAGCATCAGGTGTGGGCTCCGCCGAGGCCATTCAAAACCAGCGCGCCGGCCAAGACGGCCCCACCCACGGCCAGCCTGGGCCAGTCCACCGCCTCGCGTAACACCAGGCCCGAAGCGAGGATGGCCAGGGGGATCTTCAGGTTGTTGAAGGTGGCCAGGGTGCCGATGTCCGTGCGCCGGGCACCGGCGTTGAAAAGGAAGAAGCCGAGGCCTGAGGCCACCACCCCCAGGTAGATCAGCACGGCCAGCTGGTGCGGGCTCATGGCAAGTACCTTGGCCCACTGGACCGAAGGCGCCGCCATGGCCACGGCCACCACCGAAGCCCCCAGGTAGAGCAGGCCCATGAGCTCCCGGTCCCGCTTGCCGGTGGCCGGGGCCAGGCGCCGGTAGAGGATCTGGCCCAGGGCGAAGCAGAGGTTCGCGCCCTGCATCAGCAGGAAGCCGCGGAAGAGCCCCATCCGTCCCAAACCAGACCAGACGCAGATGCCGGTCCCCAGCACCGCCAGCGCGGCCGTGGCCAGGAACCGCCAGGACATCCGCCGCTCCACCAGGTCATCGATGAACGTCACGAACAGGGGCGTGAAGATGGTGAACAGCGCCACCTCGGAGGACCGCAGCCAGCGGAAGGAGGCGATGTAGAGCAGGTACATCAGCCCGAACTGCAGCGCGCCGATGCCCGCAAAAACTAGCGCGCTTTGAGGGGAAAGTCCTTTCACCTTGAGGAAGGGCAGAAACACCAGAGCCGCGAGAACGGTGCGGGCCGCAGTCACGAAGGGCGCACCGAGGCCGCTCACCTGGGCCGTGAGGCCGAAGGAGAGCGCCCAGATAAGTGACACGATGAACAGCAGAAGCATGGCGCTCCGGAATGGAAGGAATCCTCAGTCGAGGCTGCGCCCCAGCTTCAGGAAGATCTCGCGCCAGGGCTCCGGCAGCGCGGCCGCATCGCGGGCGATGGTGGCCTCATCACCTCGCACGAAGGGTCCGGTGCGGCCCGCGGCGCCCAGTGCCGCCACATGGTGCAGGGTCGCCTCCGCCAGCGGCAGCAGGCCCCGGCCCGGCAGCGCCACGCCCTGGGCGCGCAAGAGTGCTTCTGCCCCCAGCCACAGGGTCGCCGCGTGTGGGGAGGTCAGCACCGCTGCCGCGTGGTAGAGCGGCTTCAGCTCCGCGGGCAGGTCGAAGGCCGCGAAGCCCAGCTCCCCAAAGGCCCGGCGCAGAGCGTCCGGCACCGCCCCCGTGATGGCCAGAGGCGTGCCGGTCCAGTCCTGAGTGTGCCCATTGAAGCTGGTGAGCGGGTGGGCGCAAGGCACACCTTCCAGGTGCAGGCTGCCCGCCAGATGCACGCAGCGCCCGGGGAAACACGGCGCCAATTCAGGCACCGCCCGATCCGGCACCGCCAGCAGCACCAGGCCCTCGGGGCGCGCCGAATGGTCCAGCAGCGCGACGCGCGCCCCCCAGGCCTCCGCCAGCGCGCGCCCCGCGCGGCCCCGGCCCAGGATGGTGAATTCGGTGGTCATGGGGACAGTGTAATGGGCTGTGGGCCGCGGGCTGTGGGCACTTGACACCAGTCCCCGTAGCGCCGACCCACCGGAACGGACCGAAAGCCAACACCCGTGCGGCCTTGATCCAAATCGGTGCCGCCCCAAATGAGCGGCCCAAAGGCAAAACCCAACGCGGCCCACAGGGCCGCACCCCATCGAACCCACGGCCCACAGCCTACCGCCCACAGCCCAGGTAGTCTGTGAGTGTGAAACCAACCCCAGCCCCCTGGGCCCTGCCGCCCGACGTACCGTGGCCGCGATTCCTGCGGCTGCTGCGGCAACCGGATCCACCGCGGGGCTGGCTGGAAGCCGCGGCGGAGCTGCCGGAGCTGAAGAAACGGCCCCTGCTGCTGCGCTGGATCGCGCAGCATCCCAAGGCCCCGGCCCACCTCCGCGCGCAGCTGTTGGCGCGGCTGCCCTGGCGGGCGCTGGCGGCGGTGGCCGCGGATGCGGCGGCCCATCCCCAGGCCCGGCAGCAGGCCACGGAAAAGCTGCAACAGCAGTGGCCGACCCTGACCACCGGCGAGCGTCGCAGCCTGGCCATCCACGCGCCGCGACAGCTCTGGTCCCTGGTGTGGAAGGCGCCTACGACCACCGTGCTATCGGCCTTCCTCCAACATCCGAAGCTGGGCCTGGATTCCCTCATCGCCCTCATCCAGCCACCCCTGCGCCCGGCTCAAGTCGAGGCCCTGGCCGCTTCCCGCTGGCGTGAAGCGGGTCCGGTGGCCGAGCAGGTGCTCCAGGCCCTGGACCAGAGCCTCGCCCTGCCTGACTCAGGCCTCGCTCTGGGCCACGCCGCACCCTGGATCAAGGCGTTGGACGACGAGGCCCGCATCCTCGCCGCCAGCCACGTTCTCACGCCCGCCCTGCGGCGCATGGTGCATCCCCGGCGCGAAGCCGACTAAGCGCGTTTCAGGACTTCCGTCACACAGCGTTCAATTCCCACCCACACATCGCTCAGCCGCGCGTCGTCGAACATGTAGGCGGGGGTGGTGACGAGCTTGAGGGCCTCGTCGATGATGATCTCCCGGGCGCTGGGGGTGTCCTGGTGGACGTGCCCGAGGTGGTGCATGGCATCCGAGCAGCCCGGATCGACCCCCAGGGTGAGGCGCGCGGAGCTCTTCCCCGCCAGCGCCAGGGCCACCAGAGCCGGGGCGATGCAGATGGCGCCTACGGGTTTCTTCGCGTCGAAGAAGCCGCGCACGAAGGCGGCCACGTCCGGTCGAACATCGGCCTCGGCCCCTTTGAAGGCGAAGGAGCAGTGGTTCTTGGCCACACCATAGCCACCCGGCATCACGAGAGCATCGTAGTCCTGGACCCGGGCCTTGGCCAGGTCCAGACACTGCCCCAGGCGCGCGATGCGACTGGACTCCTCCAGGATGTTGCGGACCGCCCCCGGCACAGGCTGGCCGGTGACGTGGTTGATGACGTGGTGCTGATCGGCGTTGGGGGCAATGCACTGGACCTCCACCCCATGCTGGTCCAGGGCCAGCAGGGTGAGTACCGCTTCGCGCACTTCCGCGCCGTCCAGATGGCCGCAGCCAGCCAGCAGCACCGCGGCCTTGAGCGTCTTCGCCATGGGAGCCTCCTGAGGAATGGGCCAATTATCCATCCAAAGGCAAGGGACACCCGTGCTTCGATTACCCTGGACCCATGCGCCTCTCCTCCCGCCTGCCGCAGGGTTTCGAGCCGAACGCCTTGTCGGCTGCGCTGGCGCGGTTGAAGGCGGAGGGCCGGGAGCTCCTGGACCTCACCGTGTCGAACCCAACGCGCTGCGGATTCGCCTATCCCGAGGTCGAGATCCGCGCGGCCCTCACCCAACCGGCCGTGCTGTCCTACGATCCAGACCCTCTCGGCTCACCGGCCGCCCGCGAGGCCATCGCCATGCACCATGGCCACGGTTTGCGGGCCGAGGACCTGCTGCTTACGGCCTCCACCAGCGAGGGCTACGCGCTACTTTTCAAGCTGCTGGGCGACCCCGGCGACGAGGTGCTGGTGCCCAGTCCCAGCTATCCCTTGTTTGACTGGCTGGCCCGACTCGAAGGGCTGCAAGCGCGGGCGGTGCCCTCCTACTTCCACGAGCGCTGGCACCTGGATCTCGACGCCCTCGCAGCGGCGGTCTCCCCACGGACCCGGGCCATCGTGGTGGTGAATCCCAACAATCCGACCGGACAGTTCCTGTCGAAAACCGAGTGGCGGGAACTCACGGGACTCTGCGCCCGGAGGGGCCTGGCCCTGCTGGTGGACGAGGTCTTCCTGGACTATCCCCTGGAAGCGCCTCAGGACCGCCTGGGCACCGTTCTGCTCGATCCCGACCCGCCCTGCCCTGTCTTCCTGCTCTCGGGCCTCAGCAAGGTGGCGGCCCTGCCCCAGCTCAAGCTCGGCTGGATTGCCCTGCGCGGTCCCGGTGCGGCGGATTACCGGTCGGCTCTTGCCTTTCTGGCGGATCAGTACCTCTCCGTCTCGGCCCCCGTGCAGGCCGCGGCCCCGGTTCTGCTGGCGCTGGCACCGGGGATCCGGGAGCAGGTGCTCGGTCGGCTGCGCGCCAACCTCAACATCCTGGACACCGCGCTGGTGGCACACCCCCGCCTCTCCCGCCTGCCAGTTGAGGGCGGCTGGTCCGTCCTGCTCCGCCGTCCCGCCGTGGACGCGGACGAAGCCTGTGCCCTGCAGCTCCTGGAACAAAAGGCCGTGCTCCTCCACCCGGGTTCCTTCTTCGATTTACCGGGGGATGGGCACCTGGTACTCAGCCTTCTGACTCCCCAGGACGTTTTTGGCGCGGGACTGTTACGCACCTTTCCCTTTCTTTGACGCATAATCTCCGGATCCCATGAACGCCCTTGCCTCTTGCCCCAGCTGTGGTGCCGCCCTGAGCTTCCGGCCCGGGACCATGGTGGCCGTCTGCTCCTACTGCAAGGCCTTGGCGGCCCGGCGGGACCGCGATCCCGTGCTGCTCGGCAAGGTGGCTGACCTGGTGGACACCGGCTCGCCTCTGGGCCTGGGCAGTTCGGGCACCTACGCTGGCCGGATCTTCACGCTGGCGGGCCGGGTCCAGCTGAAGCATCCCCTGGGTGGCGTGTGGGACGAGTGGTACCTGGCCCTGGATGATGGCCGCTGGGGCTGGCTGGCGGAGGCCCAGGGCCGCTTCTATCTGACCTTCACGCAGACCCCCCACGGTGTCCTCCCGACCGTTGACAGTCTCCATGCGGGCGGTCTCGCCGACCTTGGCCCGGATGGCCTCTGGACCGTGGGTGAGCAGAGCGAGGCGACTTTCCACAGTGCGGAGGGGGAAATCCCCTGGGCCGTGGAGCCCGGTGGCACCTACCGCTACGCGGATCTCTCCGGTAAGAACGGTGCCTTCGCAACCCTGGATTACAGCGAGGCTCCGCCGCTCTTCTTCCTGGGCCGCGAGATTCCCTTGGCCGATCTGCACCTCCAGGGCGGCACCCGGAAGCCGGCCAAAGTGGGCACCCAGAACCTCAACTGTCCCAAGTGCGGTGGTGCCGTGGCACTGCATGCGCCGGACCAGACCCAGCGCGTGGGCTGCCCCAGCTGCGGCAGCCTGCTCTCGGCGGAAAATGGCAAGCTCGCCTTCCTGAAGAGCCTGAAGCAGCCGCACCAGGATGTGGTGATCCCGCTCGGTGCCGAAGGCATCCTGAAGGGCGAGAAGGTCACCTGCATCGGTCAGATGCGTCGCAGCTGCACCATCGAAGGCCAGCCCTATCCCTGGACCGAGTACCTGCTGCTGGACAGTCAGCATGGTTTCAAATGGCTGGTGGAAAGCGAAGGCCACTGGAGCTTGGCCACCGCCGTAGCTCCCGGCGAAGTCCCTCAGGTGCGCGAAGGGCAGAAGAACCTGTCGAGCCAAGGGCACAACTGGCGCCGCTTCCAGGACGTGCAGGCTGTGGTCGAAGGCGTGTGGGGCGAGTTCTACTGGACCGTGGAGCAGGGCGAGCGGGTGCTGGTGTCCGAGTTCGTGGCTCCGCCCCGCAGCCTCACCTGTGAGCGGCAATCACATCCGGGTGGCGGTGAGGAAGTGAACTGGAGTCTCTCCACCTACCTCGAACCGGGCGAGGTCTGGACTGCGTTCCAGCTCCAGGGCGCCCCACCACCACCCCAGGGCATCGCTTCCTTCCAGCCCAATCCCCACAGGGCGGCGCTGGCGAAGTCCGTCCTCTGGATCGTGGGAGCTCTGGGCCTGCTCCTCATCCTGGTCATGGTGGAATCCATGACCCACCGCAATGTGGAGCTGTTCCACCGTAGGCTCGACCTCTATGACATGACCCCGGGCCTGCGGCAGGTAGCGGGCGAGGGTGTGCGCAAGGGCATCCCAGCGGGCCGTCCTGCAACGTCCACCAGTCCAGAGACAACCGCGGCCGAGGCCCAGGAACCGGTCTTCTTCTCGGATCCCATCGTGATCAAGGGCGGGCATCAGAATTTGGCTGTCACCCTCAGCACCCCTGTGGACAACAACTGGGTCGAAGTGGAAGGGGCCCTGGTCAGTGAGACCACCGGCGTGGCGGAGCTCTTCCTCCTGGAAAGCAGCTACTACCACGGCGTGGACAGCGGGGAATCTTGGGTCGAGGGCGGCCAGACCGGGACCGTGTTCCTCAGCGCCGTGCCGGCCGGCACCTATGTGCTGCGGCTGGCCCCGTCCTGGAACGGGAAGGTCCCGCCCATCCGCGTCATCGATGTGCAACTACGCCAGGGGGTCATGCGCTGGCTCTATCCCGGTCTCGCCCTGCTGGCCATCCTGCTGGTGCCCCTGGTCATGATCTTCCCCATGGCGGCCTTCGAGGGCCGGCGTTGGCAGGAGAGCATGTACGCACCGAAATCCTCTTCCGGCGGAGGTGACTGAATCATGCGGATCATCTACCTTCTCTTGCTCAGCGCCGGCTTCAGCCTGCTGGTTGCCAACGGCTTCTTCGGCCGCGAGTTCTTCGGCCAGCACCGCCGCGCCGACCTGCCCCCCAGCGTCCGCCAGACCCCCGGCGCCTATCGCACCTTCCTGCACAACAACGGTTTCCACGGAGGCAAGTGAAGTCAGACGGATCTTGTAAGAAGTCCTGCATCTTCTTCAAGCATCCTGGCCGATCGGCTGGCCAGGGCAAAACGGAAGGCGATGAGCCTCATGTCTGGAGGCACTGGATTCATCCACGGCCGAACCGCGATCACCCAGGCTGCGGGAACAATCCGTTTGAGCATTGCTCGGCCGGAACGAGATTCCATGAGGGATGAGGAACCCTTTTGAAGGGGGGCGAGCAGGCTTTCCCGTAACTTTGGTGGGACCATGCGATCTGCAAAATCGCTGCTGAGTTCCTCGATCATCCATTGCGAATAACTACTGCTGGTCATGAAGCCGTTGCTGCTATCGTCAGCGGCCATGGTTGCAAATGGGACTGAGGGACTGATCGATTCAGTCAGGCGTGCGTACAAGGCCCGCCGGGCCCGCAGACGATCCGGGACTTGGCGCATGAACTCCAACACGGACCGCGAGAGCAATGGGTTGGCGATCTCCAGGAAGGGAGCCTTGACATCGTTCAGTGCGGCAGTATTGACGGGGAGGAAGAAGGAATGGACCAGACGATCGCCGAAGGCTTGGACGGATTCACCGGGGCGACGCGTCAGTTCCTCTGGGAGGGATTGCCTGCCGTCAGAGATCATCTCAGCGGTTTCTTCATCCAGAATGTCCTTGAGGAGCCAGAGTCCTTGGGCGAACCGATGATGGGTTTCCGGACGAGGCCGTGTTCCGAATCCCTCATCCCCCCGGATGATCCCATCGACACCATCCCTGGTGAACCCCGACCATAGCCGAAGACCATCAAGATAGGGAAACAGCGAGTCGATCGTCCCTCCGCTGGCCGCGAGGAAGGTGTCCACCACCTCCCTTGGCGGCGTTTCGGACAACTCAGTGACGAAATAATCGTTGGTAAGCCCATAGTGATCGGCCAACTGATGGGCAACGTAAGCATCATTGCCTCGCTGGATGCGGGATGACGCCATGCCCCAGGTCACCGTCCGGGGCCTGAGGCCGTTTTCGTGCAACACGGTGAGCAGGAACCGGCTGTCATACCCACCGGAAAGAGGCAGGATCCATTGCAGCGAACTGAAGTTGAAGCCATTGATGGCCTTCCGGAGAACGTCGTGAAGCCCATCCTTTGCTGAAGCCTCGCTCATGCTCCTGGTCTCGAACACCACAGGGGACGTGTGAATCTCAATGGTCCAACGCGAGCGATCGAGGATGAGCCGCGCATCCGGCGGAATACGGCAAATTCGTCTGTCCCAGGAATCCGAAGGGCCGAGGGTCCCCGATGAGAGGAACCAGGCGAATGCCGACCGGTTCAACGACAGACTCTGGAGCAGGCAGACTAGGGCCCTCTGGCTAGTTGACGCAAAAAGGTGGCGCTCTGTGAATGCATACCAAATCGTCCGTGTACCCGCAAAATCGGAGCAGAGTTCCGTGATCGCACCGTTGCAGCGGATCATCGCGAAAGACCCATCTGGGATCGGTGACCCCGGTCTGTACCACTCCTTCCAGACTCCCGTAAACGCACCCAGGTAGGCCGAAATGCCCTCCAATCCAGTTGCACCGTTTGGCCCAGTGAGACAGAGGCATTCGCCAAGGTCCTCCGTAAACTTGTGCGAGTAACCCCGGATAAGGTCCGGGGTGATCCGATCCGCCACACGTTTCAGGACCTCTCTGCCGAGAGCATCCTTCGGTTCACGCCAACATGCGTAGATCAGGGTGGACATAAAAGAGTTCCCGTAGGTTCACTGGAGAATACCTGAACTGGGCGAACAGAATTCACACGATTCTTTCCCTACCGATTGGGAAATAAGACCCTTGCGCGACGAACATCTGTCCAGCCAAGGTTGACGCTCGGCTGGTGGCCGGTCATGGGTCCAGATCGCCGGAACGCGGCATACCTTCGAGGCGAACGCGGATGAGGCGGGTGAAGCACTCGGTTGTGTGCAGCCGACCTAGGAGCACACAACCAACCTTGACTAGACATTTTTGAGACGAAATATTTGATGGTTCGACCTCCATAACGACCCTTGAACCGACCGGCTGATGGGCCGCCATATACACGAGGAGTCGGCCGGCTATCCCCTGACCGCGCGCTTCTGGCTTCACAAATAACTTTCCGGGGTAGGCCACATCTGGTCCCAGCCACTGGGCCAAAGTATTTTGTGGAAAGTACCACGTACGAGCCCCCACCTCGTCTCCGATCACAACACGTAGGCCACAGCTTTGCGGCTGAAATAGGGCAATTCCGACTCGCCACCTACCTTTAGCAATAAACCTACCGCCGCATCTGCCTGGGAAGCCACGACCTTGTAGCACCACCCAGGAGACAGGTCCGATTCAACACCTGTTGTCCGCGGTTCATAGAACAAGTTTACATTCCGTCCGAAGTCGTCGGCCTTGAATAACTATCAACCTCAAGCATGGTAACAGTTTGATGGAACAAAGGGCCAATTTGAAACACCAGATTGATGGGGAAGCCCCTCGATTTCCGGTGTACAGATGCGACCAAAAGAGAAGGTGAAGACCCATGCGTAGGGCCTGCTAGAGGACCGGCCACTGGACTTGATGTTGAAGATGGATCATGAGTTGGTGAGGTTAGCGGATGCCATCGACTGGGCTTCGCTGGCAGAGTCATTCGGGCCGTTGTATTCGGAGAAGACAGGTCGGCCTGGGATTCCGATCCGAACGATGGCGGGGCTGGTGATGTTGCAGCACACGTTCGGGCTGTCCGACGAGCAGGTGGTAGCGGAATGGCCGGAGCGGCCCTATTGGCAGTTCTTCTGCGGGGAGGAGTTCTTTCAGCACGAGTTGCCGGTGGACTTCTCGCAGATTTCGCGATGGCGGAAGCGGATGGGGAAGAAGGCGTAGAGCGAATCCTGAAGCTCACGATCGAGGCGGGTCTGAGGACGCGAACCATCACGCCCAAGCAGATGCAGGTGGTCGTGGTGGACACGACTGTGCAGGCGAAAGCGGTGGAGCATCCGACCGACGCAAGATTGTTCCGGAAAGTGCTTCATCATCTGCTGCGCGTGGCGGACGAGACGGGGACAAAGCTGCGTCAGAGCCATCGTGATTTGGCGAGGTCGGCGTTCCTGATGCACGGGCGCTACATGAAGGCGAAGCAGTTCAAGCGTGCGGCGGGCGAACGCCGGAAGCTGAAAACCTTCGCGGGTCGCGTACAGCGGGATCTGGAACGGATGATGAATGATGAAGCCTGGGAGCAGCACAAGGGCACCATGATCCTCGCTGACCTGGTGCTGACCCAGGAGAGACATACCAAGGGCAAGGTTTACTCGATGCATGCGCCTGAAGTGGAATGTATCGCCAAGGGGAAGGTGCACAGGCCCTACGAATTCGGTGTAAAGACCAGTTTGGCGACGACGGCGTGGGGGAGATTTGCGTTGGGTGCGATGTCCCTGCCAGGCAACCCATTTGATGGCCACACCCTGGAGGAATAACTGGAGCAGGTCGAGCGACTCACCGGCTTGATGCCCAAGCGGTGTCACGTGGATCGCGGGTACAAAGGCCATGGCGTGGACCCAGAAAGCTGCCGCGTGATCATCGCTGGGAGCCGAAAGGGCATCAGCAAAGCGATCAAGGCGGAGATGAAGCGCAGATCTGGAATCGAGCCGGAGATTGACCATCAGAAGTCCGACGGCAAGCTGGGTCGGAATTGGCTGAAGGGCATGCTTGGAGATGCCCAGAACGCTATCCTCTGCGCCGCCGGGCACAACATGAGAAAGATCCTCGCCCGCCTCAGGCGACTTTTTGTCCTCATCTGGGCATGGCTGCTGGTCGCGTTCAGGCCGCTACCGCGAACCTATGCGTCGGAGGATGGCGCCGCCTGATCCGCAATGGGCCTTTTCCAAGACCGACCACGAAGACTCTCCTGCGCATAAGTCTGAATGCGGCGAAAACCCCTTCCTCGCGCCACAACCGCGCCAAATCATCCAGGAAAGGTACAATCCGACTCAAAGCTTCTGCCCTAGATCTCTTATGTGATTTGATTGATACATCCGACGATTCCTTCTCACGATTCGTCTTACTTTAGTCCTCACCTGATTAGCGGCTTCGCTCCGCCAAAACCAGAAGGTTGTGGGGGAGGGGTGGTGTGAGAACGACGGCATGGAGCAGACGTTGAAGGATGCTTGAAAGGTCGAAGCGGCGGTTGGAGCGCCACTGGAACTCCGCCAGGTAGGGGGGAGGTGCTTCACGCTCACCCAACGGCAGACACCGAGCAGGCTGCCCTTCAAGTTGCCCAGGATGGTGTTCACCCAGGTGAAGGCTGGGTGCTTCGTGGAGCGCCAACCTCCGGGCATGGCCTTCATGTCGTGGTGCTACACGACCGTCCGAAGACGCCGGAACCCGGCCATGCCGTCCGTCAGGACGTGGGAGGCTGTGGCGAGACTGCGCTTCGCCCAGGTCCTCACGGTCCTGCCCTTGAAGTTCCGGACCCTGGTCAGCTTGACGTAGAGCACCTTGCTTCCATCGGGGCCCCCGTCCGGGGCGGTCTGAACGGCCGCGAGGAATGGCGTCTTTCCGGTGGTTCCCCGGCCTGTGGTCCCGTCGTGACGCTCCCCGCCCATGTACGCGTCGACCACCTCCACCCGACCCGAGAGGACGCGACCGTTCTCCCGTTCCAGCATCACCTGCATGAGCTTCTGCTTCACCTTCCAGGCGGTCTCGTAGCTGACCCCAAGCTGGCGCTTCAGTTCCATGGCTGAAACGGAGTGTTTGCCTTGGGTGAGCAGGTGCATGGCCAGGAACCATGCGGTCAGCGGCAGGTGGGCCCCATGGAAGATGGTTCCGGCTGTGACGCTGGTCTGCGTGTGGCAGGCATTGCACTGGAAAAGTCTCTTCGTCTCGCGTATTCCCGAAGGGGATACCGAGAGGAGGACCCGCTTGCCCAGGAGGCAGCAGTCCCGGCCTCCGCACTCGGGGCAGACGAAGCCACTGGGCCAACGGGAGGAGAACAACGCCTGGGCGCACCGCTCCTCGGTGCCATACCTGCGCTGGAACTCTGGGAAGGAAGGTCCTCGTTGGAACTGGCTAGGACTGTAGGTCATCGAAAGGCTCCTTGGCCGCGAAAGCAGCCCCGAGTATTCCTCCGGGGAGTGGACAAATCCCGTCCACTCCCTCAGATGCCCATGTCCCAACGGCCTTCATCCCGCCTTCCCATTCAATTTGAGCGGACCCAAGCCGCTAATCAGGAATCCTCATATTGCCGATAGAGGGTGCGCTTAAATCAACCAACAAGATGGCCAGGCCAGCCTAGTAAGCTGGTCTACAATGAAGCACAAATTTAGTCATAACCCGATGGCACTTCACTCGATTTATTGAGATCAAAGATTTTTACCCTGCCACATCTTCATCCCTTGGAGGCAAATGATGGACGTCTCGCACCTGCTGAACCAACTCCTCATCGCCGCCGTCTTCTGCACCCTGGGCCTCGCTATCCTCGGTGTGGTCTGGCTGATCCTCATGAAGGTGCTGCCCTTCTCCCTTCGCAAGGAGTTCGAGGACGACCAGAACACCGCCCTGGGCATCGTCCTGGGCTGCCTCATCCTGGGCATCAGCATCATCATCGCCGCCTCGATACACGGATGATGGAAAAGCAAAAAGACCTACCAAGAAGGCATGGAGACCACGAAGAAAGACAAAGAACCAACAACTGCCAATACGCCAGTTTCAATTTGTTCCGTGCATTGGCCCCACCGATCCCGGATAAGAGCGCCAAGAAAAGAAATCTGAGATGACCTCATGCCCGATTGTCATGTCGCCTTGGTGTCTTGGTGGTGAGTTTTTCACTTCTGCACTTCTTCGTGGTCTTCCTGTCTTCGTGGTGAATCTTTTCTTCTTTGATCCACAATATGTCTGAACCCCAGGAACTGGCTCAGCCGACGCTGAAGGCGCCGCTGCTGTTCATCAGTGTGCTGCTCATCGCCAGCTGCGGGCTGATCTACGAGTTGGTGGCGGGGACGTTGTCGAGCTACCTGCTAGGCGATTCGGTCACGCAGTTCTCCACAGTGATCGGGGTGTACCTGAGCGCCATGGGCCTGGGCTCCTGGCTGTCGAAGTTCCTGCACCGCGGACTCGCTCGACGTTTCGTGGACCTGGAGCTGGCGGTTGCCCTGGTGGGTGGCTTCTCGGCGCCCATTCTGTTCCAGGCATTCGCCCACACCCACGCCTTCCGGGTGGTGCTCTACGGCGAGGTTCTGGCGGTGGGCACGCTGGTGGGGTTGGAGATCCCCATCCTCATGCGTATCCTCAAGGACCAGGTGCGCTTCAAGGATCTGGTGGCGGGCGTGCTCACCCTCGACTATATTGGCGCCCTCTTTGCATCGCTGCTCTTCCCGCTGCTGCTCATGCCCAAGCTGGGCCTGGTGCGCACCAGCCTGCTCTTCGGCCTGTTGAACGCCGCCGTGGGCCTCTGGTCCACCAACCTCCTAGTCTCCCAGCTGGGGCCCACGCGGCTGCTCCGCCTGCGCTGCCTGGCGGTGATGGCGATCCTGGCGGTAGGCCTGGCCTTTGCGGGGAAGTTCACCCTGGCGGTGGAGGAAGAGATCTTCGCCGATGACATCGTCTACGCCAAGGACAGCGCCTATCAGCGCATCGTGCTGACGCGGGGCCGGGGCAGCTTCCAGCTCTTCCTGAACGGCAACCTGCAGTTCTCCAGCGCTGACGAGTACCGCTACCACGAGGCCCTGGTGCACCCGGCCTTCGGCCTGCGGCCCGACGCCCGGCGCGTGCTCATCTGCGGCGGCGGCGATGGCCTCGCTGTGCGCGAGGTACTGAAGCATCCCTCCGTGCAGGAGGTGGTGCTGGTGGATCTCGATCCGGCCATGACCGACATGGCCCGCTACCAGCCCATGGTGCGCCTGCTCAACGGCGCTGCCTTGGACGATCCACGGGTGAAGGTGATCAACGCGGATGCCATGGTGTGGCTCCAGGAGACCTCCGGGGCACTCTTCGATCTGGCCTTCGTGGACTTCCCGGATCCCAACACCTATGCCCTGGGGAAGCTCTACACCTCGCGGTTCTACCGCCTGCTCCAGCGCCACCTCACGGACGAGGCCATGATCACCGTGCAGAGCACCTCGCCGCTCATGGCCCGGGAATCCTTCTGGTGCATTGCCGCCACCATGGAGGCCGCGGGCCTGAAGGTGCGGCCCTACCACCTGGCCGTGCCCTCCTTCGGCGTGTGGGGCTTCGCCCTGGCCGCGAAGCGCGATTTCGAAGTGCCAACCCATGTCCTGCCGGGCCTGCGCCACCTCTCGGACGAAGCCACCGCCGCCATGTTCGCCTTCCCCAAGGACATGGATCGCGTGCCCGTACAGGTGAACCGCCTGGACAACCAGGTGCTCGTCCATCTCTACGCCCGGGAGTGGCGGCGGTGGTCGTGACGAGCAACCGCAAAAGAGCGCAAAAAGGCTCGAAAGAAAAGCCTGTCCGAACCGAACCAACCGGAATCAAAACACGCGTGTTCCTTTCGCGCGCCCGAAGGGCGTTTCGCGATTTTCGCGGTTTCATTTCCTTGGTTTCGTCCTGGGGACCACCATGAAACGCCGGGACTTCCTCGCGGCGACGGCGGGCTCGGCGCTGCCCCTGGCCTGCCGCCACAAACCCGAATTCCCCTTCCCCGGCGAGCTGGTGGGCCCGGATCTGGCAATGGGCCACTGGCTGCGGGGAGGCTCCTTCCCCGATCCGACCCGCTTCGAGCCGGTCTCCGTGCTCATCGTGGGTGGCGGTGTGGCGGGGCTCAGCGCCGCCTGGCGGCTGGCGGGCGCAGGGCTCGATGATTTCCGCGTGCTGGAGCTGGAGCAGGAGCCCGGCGGCACCTCGCGCTCCGGCCAGAATCATGTAAGCGCCTTCCCCTGGGCCGCCCACTACCTGCCGGTGCCCGATCGCGGCAACCACGCGGTGCTGCGCCTGCTGCGGGAATGCGGCGTGCTGGAGGGCTTCGACGCCAAGGGTGATCCCCTGTTCGCGGAGGAAGCCACGGTGCGGGCACCGGAGGAGCGCCTCTTTGCCTACGGCCAGTGGTGGGAGGGCCTCTACCTGCGCGCGGGCGCCAGCGCCGAGGACGAGCGCCAGTATCACGCCTTCTTCGCCGAGGTGGACCGCTGGGCGGCCTTCAAGGATGCCCGGGGCCGCCCCGCCTTCAGCATTCCGAGATCGCGCTGCTCGGACGTTCCCGAGACCCGCGCCCTGGATGGGCTCTCCTTCGCCGCCTGGCTGGATGCGCGGGGGCTGGTGTCCCCACGGTTGCGCTGGTTCCTGGAGTACGCCTGCCGCGACGACTACGGCTCCCGCCTCGATACCACCAGCGCCTGGGCGGGCCTCTTCTACTTCGCCGCCCGCAAGCAGGGCCCTGGCGAAGATTCCCGCCCCCTGCTCACCTGGCCCCAAGGCAATGGGTTCCTCGTCGAGCACCTGCGCCGGGCCATCGGTGACCGTTTGCGCTGCGGAGTGATGGCGACCTCCATCCGCGCCGCCAAGAACGGTCTGCTCGTCACAGCCTGGGATGCCATGAACCAGCGGCGTCTCGGCTTCCAGGCAAAACGGGTGATCTTCGCAGGGCCCCAGCACGTGGCCCGGCATGTGATCGAAGGATTTGCAAATGCACGGCCCGCCTCCATGCGCATCCACAACGCCCCCTGGCTGGTGGCCAACCTCATCCTTCGGGCCAGACCGAAGGAGCCGGGCTTCCCGCTGGCCTGGGACAACGTGCCCCGGGACAGTGAGGCCCTGGGCTACGTGGTGGCCACGCACCAGAGCCTGCGGGACTACGGGCCAACGGTCTTCACCTGGTACCGGCCCTTCGCCGGACCGGACTGCGACGCCGAGCGGGCGCGCCTGCGCAGCCTGGACTGGCCGGCCTGTGCGCGCCTGGTGCTGGACGATCTGCGCCCGGCCCATCCCGATCTGGAAGGTCTGGTGGCGCGCATGGACGTCATGCGCTGGGGCCACGCCATGGTGCGCCCCGCGCCCGGGCTCCTCTGGGATCCGGCTTTCCTCGCCCTGGCGCAGCCCTTCGGCGAGGTCCACTTCGCGCACACGGAACTCAGTGGCCTGGCCCTGTTCGAGGAAGCCCAGGATCATGGCCTGCGGGCCGCCGAGGAGGCGCTAGCGGCTCTCAGACACCGCAGCTCCAGCTGGCGCTGACTGCAAGCGCTCCTCCAGCCTGGCCTCGCCCTGCGCTGGCACATGCACGATCCAAAGCTTGTCATAGGCGTCGAAAGGCCAATAGGGAACCGGCGTCTGCACGCCCAGGCCCCGGACCAGCTTCTTCATCAGGTCGTGGTGCCAGCAGACCAGCACGGTCTCCCCTCGATGCTCCCGGAGGATCTCGGCGGCCAACGCCTCGCTGCCGCCTTTGGAACGGATGAGGGGCTTCATGCTGAGCCTCGCCGCGGTGGGCGCCAAGGTCTGCTGGGTGCGCTGCAGGTCTGAGACATAGAGCGCCTTGGGGTGGAATCCCTCCAGCAGCGGCACCAGGACCCGCGCCCGATGGAGCCCGGCCTCGGTAAGGGGGGAATCGCCGTCCAGGAGGGACTGCCGTTCCGCATGGCGCAGCAGCAGCACGGTGGTGTCCTGAGCACCAAGACCCACGGCCAGAGCCAGCAGACAAGCGAGCAGGAATCCATGGCGGGGGCGTGGGCTGTTCAAGGGCGGCTCCTATCTTTCAGTTTGGCAGAAGCAGTGCCGGAGCTGTGATGTCCGGCACATACCCGCCAGGACCGTCGAGGCGGCCCAACCGAGGAACCCCGCGGTTTTCTCATATGCCATCAATGTCTGGTGAGAGATTGCGCAGCAAAGTGTGTCCTAACACGATTCATTGTTTTTATTATGAATCATTTGGAATGTATTTAATCCGCTTGACGCCTCCGCCCTCCGGGCGTGGCATGGGACACCACATTCATTTTGAATGCACCGCCGGATCCACCTCATCCCGAGGTTTCGTTGATGTCCACCGCCGAGGTCTTCCCTCCCGAGCGCACTCCGGCAGATGCATTGCCGAGGGCTCTCGAGTCGCGCCTCGCCTCCCTGACAGAAGCGATCTCACGGTTGGAAGCCAGGGTTGCCACCCTGGAATCGTCCAGTTCGGAACGCAAGCTCCCCCTGGAAACCGTACTGGCCGCCGCCGCGCCGGCGGCCGCCCTGCCCAATCCCGTGCGTCTCATGGGACTCCTGGGACGGACCTGTCTGATCCTGGGCGGAGCTACCTTCATCCGCTCCTTGGTGGATGCCGGCACTCTCCCCCACGGCTGGGGCGTCGCCTTGGGCCTGACCTACGCTTGCACCTGGGCCCTGCTCGCAGATCGCGCCAGACACCCCTTGGACGCCACCTTTCATGCCCTGGCCTCCATCCTGATCACCTATCCACTGATCGTGGAATCCACGGCCCGGTTCGGCATCTTGACGCCGACTCTGGCCGCCTTCCTCCTCCTGGTCGTCACATGCCTGCACGGTGCTGTGGCCTGGCGGCAGGATCTCCGACCCATCATCTGGACTGCCACGTTCGCCTCGCTGGTTTCGGGCCTGGCCCTCATGTCCTCCCGCCGCTCCGTCGAGCCTTTCCTGGTGGTGTTCCTGATTCTCGGCATCGGAACGTTCTGGCTCACCGAGGGGCGCCGGTGGCCGGGGCTCCGCTGGCCCACCGCGCTCGCGGCAGATCTGGGCGTCCTCATCCTCACCTCACTGGCCGCCTGGCCGGGGGGGATTCCCGAGGCCTATCGCAGCATCTCAGCGGGCTGGGCCATGGTGTTCGCGGTTGCCTTGGCCCTGTTCTACCTCGGCAGCTTCGCCCTGCGCCTGCTCAGGCAACGAAGCACCGTGACTACCTTCGAGGCCATCCAGACCGTCCTGGTCCTGCTGCTGGGCTATGGAGGCGCCCTCCGGGTCGCTCTGGCCTCGGGCTCCGGCGCAGGACTGCTCGGCGCGGGCTGTTCACTGGCAGGCATCGGTAGCTATGCCGCCGCCTTGCCCTTCAGGAAGGACTTGCCGGGAACCAGGACGAGCTTCCGCTTCTTCACCTTCCTGGCGCTCAGCTTCCTGCTGCTGGGGGGTCCGCTGGTGCTTCCCCTGGCCCTCTTCGGCCCCCTTTGCGGCGTCCTGGGACTGGGGGCCATGCTGGTGGGCCTGCGGGTGCAGCGACCCGTGCTGATCCTCCAGAGTAGCCTCTTCCTCTTGGCCTCCGCCGTGGCAAGCGGTCTGGCCGCCTGGTCCTTTCGGGCCTTCCTGGTTCCCCTGGGAGCAGCCACATTCCTGTCCCTGCCGGGCCTTCTCAGCTTGGCCTCCCTGGTCCTGGCCGTGGCCCTGTTCATTGGGCATCGACCCTCCGCTGCTCTCTCGGCCACAGTCCGCCCTCTGATCCTGGTGCTGGGCGCCGGGGCCGCCGGGGGTATCGGCGCCCTGGCCATTCAAGTCTGCTGCGCCGCTTCCTCCTCAGGATCGGCGGATCCCGGCACCCTCGCCGCGGTCCGCACCGGAGTGCTGTCCGCCCTGGCCATCCTGCTGGCCTGGTGCGGCCGGAGGTTCCCGGTGCTGGAGTTGCGCTGGCTGGTCTATCCCCTGCTGATCATCACCGCCCTGAAGTTCCTCTTCGAGGACATGGCCGTGGGACGGCCCCTGACCCTCTTCCTCGGATTCATGTGCTACGGCATCACGCTCATGCTCGCTCCCCGCCTGCTGAAGGCTTCCAGCCCCCAAGATCGAGGCCATGAACCGAATCCACTCAAGCCGGAGGTCCATCCATGAACACACGCCCGATCCGATTCGCGGGCTTGATCCTGCTTCTTCTGACGGCGCCCGCCTTCGCGAACCCGCCCGAGAACAAGGGCGAGGTTGTCGCCCCAGAAGGCATCGAGGTGCCCAAGCCGCCCTTCACGGAGGGCATCTTCCCCTGCACCTCCTGCCATGACGGTAAGCAGCTGAAGGTGGACACCCGCCGCCGGGATCTGGCCATGCACAGTGAGGTCCAGGAGCAGCTCCACCACGGCCCCAAGACCCGCTGGTGCCTGGACTGCCACGATGCCAACAACCGCGACTTCCTCCACCTCGCCAGTGGGGAGAAGGTGTCCTTCAACGCTTCCTACCTGCTCTGCGGCCAGTGCCACGGCGACAAGCTGCGGGACTGGCGCCTGGGCATCCACGGCAAGCGCACGGGCAGTTGGAACGGGCAGAAACAGTACCTGCTCTGTGTCAACTGCCACAATCCCCACTCGCCGCATTTTGCCCCTTTGAAACCCATGCCGCCGCCCATCCGACCCGAAGACATCAAGCTGAAGAAAGGGGATGCCCGATGACGGACATGAAACCCATCCAACTCCCAGCAGGAGCTGATGAACCCAGTGCCTGCGGCAGCCGCCGCGAGTTCCTGGGCACCGCCGTGGCCACGGTGGCCATGGCCCTCACCGGTTGCGGCAAGCTCAGCAAGGAGGAGTTCCTCCAGCACAACTTCCGGGAACTCTCCAAGGAAGAACTCCAGACCATCATCGCCCGCCTGGAGCACGAGTACGAGGAGAAGTACCACAAGGCCGTGAAGGTGGGCAATGAGCCGCCCATGCCCGGCGTGATCTTCGGCTACGCGCTGGATCTCAGCCGCTGCATCGGCTGCCGCCGCTGCGTCTACGCCTGCGTGAAGGAGAACAACCAGTCGCGGGACCCGCAGATCCAGTGGATCCGTGTTCTCGAAATGGACAAGGAGGAAGGCGTCAACATCCAGCATGCGGAGCAGTACTATAACCCCGAAGAAGTACCCCGCGAAAGCCACTTCTACATGCCCGTGCAGTGCCAGCAGTGCAAGCGACCACCCTGCGTGAAGGTCTGCCCTGTGGGCGCGACCTGGAAGGAGAAGGACGGCATCGTGGTGGTGGACTACAACTGGTGCATCGGCTGCCGCTACTGCATGGCAGCCTGCCCCTATGGCGCCCGCCACTTCAACTGGGGTGAGCCGCACCTCGACAGCGCGGATGTGAATCCCGCCACTCACTACCTGGGCAATCGGCCGCGTCCCAAGGGTGTGGTCGAGAAGTGCACCTTCTGCATCCAGCGCACCCGCAAGGGACTCTATCCCGCCTGCGTGGAGATCTGCCCGACGGGCTCCCGCAAGTTCGGCAACCTCCTGGATGCCAAGAGCGAGATCCGGCAGGTGCTGGAGACCAAGCGCGTCTTCAAGTTCAAGGAAGACCTGAACACCCAACCCACCTTCTTCTACTTCTACGGGGTGTGAGGCCATGACTATTCTGCTGAACTTCAAGCGATTCATCCTGGACACCGTGGGGCTGATGCTGCTCCGGGGTAGTCGGCTCTACTACGCCTGGATCGGGTTCCTTCTGCTGCTCATCGCCATGGGAGTCATCGCCTATACCGGGCAGATGCGGAACGGCCTGATCGTCACCAACATGCGGGACCAGGTCTCCTGGGGCTTCTATATCGGCAACTTCACCTTCCTGGTGGGCGTCGCCGCGGCCTCGATCATGCTGGTGATCCCGGCCTACATCTACGACTGGGCCCCCATCAAGGAGATCACAATCCTCGGCGAGATGCTGGCCATCACCGCCCTCGTCATGTGCCTCTGCTTCGTCATGGTGGATATCGGCCGCCCGGACCGGTTCTGGCACATCATGCCCCTGGTGGGCCGCCTGAACTGGCCCAGTTCCATGCTGGCCTGGGACGTGATCGTCCTGAACCTCTACCTGTTGCTGAACTGGTTCGTGGTGACCTACCTGCTCTTCAGCGCCTATGTGGAGAAGCACTACAACAAGGCCCTGGTGCTGCCCCTGGTGCTCCTGTCCATCCCCATGGCCGTCAGCATCCACACCGTCACCGCCTACCTCTACAACGGCCTGGCCGCGCGTCCCTTCTGGAACTCGGCCATCCTCGCCCCGCGCTTCCTGGCCTCCGCATTCTGCTCGGGACCCGCAGTCCTGCTCATTCTCCTGCAGGTGCTCCGCCGGACCACCCGGCTGAAGATCACCGACGAGGCCATCTTCAAGATCGCTGAACTCATGGCCTACACCATGGGCTTCAACCTCTTCCTGACGGCGGCCGAGTCCTTCAAGGAACTCTACTCGGGCACCGAGCACATGATCTATTTCCAGTACCTGTTGTTCGGGATTGAAAAGAACGGCGTCCATTACAACACCCTGGTGCCCTTCGCCTGGGCTTCGATCCTCACGGGGTTCATCGCCTTCCTGCTCTTCCTCATCCCCAAGACGAGGATGAACTGGACGACGCTCAATATCGGCTGCGTGCTGATCTATTCCAGCGTCTATATCGAGAAGGGCATGGGCCTCATCATTCCCGGCCTCACGCCCGACACCCTCGGCGAGATCTATGTCTACCGGCCCTCCCTCACGGAAATCACTGTGGCCGCGGGCGTCTTCTCCCTGGGCGCCCTGGTCTTCACCTTCATGCTGAAGGCCGCGGTGCCCATGATGCTCGGCGAATTCACCATCACGAAGGGCCGCAAGGCCGACGACGCGCACACGGCCGATCCCATAGAGGCCTAGGGCACGATCCACGCTTTTCTCCAAACTCGCCGGGACTTTCCCGGCGAGTTTTTTCACCAACGTTCCTGGTCCGATGCGGGGGCCAGGGCCCAGGGATCCGAGGCCACGCCGTTGATGGTGGCGCCGCTTTGCATCACGTGCCTCGTGTTGGCCAGGAAGCCATGGGGGAAGATGGGTGCTGGCTCGCTGGCGGCGTCCAGGCGCGCGACCAGCTCCGCAGGCAGCTGCAGATCCAGGGCCTGTAGGTTCCCTTCGAGCTGGGCCAGAGTGCGCGCACCCAGGATGGGGCTGGCCACGCCAGGCCGCGCCAGCACCCAGGCCAGGGCCACCTGGGCCACACCGCTGCCGAGTTCAGTAGCCACGGCATCGGCGGCGTCGATGATGGTGTAGTTGCGTTCGGTCAGGCTCTTCGATACACCAGGCACATGGCGGCCTTCCCCCTGCGGCTGCCGATTCCGCCCGTACTTGCCCGTGAGCAGACCACCCTTAAGCGGGGACCAGGGCGTGACCCCAAGCCCGTTCGCCCGGGCCATGGGCAGCAGGTCATGCTCCACCGTGCGTTCGATGAGCGAGTACTCGATCTGCAACGCCACAAAGGGCGACCAGCCCCGGAACTGAGCCTCGATCTGCCCCTGCACGACCTTCCAGGCCGGCGTGTCTGACACACCCAGGTAGCGCACCTTGCCGGCCTTCACCAGGTCATCCAGGACGCGCATGGTTTCGCCGATGGGCGTGTGGGGATCGTCGAAGTGCATCCAGTAGAGGTCCACGCAGTCCGTGCGCAGGCGTCGCAGGCTCTGCTCCAGCTGCTGCTGAATGGCCTTGCGCCCCGCCCCGCCCGCGTTGGGATCGCCTCGGTGGAGGCTGCCGCAGAACTTGGTGGCCAGTACGGCCCGGTCGCGGCCCCCACGCTCGGCGAAATAGTCGCCCAGGATCACTTCGCTGTGGCCCTTCGTATAGATGTTGGCCGAGTCGATGAAATTGCCCCCGGCTTCCAGGTAGCGGTCCAGCATGGCGCAGCTTGCGGCCACGTCGGCGCCCCAGCCCCAGTCGGAGCCGAAGGTCATGGTGCCCAGGCAGAGCGGGCTGACCCGCAGGCCCGAGTGTCCGAGGGTGCGGTAGTCGGTGAGCTTCATGGCGGCCTCCGCCAACAGGCTACACCTAGCTCAGATCCCGGAATCCTCGTCGTGGGGCTCGTCCGGGTTTTCAGAGAGGATGGCGCGGAAACGCTCCAGGTTGGTCAGGAAGAGCCCCACCAGGTTTGGGTCGAAGTGCCCGCCGCTGCCCTCGCGAATCAGTGCCACCACCTGATTCTCGGGCCAGGCCTCCTTGTAGTGGCGGCGGTTGCTGACCGCATCATAGACATCCACCAGGGCCGTGATCCTGGCCCCCAATGGGATCTCCTCACCTTTCAGACCCCTGGGGTAACCGGTCCCATCCCATTTCTCGTGATGACCATTCGCGATGCAGGCGCCCATCTGGATGAAGGGCACCGTGGAGCCCTTGAGGATGGTGGCGCCCATGGTCGTATGCCGCTTCATGACCACCCACTCGTCCTCGGTGAGAGCGCTGGGCTTCTGGAGGATCGCGTCCGGCACGCCGATCTTGCCAATGTCATGCATGGGGGCAGCAGACTGGATGGTATCCACGCGCTGCTGCTCCCAGCCCAGGAGACGGGCCATCTCCGCGGCATAGAGGCCGATGCGGCGGACGTGCATGCCGGTTTCGTTGTCGCGGTGCTCGCTGGCGGCAATGAGCCGGAGGGCGATCTCCTCGCGGGAATCCCGGATCTCTACCGTTTGCTCGCGCACCTTCTTCGCCAGTTCGGCCTCCCGGTCCCGGAAGGCGATCTCCAGCATCCGCCGACGCAGGGCCCCATTCACCTGCACCAGGATCTCCCGGGGTTGGTAGGGCTTCAGCACATAGCCGAAGGCTCCCTGCTGCAGGCACTCGATGGCCGTGTCCGCACCCTCCAGGGAGCTGACCATCACCACCGACGTATCGGGAATGCGCGGCTGGATGGCCTTCACGAGATCCAGTCCCGAGGCCCCTGGCATCTGGATGTCGCATAGCACCAGATCGATGGTGTCCTCATCCAGCACGGCCAGGGCGCCTGCCACATCCCCCGCCTCGCGGCAACGGTAGCCCGATTTCGTCAGGATGTGCTTCAGCGACAGGCGGATCAGGGACACATCGTCCACGATGAGGATGCTCACCTGTTCTGGCACCACCTGGATTTCACCGGCCATGGACTCCCCGAATGCATCCTTAACGGTTTGCATGTTGGATGGCAGTACGCTCAGATCATCGCACAGGCAGAAAACTCCTGGGAAATCATTGACGAAAGAGCCTTATACAATTCCTTACCCTCACCACTCAGAGGGCCCACTCCACTATTCGCCAGAATTGGCGAATAGGACGGAATGGCCCGCAGGGTCATTGCCGCCCGTGTGATGCTCAGCGGTGCGGGTCCCCACTCGGAACGCTGCCTGGGCAGCGACAACTCGTGACCCGCATCCGCGTTCGCGGGCGAGGGCACAGGATGTGCCCAAGTCAGGATGCGTCACCGGGCCCACTCAAGAGAATCACGCTTAGCCCTGTAATGCGCACCTAGACCCAGGGCGATGGCCCGCTCGCAGAGCGCCAGCGCCCCATGGAAGTCACCCAGCTCGCTGTGGGCCTGGATGCCGCGTTCAAAGCAGGCCAGTCCTTCCAGCATCCGCCGGTACTCATGGGGGAAGGCCGCCTCCAGCTCCGGCAGGTAGCCAAGCACCTGATGCACTGAATCCACGCAGGCCTCCCACTGCCCGCATTGGGCCTGGGATTCCGCACTCAGGTCGTGGGCGACGGCCTTCACCGCATTGGGCAGACTGCCCTGCCCCTCAAACGTTCGACGCAGGTATTTCAGCGCTGATTCCGGCCCGCTGAAGGCCGCCTCCCGGTGCCCCGCCAGCAAATCCTCCAGCGTGTCCTTCACCGACTTGCGGACGGGTTCGTTGCGCTTGGCCACTACTCGTACTCGATGGTCGCGGGTGGCTTGCTGGTGATGTCGAAGACCACCCGGTTGATGCCCCGGACCTCGCGCACAATTCGTTGGGCGATGCGGTCCAGCAATTCGTGCGGAAGCCGCGCCCAGTCGGCGGTCATGAAGTCCTCGCTGGTCACGGCCCGCAGGGCGCACATCCACTCGAAGGTGCGTTCGTCGCCCATGATGCCCACGGTCTGTACCGGCAGCAGCACGGCAAAGGCCTGGCTAGTACGGCCATACCAGCCGCTCTCCCGCAGTTCCTGGAGGAAGATGGCATCGGCATTCTGGAGGATCGTCGCCCGGTCGCGAGTGATGGCGCCGGGCAGACGCACGGCCAGTCCCGGCCCTGGAAAGGGGTGCCGCTGGTTCATCTCCTCGGGCAGGCCCAGGGCAAGGCCTGTGGCCCGCACCTCGTCCTTGAACAGCTCGCGGAGAGGTTCCACCAATTGCAGCTTCATGCGGTCCGGCAGCCCGCCCACGTTGTGATGGGACTTCACCAGGATAGCGCCGCCGATGCCGCTGCTTTCGATCACGTCGGGGTAGGTGGTGCCCTGGCCCAGGAGATCAGCCTTCACCTTGCCCGCCTCGCGCTCGAAGACCTCGATGAACTTGCCGCCGATGATCTTCCGCTTCTGCTCGGGATCCGTCACGCCCGCCAGGGCCCCGAGGAATTCATTTGAGGCATCCACCCAGATCACGTTCAGCTCAAAGGGCGCGAAGTAGGCCTGCACCTGCTTCATCTCGTCCTTGCGCATGAGGCCATGATCCACGAATACGCAGGTGAGCTGCTGGCCGATGGCCCGGTGGAGCAGCAGAGCCGCCACGCTGCTGTCCACGCCGCCACTGAGACCCAGCACTACGGTACCCTTTCCGACCTGAGCGCGGATGGCCTTCACCTTCTCGTCGATGAAGTTGCCTGCGTTCCAGTCCAGGACCATGCCGCAGCACTTGAGGAAATTGAGCAGCAGGGGCATGCCCTGGGAGCTGTGGGTGACCTCGGGGTGGAACTGGATGGCGTAGATGCCCCGGGCCGCGTGCTCCATGGCCGCCACGGGTACCGTGGGGGTCCTAGCGGTCACGGAGAAACCTGCCGGCGCCTCTTCCACATGATCACCGTGGCTCATCCACACCACCTGCTGGTGGGGCAGGCCGTTGAACAGCATGGAGCCCTCGGGACTGGCCTCGATCTCGGCCTTGCCATACTCGCGGCTGGTGGAGCGGTGCAGCCGGCCGCCCAGGTTGCGGGCCAGCAGCTGCTGGCCGTAGCAGATGCCCAGGATGGGCACGCCCAGGTCCAGGATGGCCGGGTCCAAGTCCGGCGCACCCGGCTCCAGCACCGAGTTCGGCCCGCCCGAAAGGATCACGCCCTTCAGGTCCGCGCCGCCGATCTCCGCCGCCGTGGCACCGCTGTTGTAGACTAGGCCGAAGGCTCCCAACTCCCGCAGCCGCCGGGTGATGAGTCGCGTGTACTGGCTGCCGTAGTCGATGATCGCGATGCGTTCGTGGTGCATGGGAACCTCAAAAATAGCTGAACCACGAAGACGGGAAGACCACGAGGTAAGAGAATGAGCTGTTTTCGTGGTCTTCGTGGTCTTCGTTGTTGATTTTTCTACTGCCAGAGGCTGAAATCCGCCACGCGCAGGAAGGCCTGGCGCAGGCGGTGGAGC